>NZ_JBITMP010000003.1:0-438793 GCF_044466425.1 Nonomuraea sp. NPDC049400
CTCAAAACCGGCACGCTCTACGACGAAGCGACCGCTTGGTCGCATCACGTCCAGAGTGCCACGGCTTGACATTAAAACTCCTGGGATGTCTTTCAGATGTCCACTCAAACAGAGGCTAACTCATATTTGTTCCGGCTAAACTTAGGACATGGCAGAAAAGGAGCTCGCCGAGCTCTTGCATCTGGTCGGGCGGCGGTTGCGGCACGGATACGTGCGTCGGCTGGAGCCGATCGGGCTCAACCCCGGGCAGGCGCGCGCCCTCCGCGTGCTCGCCGACGCCGCGCAGCCGCTGCGCATGGTGCGACTGGCCGACGAGCTGCGGATCGTGCCCCGCTCGCTCACGCCGGTGGTGGACGCCCTGGAGTCGGCGGGGCTGGTGCGCCGTGAGGTCGATCCCGCCAGCCGCCGCTCCACGCTGGTGCTGATCACCCCGGAGGGCCGCCGCCTCGCCGACCGCGCCCGCCACGCCCGCAGGGAGGCGGGCCAGGAACTCTTCGCCGTGCTGACGGAGGAGCAGCGCGACCAGCTGCGAGACTTGCTGAGCCTGGTGGAGGAGCAATTCGGCTAGCCCGCGCGCGTGCCTTCCGTGGCGGGTTCCTTGGGGCGCCGGGCCGATGCGACGTCATGGGTGGGTGCAGGGGTGGCGTGCTGTCGTGGGGGCGGGTGTTCAGGCGGCGGGAGGGGTGATCAGCGCGCCGCCGACGACCGTGCCGAGCCAGGGCGGCTGGGACAGGAGCGCCGCGTACGGGTAGCGGCCACGGGCGTCGAATACGGCGAAGTCGGCCCGGGTGCCGGGAGCCAGCGACCCGATCCGCCCATCGCCCCGATCCATCCCCAGCGCACGAGCCCCGCCCAGCGTCGCCGCCCTCACCAGCTTGCCGTCCAGCCCTCGGCTACGCAGTCCGAGCTCACGAGCGTTCCGCCGGATGGCCCCGGCGACAGCGAGCACGCCGGCAGGCGCAGCGCGCCCCGCGCCGCCGTCGGCTGACCCCGCAGGCCCGGTGACGCCGTTCGCGGTGTCAGGGGCGGTGCCGCCCAGGGGCGGGCCGGTGGCGAGGGCGACGGGGTTGCCCTCGTCGAGCAGCGCCAGCACGTCAGGGGCGGGCGACGGGCAGACGGCCACCACGGTATTGCGCAGCCGCAACAGCTTGCGTTCCCCGGGGTCCAGGGGCCGGGCGCAGGCGACGTGGCACAGCGGCCCCAGCGCCCCCGCCTCGTCCAGTGCCGCGGGCGAGTGCCGGTCCAGGTCCACCAGCAGCCGCAGCCCGAACGTCCTGGCCAGCACCGCCACGTCCTCCAGCACCTGGGGATCCCGCGTGTGCGCCGCGACCCCCACCGCGCACGGCCGCTCGACCTCGCGAAGCGCCGTGATCACCGCGTCCCGCCCGTGCGCCTCCCACTCCTCCTCGCTCCGGCTGGTCACCTCTACGTACGAGATGCCGAGAACCCCGGGCGGATCGGCCAGGTCGGACATCACGCCGGCTCGGGCGGTCACCCCGGGGCCGGCGGCGGGGACGGCGGCGCAGGCGTCCACCAGCCCGGCCACGATCATCCCGGTCCACCGCACCTCGGCGGCGCCGGGAAACGACGAGAGCACCGAAGCCCGCGTGTCCACCTTGACCACCCGGTCGCCCCTGACCGCCACCGCACCGTCACGGATGGGATCGGTGCAAACGGGCAGCACCAGCGGGGCGGAATGGACCACGACGGGCGCGGGCGCGCGCCTGCCCAGAGCTGGACCGGCACGCATCGCAGACGGCATGTGATCTCCCGTCGGGGTCTTCCCTTCAGGGCATTAAACGTGACCCGGGGCAGGTGCGCAAACGGCACGATTTCGGCAATTGTCCTGATAAATCGCTACACGTCGATCATTTCCGTACAACTGATCGTTGATCTCTGTCTATAACGTCTATACCGTCAATCCGTGATAGCCCCGAAGAAGCTGCTGAAGGGATTGCTGGCGGCCATCGTGCTGCTCCCGGTGAGCCTGATGGCAACCCCTGCTTCCGCAGCACCCCCCACCGACCCTGAGCATCCATGGCGGCAGAACCACTGGCCGCAAACGCAGCCCTGGCAGCGCGACGCACCCGCCGACGCCCAGGCCCTGCGCACCCGCCCGCCCGGCGGCATCAAGCCGATCGACCCGCAGAACTGGGAAAATCCCGACAACATGACGTGGGCGGACTACAAGCAGCCGCCCGGCACCAAGTGGAACGACCCCGCCGTCAAGGGGTCGAAGCGCACGTTCAAGGGCGCGCTCGTGCTGCTCGACTACCCGAACCAGCCATTCGTGGTCACGCAGCCCAAGGGCTCGACGATCTACTCGAACCCGAGCGCCGAGGCCCACGACGTCCCGCGCGACCAGGTGGCCAAGTTCTACCAGGACTTCCTCAACACCCCGAACGCCCTCAACAAGGGTCACACCATCCACGAGTACTGGATGGAGGACTCGGGCGGCAGGTACGGGGTGGAGCTGACCGGGTTCGGGCCCTACACGCTGTCGGGCAAGGACCACGAGTACGCGATGGAGTTCCAGGCGGGCACCGGCTGCCCGTCGGGCGACAGCTGCAACAAGAACCTGCGTACCGAGGGCAACGCCGCCTGGATCGCCGCCGTCGGCGAGGAGGCGGCCAAGCAGTTCGACTTCGTCTTCTACCTGAGCGCCGGTCAGGACGAGTCGTCCACCTGGCAGGAGTTCGGGATGATGAAGTTCCCGACCAAGGAGGACGTGCCGGACGAGTGGGGCCCGCCGGACCCGGCGCTGCCCAACTGGGCGGCCACCCGCTACGTCGACTGGACGTCGTGGCAGGCCGGCTCCAACTTCTGGCCGAACGCCCGCTTCGGCGTCGACTCGGTGCAGGCCGAGAGCTCCGGCATGGCCGTCTACGCCCACGAGCTGAGCCACATCATGGGCATCGCCGACAACTACAACAACCCGTACGCCGTGCCGCCCAAGCGGGCGTACACCGGCATCTGGGAGATGCTCAGCCGCGGCAGCTTCAACGGCCCGGGCGGCCCGCACTCCCGCTGGCTGATCCCGCCCACGGGCGGCGCGTCCATGGGCGCCCAGCACATGCTCCGCAACAAGATCAAGCTGGAGATGGTGGACGAGCAGAACGTCTTACGCCTGTCGCGCGCGGCGCTCGACGAGTCGGGCCTGGTGACGGCCAAGGTCCTGGCCCGCGTGGCCCAGCCGGGCAAGAACGAGCTGTCCGGGATCAACATCTCCTTCGACACCGATGGCGACAAGAGCTCGTGTGACAAGGCCGACCCGTTCTGCGACGGCGGCGGCTACGAGAACTACACGGTCGAGGTCGTCGACCGCATGGGCACCGACTCGTTCACCCCTGACTCCGGTGTCCTGCTGGCCAAGACCAAGAACCAGGACCGGCCTCCGTTCGAGTGGGTGATCGACGCCAACCCGCAGGACATCAACATGACCGACTACGTCATGCCGGACGGGACCAAGG
The DNA here is from genome assembly GCF_044466425.1 of Nonomuraea sp. NPDC049400. Lineage (NCBI taxonomy): Bacteria > Bacillati > Actinomycetota > Actinomycetes > Streptosporangiales > Streptosporangiaceae > Nonomuraea > Nonomuraea sp. NPDC049400. Next base: position 3,471 of record NZ_JBITMP010000003.1, read on the forward strand.
TGCCGATCACGATCGGCGACTACCGCCAGCTCTCCGACGCGCTCTTCCACGCCGGCACCGACTCCGGCAGCGAGTACGAGTACGTCGACCAGGCCAACCGCCTGCACTTCTACATCACCGACATCAAGCGCGACCGCGACGGCCACCTGTCCTACACGGTCGCCATCCGCTCGCTCGACGGCGCGGGCCCGCAGAAGCGCGGCGTCAAGGTGCTCCCGACGGCCGGCCTGCCGACCGCCAAGAGCATCTCCACCTGCAAGTTCCCGCTGTTCAACACGGGCAGGCAGGCTGCGGCACAGGGCCAGCACCCGGAGGACGTCAGCGCCTACCTGAACTCCGACGTCTACCGCCTCAAGGCCGAGGTCCAGGGCAAGGGCTGGACCGCCCAGCTCCCGAACGCGCTGGCCTCCGTCGACTTCGGCAAGCAGGACCTGGTCACCGTGAACGCCGTGCGCGAGTCCGACGGTGACCGGCTGGCCACGGTCAAGCTCACCGCCATCTCGGAGAGCGACCCCACCAAGACGGCGACGGCCACCTGTCATGTGATCGGCTAGTGGATGAACGATGGGGTACGGCTGGCGCAAGCCGTACCCCATCGGTTTGAATCACCCCCAAGGGGGTGTTCGTTGACAGGCGAGTTGCCGGACAAACCGAGACCACGACGTAGAAGGGTGCCTTGGGCCGCGCCGGTCTCCGCCGGTCTGGCGGCTGCCGCGGCGAGCGTGCTGACGGCGTCCGTGGACTGGGAGCTCCCGCCCGCGGCCAAGATCGCGGTGACCGGGGCGGCGGCCGCGCTCGTGGGGCTGACCACCTGGGCCACCACCGAGCCGCGCGGGCCCAAACGCCGCGCGCTCCCCGAACCCGCCCCGCTCTCGCCCGACCAGTGGCCGCCCGTCCCCGAGCACTTCACCGGTCGTGCGGAGGCGCTGGCCGAGTTACGCGAGGTCTTCGCCGAGCGCAGGAAGTCCTCCGACCTGTCGCCGCCGCTCGTGGTCTCGGTGTACGGCCGGGGCGGCGTCGGCAAGTCGGCGCTGATGACCAGGTTCGGGCAGGAGGTGGCCGGCTGGTTCCCCGACGGCAGGCTCTACGCCGACCTGCGCGGCGGGGTCGACTCCCCGGTACGCCCCGACGAGGTGCTGATCGGGTTCCTGCGCGCGCTGGACGTGCGCCTCACCACCGACCCCGGCGGCCTGGACGAGTTACGCAAACTCTGGCTGACCTGGACGAAGGGCCGCAGGATCCTCATCGGCCTGGACAACGCCCACGACGCCGATCAGATCAAGCCGCTGATCCCGGCCGAGCCCGGCTGCGCGGTGCTGGTCACCTCACGCGCGCCGCTGTTCCTGAACGGCACCCATGACACGCGGCTCGGCGTCTTCAGCGAGGCGCACGGCGTGGAGCTGCTGGCCCGGCTGGCCGGCGGCGCCAGGGTCGTCGATGACCTCGACGCCGCCAGGGAGGTCGTGCGGATGTGCGACTACCTGCCGCTGGCGATCAACATCTGCGGCGCCCGGCTGGCCACCCGCGAGCAGTGGACCATGCGCGAGATGGCCGGCCGTCTGGCCGACACCCGCCGCCGCCTCGACCAGCTCGAAGTGGCCCCGACGGTCGACAAGAGCGTGCGCGCCTCCGTACAGCTGAGCTACGACGACTGCACGGGGATGCAGCGCCGCCTGCTGCGCCTGCTCAGCGCGCTCACCGCGCCCGACGTGCCCGGCTGGGTGGCCGGCGAGCTGCTCGACATCTCCGGGCTCGACGGCGCCGACCAGCTCGAGGCCCTCATCGACGCCCAGCTCGCCGAGTGCTCGGGCACCGACCAGACCGGCGCGATGCGTTACCGCCTGCACGACCTGGTCAGGGTGTTCGCCGCGGAACTGGTCGAGCAGGACGAGGCGGCGCGGCGCAGGGCCGCCATCGAGCGCGTGCTCCACGGCTACCGCCGCCGCGCCGAGGATGCCGCCCAGAACCGCTGGCCGCAGGACTGGAGCCGGGGTGGCCGCCGCTCCAGCCCCGACGGGGAGGTGCGCGCCGCCGACTGGCTCAACGCCGAGCGGCTGTCGCTGATCGCCATGATCCATCTGGCCCGCCAGCTCCAGCTGTGGGAGCTGACGTGGGGGCTGGCCAGGGCGTTCTGCTCGTTGTGCCACTCGCTGCGCGCGTACTGGTCCGACTGGGTGGCCGTGGCGGAGATCGGCTGCGAGGCCGCCGCGCAGACCGGCGACCGGCGCGCGCTGGCCATCGCGCTGCTCGACAGCGCCTCCGTGCACGGAGGCCTGGGCCTGCGGGAGCGGGCGCTGGGGGAGGCGGAACGGGCCCTGGAGACGTTCACCGAGCTGGGGGAGTCGTGGTGGGCGGCCAGGGCCATGCGCACGATCGGGATGACGCTGTTCAGCGACGGCCACCTGGACCGGGCGCAGGGCTACCTCATCGGGGCCATCACCGCGTTCAAGGGCGACGACGACCTGTGGTGGATGGCCCGCACCCAGCGCAACCTGGCCGAGATGCGCATGGCGGAACGCCGTCCCGACGAGGCCAGGGAGCTGCTTGAGGACGCCCTGGAGATCTTCAAGCGGGAGGGCAACCGCTACTCGGAGGCCCAGACGCTGCGCGTCTACGGCGAGGTGCTGGCCGCGCAGGCGCGCGCCGAGCACCGGGCGGGCGACCACCGGCTGGCCGTCAACCTGTTCACCAGGGCCGGGTTCAGCCTCGACCGGGCCGCCGAGATGTTCAGGCAGCGCGGCGAGCTGTGGGAGGAGGCCCGCTGCCTTCGTGCCGCCGGCGAGGTGGGCGACCCGGACAACGGGCTGCGCGAGCTGGAGTACGTGCGGCGGGCCGAGCGGATCCTGGCGGCGCTGGGCGACTCGTGGGGGGTGGCCAGGACCGCCGTGTCGGCCGGGCGGGCGCTGGCCAGGCTGGACCGGATCGAGGAGTCGGAGCAGGAGCTGCGGCGGGCCGTGCAGGGGTTCGAGGAGCTCGAGGACCGGTGGTGGATGGCCAGGAGCCTGCGTTACCTCGGAGAGGCGCACCTCGACGCAGGGGGACGCGGGGCCGCGGTGGAGCCGCTGGAACAGGCCAGGGAGATCTACCGCAGCCTCGGCAACGAGGCCGGCATGCGCCGGACCCTGGAGCTCCTCAGGCGTGCCGCGCCCTGACCCTCAGGTGAGGGGAGTCCTGAGCAACTCGCCCGCCGCCTGCCTCGCCTGCAGGATGCTCTCCTCGAACAGCTTGCGCACGTGCGTCGCCTGGTCGGACAGCTCCCTGATGTGCTGGCGGCCCAGCTCGTCCCGCACGGTGTCGGCGATCAGCTGCTGGTATTCGGGGGTCTTGGCGGCCAGCGCCTCGAGCCGCCGGTGCGCGTGGTAGACCCGGTCCGCCTTGATCACCTGCTTGGCGTACTTCTCCAGGTGGCGTACGCGCCGCGACAGCGACGTCCAGGCGGCGTCCAGCGCGTTGGAGTAGGGCTTGAACGCGTCCTCAAGGCCGGTCGGCAGCTCGCGGGGGATGAGCCTGCCGTGCTCGGCATGCATGGACGACAGCCGCCGCAGCCGCTGGGCGATCTGCCAGACCTCCTCGGGCAGCGACACCTGGTTGTCGATGCTGTCGATCAGGCCGTCCCTGTGGACGCGGGAGGCCATGATCGCGTCGACCGCGTTCTGAGCCCTGCGCAGCAGCATCTGGCAGGGGTAGTCCAGGTCTTCCGGAAGGATGTAGTAGTTGGCGTACTCGCGGGCGAGGCGCAGTTTCCGCCTGGTCGAGCGATATGAGCTGTCCAGCGCCATCCATCGGATCAGGACGATCAAGCCGACTCCCACGCCTGCGACCATCAGTTCCTCCATGCCGGTCACCACGGCGAGCATCACCAGGAAGCCGGGGAGCAGGAAGAGCGTGGCGGGGTTCTTCGTGGTGTCCATGCGCGCACCCGATCGAGCCTTGCGGAGGATGTGCGGGCTCGAGCGCAGCTCGACCGAGGTCTCCGGGGGCAGCGATGGATCGATCACCAGCCGTGGAGGCAAAGCTCGTGGATCCATACGTTCATGCTGCGTTATGAACCTCGAATCTGCTCATATTTGGCGGACATATAGGGTCGCAATAATGGATGAGATGACGAGGTGGATAGACCTGGAAGGCGCGGTCAACGCGCGTGACCTGGGCGGATTGCCCACTCGCGACGGCGGCCGCACCGTCCGCGGGCGGATCTTCCGCGCCGACAATCTGCAGGGCCTCACGCCCGCCGACGTGACGCTGCTGGTGAACGAGCTGAACCTACGGCACGTCGTGGACCTCCGCTCGAACGCCGAGGTCTCACTGGAGGGCCCTGGGCCGCTCACCCATGTGCCCGAGGTGCGGCATCACCATCTGACGTTGTTCGCGGAGGGTGGCACGCACACCGACGTCGAGGCCGACACCATCGACGGCGACCGGGTGCTGCCCTGGGCCGAGCGCGCTCTGGACGAGGAACTGCGGGTGACCGGCTTCTACTTCGGCTACCTGCGCGACCGTCCGGACGCCGTGGTCGCGGCGCTGCGCGCGATGTCGCTGGACGACGGGGCGGCGCTGGTGCACTGCGCGGCCGGCAAGGACCGCACCGGGGTGCTGTCGGCGCTGGCACTGGAGGTCGCCGGGGCGACCCGGGAGGCGATCGTCGAGGACTACGCGGCCACGGGGGAGCGGCTGGAGCTGATCCTCAAGCGGTTGCGGGGGAGTGAGACGTACCGGGGCGACCTGGACTCGCGGCCGGCCGACGACCACATGCCTCGGGCGCGGTACATCGAGCAGTTCCTCGGGGTGCTCGACGACCGGTTCGGCGGGCCGATGGGGTGGCTGACCCGGCACGGCTGGACCGAGGCCGACACGGCCGCGTTGCGCGCCCGCCTGCGCGACTGACCGGTGCCCGGCGTCAGGTCAGGTGGGCGACCATGCGCTGGGTGGCCGAGAGGTGGGCGGCCTCGATGACGGTCAGTGTGTCGATCACGCTCTCCGGGTCCACGGGTGGCGGCGCGCCGTCGCGCAGCGCCGCCACCACGCCGCGGTAGAAGTCCAGGTACGCCCCCGGCTCGGTCTGCACGGCGCGGTGGGCGTCCTCCGTGCCGAGCAGGCCCCAGCTCCCCTCGTCATCCTCCCCGAACTCGGGTGAGCCGGGCGACATCCCCGCCCGCAGCCGCTCCTCCTGCAGGTCCATCCCGTACTTCACGAACCCGGTCGACGACCCGAGCACCCGGAACCGGGGCCCGCGGAAGGCGGCCACCGAGCTCATCCACAGGTGGGACCGAGCCCCACCCGAGTGCGTCAGCGCGATGAACGTGTCGTCGTCGGAGGCCACTCCCGCACGCCGCACGTCGCTCTCGCAGTAGACCTCCCGGGCGGGCCCGAGCAGCTGCAGGGCCTGGTCGACGAGGTGGCTGCCCAGGTCGTAGAGCAGCCCGCCGATCTCCGCCACGCCTCCGGTCTCCCGCCAGCCGCCCTTGGGCACCGGCCGCCACCGCTCGAACCTCGACTCGAACCGCAGCACCTCACCCAGCCGCCCCTCCTCGACCAGCTTCCGTACGGTGCGGAAGTCGCCGTCCCACCGCCGGTTCTGGAACACGGTCAGCATGAGCCCGCGCTCCTTGGCCAGCCGCACCAGCTCGCGGCCCTCCTCGGCGGTCCTGGCCAGAGGCTTGTCCACGACGACGGGCAGGCCGTGGGTGAGCGCGGAGACGGCCGTGGCCACATGCGTCCTGTTGGGGGAGGCGACCACGACGAGATCGCACCGGTCCCACAGCTCCTGCACGTCGGACACGGGGGCCGCACCGTACTTCTCGGCCACCTCGGCCTGCCTGGAGGGGTTCCTGGTCACGACGGCGGCCAGGGACAGGCCTGGGGTGGCGTGGATGAGAGGGGCGTGGAAGTACGCCCCGGCGGTGCCATAGCCGACCAGCCCGACCCGGAGTTCGCTCATTTCCTCAGGCTATCCAGCCTGGCCGGGGTTCAGTCCTCGTCGCGCTCGGCGAGGAAGCGCTCGAACTGGGCGGCGAGCTCGTCGCCCGTGGGCATCGGGGTGGTCTCGGCCATGAGGTTCTCGCGCTCGGAGCCCGCCGCGAACGCGTCGTACTGCTGCTCCAGCCCCTTGATCGCCGTGGACAGCTCCGTGGAGGCGGTGATCTGCTCCTCGATCTCCGTCGTCGTACGGCGGGCCGCGTCGCGCAGCGAGTCCATCGGGAACACCAGGCCCGTCCCCCTGGTCACCGCCTCAAGGCCGGTCACGGCGGCGGTCGGGTATTCGGCCTGCGACAGGTAGTGCGGCACGTGGATCGCGTATCCCAGCGCGTCGTGCCCCTGCGCCCCCAGCCGCAGCTCCAGCAGCGCCGCCACGCTCCCCGGCACCTGGACGCGCCCGAAGGCGCTCGTCTGGGAGTTGATCAGCTCGGGCCGGCTGGCGTGCATCGTGATGCCGAGCGGCCGGGTGTGCGGGACCGCCATGGGGATGCCGTGCAGCGTCACCAGCTTGCTCACGCGCAACCGCGCCACCAGGTCCGACACAGCCTTGGTGAACAGCTCCCACTCCCGGTCGGGCTCGGGCCCGTTCATCACCAGGAACTCCGTCCCCGTGGAGTCCTTCGCGACGTAAACGGCCAGCTCCGGGCTCTCGCACTCGACCCACCGGTCGGTGTCGAAGGTCATGATGGGCCGGCGGGACCGGTAGTCGAGCAGTCGGTCCACGTCGAACGTCGCCACGACCCGGTGCTCCAGCTCGGCCAGCACATGGCCCAGCGCGAGACGCCCGGCGCTCCCCGCGTCGACAAAACCGTCGAAGTGGTACAGCAACACCGGATCGGGTAGCTCGGGCGCGTCGTCTGCGAGCTTGTAGAGATCCTTCGGGTCGAACACAGTTGGACAGCCTTTCCCTAGGTACTCTTCTCCAGAACCTACGGCGGGTCGGAACGATTCCGCGTCAGAGGGGCGGGAACGATTCCGTGCACGGCACCCTATCGAGGCACAATGGGACGCATGGACCGGGACCCGGAACTCGGAGAGTCCGCGCCCAGGATGTTCGACCTGGCCAGGGCGGGCGACACCGAGACGCTGCGCGCTCATGTCGAGGCGGGGGTGCCGGTCAACCTGGCCATCAGCAAAGGTGACACTTTGCTGATGCCGGCGGCTTATTACGGTCACGCCGAGACTGTACGCATGCTTGTCACATGCGGCGCCGATCCCAATCGGGTCAACGACCGCGGGCAGACGCCGCTCGCGGGCGCGGTCTTCAAGAAGGAATCCGCAGTGGTCAGAGCGTTGCTGGGCGGGGGCGCCGACCCTGACGCGGGCACGCCGTCGGCTTTGGACACAGCGCGAATGTTCGCGAATGACCAGTTTATCCAATGGTTCACGGCATCGTGATTCATAATGTGAAATAAGCTTTTAAGGCGTAGAAGTTGTCGAGTGTGGCCTTACGGGCAGTCTGTAGTCATGCTGAGGATGTGGTTAATTCTGCGCATCCCTTCAGTAGGCGACCACTCCACATCCCTCCGCTGCCATGCCCGTTCCCCAATGAGATCAACGCCCATGCAGCGGAGGTCACTGCGGAGAGCCAGGCATGGGTGGCCGCCTCAAACATGCTCCCCGGCGCCGACTCCATCGAGCACTTCAGTCGCTCGGAACTCGGCCTACTCCCCGCACGGACCAACCCCACCGTGCCGCGCGACAGTCTCCGGCTGATCACCGACTGGTACTTCTGGCTCTGGGCCTTCGACGACGGGTTCTGCGAGAGCGAGCTCATGGGGCATCGCGCCGCCGCGGTCGCCCGCGCGCTGCCGTCCCTTCTGGAGAGCCTCGACGGCAACAGGGAACCAGAGCCCGGCGACGCGTTCGGCCTCGCACTCAAGCAGCTCCTGGACCGCATCTCCGCGATAGCCACCCCCGAACAGCTGGACCGGTGGCGGAGCGCGGTGAAGGAGTACCTGTTCGCCCAGATCTGGGAGGCGGCCAACCGCGAGGCCGACCTGATCCCGACCCCTGAGGATTATCTGCTGATGCGCCGCACCACCGGCGCCACCTACACCTGCTTCGCGCTCATCGACATCGGCGGCGGCTACCGGATCGAGACCGGGGACTGGTACCACCCCGACGTGCGCACGCTCTCCGATCTGGCGTGCGACCTCGTCGGCTGGGACAACGACCTGCTCTCGTACGCCAAGGAGCGCCGCACCGACAAGGCCCGGCACAACCTCGTGACTGTGCTGGCGACCCACAAGTCGCTCTCCCTGCAGGCCGCGCTGCTCGAGGTCGCCCGGATGCACGACGAGGCGATCGCCGCGTTCGTCGACCGGCGCGCGGCGGTGGAGAGGTGGGCTCCGCCGCCGGTGCTCAACTACGTACGCGGTCTCGAACACTGGGTCCGCGGCCACATCGAGTTCTCCTTCGGCAGCGCACGCTTCGTGCACGCCTGGCCAGACGACACCTGCTGGCCGGAGGCCGTCTGAAAGTTCAGAGATCAGCCATTGTCGAGGGCGTCCAGCTCGCCCAGCGCGAGCGAGGACGCCTCCTCGAGATCAAGCCGCGCGCCCTCTTCGAAGGCGCTCTTGTAGGCGAGCTCACCCATCCGCCGCACGCACTCTCTGATGCACGCGTTGTGGTCGTCGGACAGGAACGGCGCGCCCAGCTGCGGCAGGCCGGCCGATCTCCAGTTCTGCTGCAACGCCCCCAGCAGCAGGGCGGCCAGCGGTAGCCGGTCCAGGGCCACGAAGATCCGTGCCGCGGACTCCAGCGCGAGCAGAGTGCCGAGGGTGTCGTGGAAGTGCAGCTTGATCCGCAATCCCTCCCTGACGCTCTGCAGTGCCTCCTCGGGCCGGTTGGTCGCGAGCTTGGTGCCCGCCAGCGCCCACTGCGCGTGCGAGCTCAGCCAGAGCTCGCCGCGCTCCCTGCACACCAGCAGGCAGTCCTGCAGCAGGGACTCGGCCTCGTAGAACTCCCCCTGCGCGGTCAGCACGATGGACAACTCGACGATGGCGGGCAGCAGGCCGGGGTTGAGCTCCTTGTTGTCGGTGTTGAACTCGATCGCCACGCCCAGCAGCGCGCTCGCCTTCTGCATGTCGCCCTGGAGCATGGCCGCGGTGCCCTGCATCTTGGAGGCCAGGATCACCGACCGGGAGTCGCCCACCTGGACGGCCTCGGAGCTGCAGGCCTCCGCCGCCGCCTGGCCTCCGACGCTGTCGCCCTGGGAGTTGCGGACGTAGGCGAGCACCCAGAGCGCCTTGCACCGCTCCCTGCTCGGGCCGGGGTTGGCCTCCAGCGCCCGCTCCAGGTAGAGGCGCCCCTCGCGGGCGAACCCGCAGCAGACCCACATGAACCAGAGCGACGAGAGCAACGTCAGCGCCAGCGGCTCCTTGCCTGGCGTCTTCAGTGCGTATTCGAGCGCGATCCGGACGTTGTGGTGCTCCTGGCGCATGCGGACGAACCAGTAGATCTGCCGTGGCCCTGACCAGGCGTCCTCACCGCGCTTGGCCAGGTTGAGGTAGTACTCCAGATGCCGCTTGCGCATCTGCTCGGCCTGGCCCAGCTTGTCGAGCCACTCCTCGCCGTATTCGGCCAGGGTGTCGATCAGCTTGTAGCGCAGGCCGGCCTCGTTGTTCCTGATCAGCAGGATGGACTTCTCGACCAGGTTGCCGACGAGCTCGGTGATGCGCTCGGCGGACAGGCGCCCGTCGGAGCAGACGAACCGGGCAGCGTCCAGCTCGAAGTCGCCCGCGAACACCGACAGCCGCGCCCACAGCAGCCGCTCCGCGGGCTCGCACAGCTCGTGACTCCACCCGATGGCCGCGCGCAGCGTCTGGTGCCGGGGCAGGGCCGTACGGCTCGCGCCCGCCAGCAGGCTGAAGCGATCGGTCAGCAGCCCGAGGATCTGCTCCACGGACAGCGCCCGCAGCCGCACGGCGGCCAGCTCGATCGCGAGCGGGATGCCGTCGAGGCGTCGGCACAACTCGGCGACGGTGCCGATGTTGTCCTCGTCGAGCATGAAGTCGGCCACGCTGGCCCCCGCCCGGGCAGCGAACAACTGGACGGACTCGTTGGTGAAGATGTTCTCCACCGGATCGTCGCCGGGCACGTGGAGTGGCGGCACCGGCACCACGTGCTCGTACGGCAGGTTGAGCGACTGCCGGCTGGTGGCCAGCACCTTCAGATTGGGCGCCGCCTCCAGCAACTCGTGCACCAGCTCGGCGCACCCGGTCACCAGGTGCTCGCAGGTGTCGATGATCAGCAGCATGTCGCGCTCGCCGACCCACTCCGCCAGCGACTCGGACTCGGCCCGCGAGGACTGGTCGGCGATGCCGAGCGCGGAGGCGATGGTCTGCCTGACCATGCCCGCGTCCTGCAGCCGCCCGAGATCGGCGAACCACACGCCGTCGGGATAGTGTGACCGCACCTGATGCGCCAGCCGCAACACCGTGCGCGACTTGCCGACACCCCCGATGCCCGTCACGGTCACCAGGCGAGACTCGCTGAGGTGCCGTTTGAGAGTGGCGAGGAGGCGCGTCCGGCCAATGAAGCTGGTCAGCTCCGCCGGCAGATTGCCTTCTCGCCGCCAGCCTGTCGGGGTGGCCATGGGCAGCCTCACGGGGGGTAGGCGACACCTGCCTTCGCATCGTACCGCCGCAGGTCTCGCCTGTCTTTGGACCTGTGAACACGCTAGGTGCAGGTTTGTACGCCTGGGTAGCATGTTGGGCGTGAAGGATTTTCTACCGGACCAGACGGCGGACGACACGGACGAGGGCTGGGGCGACTGGCGCGAGAGCGACCCCGACGCCTTCTACCTCGACAACAAGCCCCCACACTGGGCCTGAGCAAGGGGCGGGTCAGGGCGTCCAGGCCGGATCCCGGCCCATGATGCCGAGCAGGCGGTCGAACTGCGGGGCGTCGTCCGGCACCGCCACCGGTGGCCCGAAGGCGCCGTACTGCCTGCCCATCTCCACCATCTGGTCAGTGAAGTGCCACGCCCGCGAGAGGGCCTCAGGGTCCGGCCCGTACTCCTGACCGGTGGCCCTGGCCAGGTCCCAGCCATGCACGACCATGTCGACGAGGTACATATGGGCCAGCGCGGTCATCGGCAGGCCCATGTCGGGGCTGGTCCCCTCCCATGCCTCGGGTCGTGACCAGGCGGCCAGCATGCGCTCCGCCCGCTCGGGGAAGTCGCCCGCGTAAGGCCCCTGCTCAGGCCGTGGCTCCTTGCGGCCCAGAAGCTCGAACATCTCCGCCACCCACTCGAGGTGGTTGATCAGGTCCTTGACGTCGAACTTCTCGCATGGCGTCGCGAACCCGAGCTGCTCTGGCCGCACCGCGCGCACCAGTCCCGCGGTCCGTTCGGTGGCACGTGTCATCACCGGCATCATGTCTTCCATGGCAGCCATTGTGCCCCGCCTGCCCGAGGGGCGGCTTGTAGAAACGCGACAGCGCGGCTGGGTCAACCCGTACGCGGGGCTCAGGGCCTTCGATTTCCTGCGGCAGGCCCCGTCGCCCGAGCTCTCGGCGTTTGTGGATCACTTCTGGGTCGTCACGTGGACCGACCTCGCCGAGCCGTACGAACAGCGCATCGTCTCCCACCCCACCGTCAACATGACGATCGTCCAGGACTTCCACCAGATCGCTGGAGTGATCAAGGGCGGGTTCTCCTACACGATGCGGGGCAGTGGCCGCGCGCTCGGCACGCGCTTCCGTCCCGGCGGCTTCCGGCCGTTCCTCGGCGGTCCGGTGTCCCAGCTGACCGGCCGCTTCGTGGAGATCGGCGAGATGTTCGGCGCGGCGGGCGCGACCCTGGTCGAGCAGGTCCTGGCCGAGCCCGACGCCCGGGCCGCCATCGCGCTCGTCGAGAGGTTCCTGGTGGGGCTGGGGCCGGATCGGGACCCGCTGGCGGAAGAGGTCGCGGCACTGGTGGCGCTGGCGGAGAGCGACGTGTCCGTGACCAGGGTCGACGAGCTTGCCGCCAGATCGGGGCGGTCGGTGCGCTCGCTGCAGCGGCTGTTCCGGGACTATGTCGGCATCGGCCCCAAGTGGGTGATCTGCCGCTTCCGGCTGCACGAGGCCGCCGAGCGGGTCTACCAGGGCCTCGACCTCGCCACGCTGGCCGCCGAGCTCGGCTACACCGACCAGGCGCACCTGACCCGCGACTTCACCGCCGCGGTCGGCATGCCGCCCGCGGCCTACGCCCGGCTCGGAGGCCAGGGCTGATCCCGGCGTTCTGATGAGACGCTCTCCAATAGACTCCGACGATCGTGATACAACCGCACGAATATGAGCTGCGCACCGCCACCCCCGCCGACTACGACCCCATCGCCGCCGTCGTGGACGAATGGTGGGGCCGTCCGGTCCTGCCCGCCCTGCCCAGGCTCTTCCTCGACCACTTCCACCAGACCAGCCTGATCGCGGAAGGTCCGGCGGGCATGGCGGGCTTCCTGATCGGCTTCCTCTCCCCGTCCGTGCCCGACGAGGCGTACATCCACTTCGTCGGCGTCTCGCCCGAGGCCAGGAACGGCGGCCTCGCCCGCACCATGTACGAGCGCTTCTTCGAGCTGGCCCGCCGGCACGACCGGCGCGTCGTGAAAGCCATCACCGCACCCGTCAACCGGACGTCCATCGCGTTCCACCGCAGCATGGGGTTCGAGGCCGGCGAGCCCGTCCCCGGTTACAACGGCCCCGGAACGAGCCTGGTGACCTTCACTCGTCACTTTGCGTGACGTATAGCGCACGATCAGTATGCGTTCCCGGAAATCGGGAATGGCACACAACGATCACGTGCGCAGGGAGGACAGGTGGCCGGACGTCACAACAGGATGGGGCTGGCCGGCGAGCTGATTGCTGAGTTCGCCGGGACGATGGTGCTCATCCTGTTCGGCGTCGGCGTGGTCGCGCAGGTGGTCGCCGCCAAGCTCGGTGACCACGACAGCATCGCCTGGGCGTGGGGGATCGGGGTGGCGCTCGGCGTCTACGTGGCGGGCCGGACCACGGGCGCGCACCTCAACCCCGCCGTCACGCTCGGGTTCGCGATCTTCCGCGGGTTCGCGTGGCGCAAGGTCGTCCCGTACGCGCTCGCGCAGACGGCAGGGGCGTTCATCGCGGCGCTCATCGTGCGGTGGAACTACACCGAGGTCCTGAGCATGGCCGACCCCGGGCACACGATCAAGACCCAGGGCGTCTTCTCGACCCTGCCCGGCAACGGCAGCCTGCCGGTGAGCCAGCTGGGCGCGCTGCGCGACCAGATCATCGGCACCGCGATCCTGCTGTTCGTCATCTTCGCCGTGTCCGACACCGCCAACATGGCGCCCAGCGCCAACCTGGGGCCCGTCGTCATCGGGCTGCTCATCGTCGGGATCGGCATGGCCTTCGGCGCCGACGCGGGCTACGCGATCAATCCGGCGCGCGACTTCGGGCCGCGCCTGGCGAGCTTCATCACCGGGTACGGCGGCGCATGGCGAGATCAGTACGGCGGCCTGTACTTCTGGGTGCCGATCGTGGGCCCGCTGATCGGCGGGGTCATCGGGGCCGGTTGCTACCAGCTGCTCATTGCCCGGTTCCTCCCGCCGAGTGAAGAGCTTGGCGTCGTCACCCCGATGGACGAGTGAGAGGAAGAACACCATGCCCGAGTTCGTGGGGGCCGTCGACCAGGGCACCACCAGCACCCGCTTCATGATCTTCGATCACGACGGCGGCGAGGTCGCCAAGTTCCAGCTCGAGCACCAGCAGATCCTGCCGGAGGCGGGCTGGGTGGAGCACAACCCGATCGAGATCTGGACCCGTACCACCGCCGTGATCCAGACCGCGCTCCACCGCGCCCGGTTGCACGCCAAGGACCTCGCCGCGCTGGGCCTCACGAACCAGCGTGAGACCACCGTCGTCTGGAACCGGCGCACCGGCCGCCCGTACTACAACGCGATCGTGTGGCAGGACACGCGCACCGGCCCGATCGCCGCCGCGCTGGATCGGGACGGCCGCGGGGACGTCATCCGCGACAGGACGGGGCTGCGGCCCGAGGCGTACTTCTCCGGCGGCAAGATCCAGTGGATCCTGGAGAACGTGGACGGCGTCCGCGAGGCGGCGGAGCGCGGCGAGGCCGTCTTCGGCAACACCGACACGTGGACCCTGTGGCACCTCACCGGAGGCGTCAACGGCGGCGTGCACATCACGGACGTGACCAACGCCAGCCGCACGATGCTCATGGACCTCGAGACCCTGGACTGGGACGACGAGCTGCTGTCGTTCTTCGGGATCCCGCGGCCGATGTTGCCCGAGATCCGGCCGTCGTCCGACCCCGCCGCGTACGGGACCACGATCCCGTACGGGCCGGTCGGCGGCGAGGTGCCGATCAACGCGATCCTCGGCGACCAGCAGGCGGCCACCGTCGGCCAGGTGTGCTTCTCGCCCGGCGAGGCCAAGAACACCTACGGCACCGGCAACTTCCTGCTGCTCAACACCGGCACCAGTCGCGTGCGCTCACAGAGCGGCCTGCTGACCACGGTGGCCTACAAGTTCGGCGACCAGCCCGCCGTGTTCGCGCTCGAAGGCTCGATCGCGGTGACCGGCTCGGCGGTGCAGTGGCTGCGCGACCAGCTCCACTTGATCACCTCCGCGGCCCAGATCGAGACCCTCGCCCGGCAGGTGGAGGACTCCGGCGGGATGTATTTCGTGCCGGCGTTCTCCGGCCTGTTCGCCCCGTACTGGCGCGCCGACGCCCGCGGCGCCATCGTGGGCCTGTCGCGCTACAACAACGACGCCCACCTCGCCAGGGCCACCCTGGAGGCCATCTGCTACCAGAGCCGCGACGTCGTGGAGGCGATGCAGCGGGACTCGGGGGTCGTCCTGGACGTGCTCAAGGTGGACGGCGGGGTCACCGCGAGCGACCTGTGCATGCAGCTCCAGTCCGACATCCTCGGCGTGCCGGTCAGCCGCCCGGTCGTCGCCGAGACCACCGCGCTCGGGGCCGCGTACGCCGCCGGGCTCGCCGCCGGCTACTGGAAGGACGTCTCGGAGCTGCGGGCGCACTGGGCGGAGGACCGCCGCTGGGAGCCCTCGTGGGACGAGGAGCGGCGGCAGCAGGCGTACGCGGGCTGGAAGAAGGCCGTGACCAGGGCGTTCGACTGGGCCTAGCTCACCACGTCCTTGCGCCGGAAGCGCCGGAACGCGACCGCGATGAGGATGGCCGCGTACGTGATCGACACCGAGGCCCCCTTGGCCATGCCGCTCCAGTCCAGCTCCGGCGCCAGGGCGTCGAGCCAGGCGTTGTTCCAGAACGTGGGCAGGAACTCGCGCAGCCCCCCGAGCGCCTCCACGGCCTGCAGGATGTTGGAGACGATCCACAGGCCCACCGCACCGCCCACCGCGCCCAGCGGGGAGTCGGTCATGGTGGAGACGAGGAAGGCGAGCGCGGCCACCACGAGCTGGCTGACCAGGGCGTACCCGATGACGATGCCGAAGCGGGGCAGCACGTCCAGCGCCGGGATCGTCTCGCCCGTGCCGGGCACCTGGATGTCGTTCCAGCCGAAGGCCAGCGTACCCGCGAGCAGCGCCATCAGCGGCAGGCAGATCACGGCGGCGGCCGAGTAGCCCAGCGCCACGATCAGCTTCTGCCGCAGCAACCGGTCGCGGGGGACCGGCGCGGCCAGCAGGTAGCGCAGTGACGACCAGTTGGCCTCGCTGGCCACGGTGTCGCCGCAGAACAGCGCGACCGCCACCACCAGCAGGAAACTGGCCGACACCGACAGGGCGAAGGCGGCGAAGTTCAGGCCGCTCTGGGTCGCCAGGTCGGAGATGCGCAGCGACGACTGTCCCTGCCCGCTGGACTGCGGCCCGAACTGGAACGCGATCACCAGGATCCACGGCAGCGCCAGCAGCAGCCCGAACATGACCATCGTCCGCCGCCGCTTGAACTGCCTGACGATCTCCACGCGCAGCGGCAGCGTGCGGTGGGCCGCATAGCCCGTGGCTGCGGTCATGACTTGTCTCCGATGAGGTCGAGGAACACGTCTTCCAGGCGCGGCCCGTGCCCGTTCCCGGCGACGGCGGATGTGAGCAGCCTCGACACCGGGCCGGTGGAGACCAGCCGCCCCCGGTGCATGACCACGACGTGGCTGCAGGTCTGCTCCACCTCGGCCAACATGTGGCTGGAGACGATCACGGTACGGCCGTCGCGCGCGTAGCGTTTGAGCACCTCGCGCATCTCCCTGATCTGGGGCGGGTCGAGCCCGTTCGTGGGCTCGTCGAGCACCAGCAGGTCCGGCAGGCCGAGCATGGCCTGGGCGATGGCGAGCCGCTGGCGCATGCCCTGGGAGTACGTGCGCACCGCCCGCTCCAGGGCCTTGCCCAGACCGGCGATCTCCAGCGCCTCGTCGAAGTGCGCGTCGGCGGCCGGTCGTCCGGTGGCGGCCCAGTACAGCTCCAGGTTGTCGCGCCCGGACAGGTGCGGCAGGAACCCCGGCCCCTCGACGAACGACCCCAGCCTGGACAGCACGGGAGCCCCGGGCGTGACCAGGTCACCGAAGATCCGGATCTCGCCGCCGTCCGGCTGGATGAGGCCCATCATCATGCGCATCGTGGTCGTCTTGCCCGCGCCGTTCGGCCCGAGCAGGCCCAGGACCTGGCCCTGCTCGACCCGGAACGACAGCCCGTCGACGGCCAGCTCCCCGTTCCGGTACGCCTTGGTCAGCCCGGTGATCTCCAGCGGGACGCCCTTGCCGCCGGCCTGGCTCGGCAGCGGCTGCCCGTCCACGACGGCAACGGCGTCGGCATGCGCCTGCCCGTTGAGAGCGGGGCTGGGGTCGTCGTGCGCGGCCGGGGCGCGGGACGGGGTCCGGCGGCCCGTGGCCAGCAGGACGCCGGCGATGATCACGGCGGCCAGCGGCATGGCCCACACCCACCACACCACCCCGGTCGGGGGAGCCGCGAGCGTGCGCACCGTCGGGACGCTGAGCGCGGGGGAGGCCAGCGAGACCTGGTACGTGGCCGGCGCGGCAGGAGTCGCGAACCCCATGTCCGTCGTGGTCACGACCAGGCGGAGCCGGTGGCCCACGGCGAAGCGGTGGTCGACGGCGGGCAGGGTGACCGTGGCTTCCGCGCTGCCCGCGCCGTCGGGGATGGTCACCCTGATCGGCGCCACCAGCCCGGCGGGCAGGGTCGGCAACTGGGTGCTGTCGGCCACGTCGTACAGCTTGGCGAACAGCGTCGCCTCGCCCTTGCCCGACACCCTGATCTTGACCGTGGAGCTGCCGGTGAGCTGGAGCGGCGCGGTGAGCGGCCGCGACTCGAACGCGGCGCTCTGGCCCGGCATGTCGATCGACACGCCGGTGTTGCCCTGCCCGCCGCCGCTCAGCAGGCCGCCGATGCCGGGCACCGTCGAGATCGACGCGGGTGCGCCGCCCGGCGGGTTGACGATGTTCTGCTCGAGGCCGTTCAGCTGCACGGTGGTGGTGCCGGTGCCCCCCAGGCCGGGATAGGAGCCGGCCTCCGGGTGCAGGCGGATGCGCTGGCGGGTGCCGGGGTCGCGGCCGCCGTCACGGGTGACCGTGAACGCGCTCACCGCCGGGGCCGATTCGTCGCCCTTCAGGTAGCGGGCGAACCAGGCCGAGGACTGCTCGGACACCCAGTCCGCCTCGCCGTTGCCGCCGTCGTGCCCGCCGTCGAACCAGGCCAGGCTCACCGGGGTGCCCGTCGCGGCGATCGCCTTGGCGGTGGCGTCGGCGTGGCTCAACGGGAACAGCGAGTCGCGCTGGCCCTGGATGAGCAGGGTCGGCGCCTTGATCTGGCCGGCCACGGTGATCGGGCTCGACTTGCGCAGGAGGGCGACGGCCTCGGGCGTGGCCCTGCCGTCCTTGGCGACCTGCTGGTAGATGTCGCAGATGGCGGGCAGGAACCTGCCGCAGCGCGCCTGCTCGGCGGTCAACGGCGCGGCGGCCGCCTGCCGCCGGCCCTGCAGCGCGAAGGAGTCCAGGGAGACGCCCTGGCCGAAGAAGATGCCCGCCCACATGCGCTTGAAGACGCCGCTCTCGGCGGTCGTGGCGCCGGTGGGGGTGGCCGCGTTGGGGAAGAGCGCGTCGGCCAGGTCGGACCAGGTGATCTGGGGCACGATCGCGTCGACCCGGTGGTCGAGGGCCGCAGTCATCAGCGCGATGGCGCCGCCGTACGAGCCGCCCGCGATGCCGACGCGCGGGTCACCCGAGGCGTCGAGCTGGACCTCCGGCCGCTTGGCCAGCCAGTCGATCAGCTGCTTGACGTCCTTGACCTCGTAGTCGGGCGAGTTGAGCGCGATCTCGCCGGTCGAGCGGCCGAAGCCGCGCGCCGACCAGGTCAGCACGGCGTAGCCCTGCTGGGCCATGCGGATCGCCTGATCCCGGACGCTCTGCTTGCTGCCGCCGAAACCGTGGGCGATCAGCACGGCCGGGGCCTTCCCGCCATCCGGCGGCGGGAAGAAGGTCGTATCGATCTCGACCCGTTGATCGCCGGCGGGTCCGTCGACGACGGTTATTGTCTGGTCCTGGCCCCGCACCTCAGGAGCCGACGGCCACACCAGCCACGTCGTCACCCCGATGAGGACGAGTGCCGCCACCAGCGCGGCCACACGCTTCATGGCGGTGAGCCTACTTTCCGCACCTGAGAGAACCCTGAGATCCCGCGATCCGGCGGAAAACCAGCGGCGGCGAGATCGGGGACCCGCCTACGCTCCTGCCATGGACTACCTGGACGTCAACAGAGCCAATTGGAACGCGCGAGTCCCCATCCACGTCGCCAGTGACTTCTACGACGTCGAAGGCTTCAAGGCGGGCGGGATCGCCATCAGGTCGTTCGAGCGGGACGAGGTCGGCGACGTGTCCGGCCGCAGCCTGGTGCACCTGCAGTGCCACTTCGGCCTGGACACCCTGTCCTGGGCCAGGCTCGGCGCCGAGGTGACCGGCCTCGACTTCTCGGACGCCGCCATCGAGCAGGCCAGAACCATCGCCGCCGACTGCGGCATCCAGGCGAGGTTCGTCACGGCCGATGTCTACGACGCGGTCGAGGCGCTCGGCGGAGCCACATACGACATCGTCTACACCGGTATCGGCGCGCTGGTGTGGCTGCCCGACCTCACCCGCTGGGCCGAGACCGTGGCCGGCCTGCTCAAGCCGGGCGGATTTCTCTATATCGCAGAGCTTCACCCGTATGCCGACATCCTGGACGACAAGACGGGCACCACCGTCACCCATGACTACTTCACGAAGGGCCCTCACGTCTGGGAGTACCCGCACACCTACACCGGCAGCGAAGTCCTCGAGCACCAGACCTCCGTGCAGTTCCAGCACGGCCTGGGTGAGGTGGTCAGCGCGGTGACGGCGGCCGGACTGCGGGTGGAGTTCCTGCATGAGCACGACCACACCTTCTTCCGGCGCTTCAGCACCCTGGTCGCGAGCGAAGGGCACTACCGGTTCCCGGATGGCGCACCCAGGATCCCGCTCGTCTACTCCCTGCGAGCGTCGGCTTGGACCGGATCTCCGATGACATAGCCCGGCATTGCCCCAGCAACGGCACAACGCGCGGAACCGTAAGATTCACTCCCGTGAAGTCTCCAGCATCGTTCAAGAAGGCCGCCGCCTGGGCGCTGCCGTACTGGACCAGGGGTCAGGCGGGGCGCGAGACGCCGCAAGACCTGTTCAGGGTGCTCTATTTCGGCTGGCTGGTGGCGCTCACGCTCAAGCTGCTCGGCTCGGCGTGGGACGTCTCGTGGCACTTCAAGTGGCTGCGTGACGACCTCGCCCCGCCCCACCTGCTCAACTCGGCCGGCACGGCCATCGTCGTCGCGCTGACCGTGATCCACGGCTACACGGGGTACGGCGTGGACAAGGCGGCGCTCCGGCTGATCCAGTGGGGCACTGGGATCTTCCTCGTCGCCGTGCCCCTGGACCTGATCAACCACCGCGTCAACGGGCTCGACATCACGTCGTGGAGCCCGTCGCACATCCTCCTCTACCTCGGAACGTTCTTCATGATCGCGGGCGTGATCCGCGGCTGGTTCATGGGCGCGCCGCCGGGCAGGGAGCGGACCGTGGTGCTCGGCGCGTTCTTCGCGTTCTTCCTGGAGAACGTGCACTTCCCCGAGCAGCACCAGGAGTACGGCATCCTGTCGATCGGGGCCTGGGACAACCGCGCGACCTACGCCGAGCCGATCCTGCTCCAGTTCGCGGCCGACCAGATGGGGCGGCCGGTGGACCGGACGATGATGACGGGGTTCGCGCTGCCGGTGCCCGACTACCTCTATCCCGTCTACGCGGTGGTCGCCGGGCTGTCGGTCCTGGTGGTGGCCAGGCTGATGATCGGCAGGTTCGGGGCCGCGACCTTGGTGGCGGCCACCTACGTGGGGTTCCGCACGCTGATCTGGCCGCTGTTGACGTTCACCGGCTTCCCGCCGTCGGCGGTGCCGTTCTTCCTGGTCGTCGCGGGGCTCCTGGTGGACCTCGCGTTCCTGGTGCGGATGCCTGTCGTACGGGCCGTGCTGGGGTCGGCGGGCGCGACGGCCGCCGCCTACGGCGCGCTGGTGGCGCAGAGCGCGATCATGGGCGGCGTGTACGGCGCGCTCAAGGGCCAGGAGGGGCTGCTGGGCGCGCCCCCTCTGGCCACGTCGTCGGCCCTCTGGGCGGGACTCGGCCTGCTGGTGGTCTGGCTGGCCGTGGAGTGGGTCGCGGAGAGGCGCAGACCTCAGGCGATGGAGGCCCGGGTGATCGCGACCGCCACACCGTAGGCCAGCCCCATCACTCCCACCTCGGCCGCCGCCCATCCCACCAGGGCGGTGGCCTGCCCCCGGCGCACGGCCGGCATCAGGCGGAAGCGGATGTGCGCGGCCAGCGGCACCAGCAGCGCCACCAGCACCGTCTTGACCAGCACCAGCACGCCGTAGTGGCTGGTCAGGATCGCGTCGGGAAGCCTCACGCCGGGCGTGAGCGCCATCGTGCCGAGCCCGTTGATCAGCCCGGACAGGCCCACCATGAGCAGGCACACGGTGGCGATCCTGGAGAACCTCGGCAGCACCACGGCCAGCAGGTCCCTGTGCGGCGCCACGAACACGGCCGTCGCCACCAGACCGCCCGCCCACGCCGCCGCGCCCATCACGTGGATCTCCATCGAGATCATGATGGGGTCGTGCCAGATCGAGTTCACGGCGTGCCCGGTGACGGGGATGGGCAGCAGCCCGAACAGCCCCACGATCACCCGCAGCTCGGCGGGCACCTTCTCGCCGAACCGCACCGCCATCAGCCCGATGCCCGCCGCCGCCAGCGCGCACGCCGCGCTGAACAGCAGGCCCTGACCGGTGCCCACGTCCTCGACGTACGCGGCGATCATCCCGAACGTCGGCACGCTGCCGGGATTCAGCTCGGCCGTCTGGAGCACGATGGTGAGCAGCGCGCAGATCGCCCACGCCCAGGCGGCGATCACCGCCAGCGGCCGCACCCTGAGCATGACGGGCTCGGTACGCTCCGGGTTGTCGAACCCGAGCAGCTTGGACACCAGGCTCAGCCCGACCACGGCGACGGCGGACACGTCGAGCAGCACGCGGACGAGGGGCAGCCCGACGGACACCAGCGGGCCCGGCATGGGGATGCCGGGGACGGCCTGCTGCGCGGTGAACGAGCTCGCCGCCACGGCGGAGACGACGGCGCACACGCCGAACGCTCCGGCCACCAGCCGCCCGCCGATCCGCTGCCGGGGGATGGCAGGCGCGGTGACACTCACCTCCGCACCCCTTCGGCTGTGCCCTCCGCCGCATCCGGCTGGGACTCTTCAGGGCCGGAGGCGGGCTGGGTGGCCGGGCGCGAGCGGCGCAGGGCCACGCCCGTGCCCGCCGCCAGCACCAGCAGCGCGCCCACGATCCACACCACCGCCATGCCCGCCCCGCCGTTGGCGGCCGCCTCGGCGGCCTGCGCGCCGGCGTCCCGGGCCGCCTGCCCGGTGGCGGCGCCTGCCGGGGCGCCCGCGGCGCCGGGGGACAGGGTGAAGGTGATCCTTCCGGTGACCGGGTGGCCGTCGGCCGACAGGATCCGGTAGCCCACGACGTAGGAGCCCCCGGCCGGCAGCGGCTTGACCCGCACCGAGACCCGCTCGGCCGCCACCACGGCGGATCCGTCCGCCCAGGAGGACCCGTCCGCGCCCGTCACGCCCACCTGGGCGTAGCCCTGGCGCACCGCCTGGTCGAACACCAGCGTCACCTGAGAGGGCGCGGCCGACAACGTGGCCCCGTCCTTGGGATCGCTGCTGACCAGCACGTTGTGCGCCTGAGCCGCGGGCTGCGCCACCCCGGCGGCGGCGAAGGCGAGCAGCAGGACCGTGAGTAGCCGCCTCAAGGATCAGAACCTTCCAACGAAGACAACGAACCCGTATATGGTCCCATTCATGAGGGACCTGTTCGGCGGCGCGGCCCCCTATTACGCGAAATACCGCACCACCCACGGCGACCCGGCGATTGAGCACCTGGCCATGACGTTCGGCCGCGACAGCACCGTGCTCGACCTCGGCTGCGGCCCCGGCACGATCGCGATCCCGCTCGCGCGGAGCGTGCGCGAGGTCCTCGCGGTCGATCCGGACGAGGAGATGCTGGCGGAGGGCCGGCGGCTGGCCGCGGCCGTCCCGAACATCCGCTGGATCCTGAGCGACTCCACGAGGCTGCGCGAGCTGCCGGCGTTCGGCCACATCGTCATGGGCCGGTCGTTCCACTGGATGGACCGCCGTGCGGTGCTGGCCGAGCTGGACGAGTTGCTGCCGCCCGGCGGCGTCGTGGCGATCGTCGGCCCGACCCGCAACCCCCAGGAGGAGCCCTGGGAGCCCGCGATGCGGCGGGTGCGCGACGAGTTCGACGTGAACACGTTCACCGCCGCCAACTCCTACCAGGCCACCGGCGAGCACCCTCACGACGTCCTGGCCACCTCGCCGTTCAGCGACCTGGACTCCACCATGTACGAGCACCGCGTGGCGTACGACCTGGACGCCGTGATCGGCCTGCAACTCTCCTACTCCTACACCGCCCCCGCCCGCCTCGGCGACCGGGTGGAGCCGTTCAAGGAGGCGGCCAGGAAGGCGCTGCTCGCGGCCAATCCCCCGTGCAGGTGGGAGCAGGTGGTGGTCACCGAGGTGCTGCTCGCCCGGCGGCCACGCGACTGACCCGCGCGGGCTAAATGCCCATGGCCCGCCAGATCCGCCGGGTGAACGCGTTGATCAGCCCGATCTCCTCGCACAGCTCCCGCGTCTTGGCCACCGAGTCCCGGATCTCCCGCTTGGCGGCGGGATTACGCAGGTAGACCTCCGAGACCACGTGGACCGGGATCCGGAAACGCCTGATCATCGGCCCGGGAGGGGCCAGCATGATCCGCGCCATCACGCCCAGGATGACCGGGGCGATCACGCCCAGCAGGAGCCGCCGGTACGCGGGCATCCGAGGCACCCGGTTACGCAGGTAGTGGCGGGCGAAGGAGATGTGCCTGGCCTCCTCCGCGATGTGGATCCGCATGATCGTCTCTTCCAGCGGATGGTGTGCCCGCCCGTCCTTCAGCACCTTCCGCTGCACGTGATCGATCGGGTCCTCGCCGCCCAGCACGAACACGAAGAACAGCTCGGTCGAGACCAGCGGTATCCACGGCGCCACCTGCGCGATCACGGACAGCGGCCCCGGCATCCCGCGGATCGGCATGCGGGTGCGGTTCACGAACTCCTGGAACATCATCCCGTGATGTCCCTCTTCGATGGTCTCGTGGTAGACGTACCGGAACTCAGGTGACCCGTTCGGCAACCGGTAGGCGTAGTTGAGCAGCCCGCGCTTGAGCAGGTTCTCGAACTGCAGCCCGATCTTCATGGCCGTGGCCACCCGCCACAGTCCGATCGCCGCGCGCACCTCGGGCGGGCGGCTGCGGTACCACGGGTGGCCGCCCAGCTTGTCGACCTCGGGCAGCTCCCAGCGCGGGTCTGCCGGGTCCACGAGGAACTCGGGGTCGTCCCACGGGATGTCCCGGTACGGTTCCCAGTGCTTGTCGACCGACGCCTTCGAGAGGCGTTCGATGACCGCGTGGTAGGCGCCCCTGCCGGCGACCTGTCGGTCGCGTTCACGGGCGACGGTAGAGCGCGGTGCCGATGCCATCGCATGCTCCTCTCCTCGCCCTCTAATTGTACGGAGCATCCAATAGCGCCGGAAGGGGGAGAGTCACAGCTTTTCGGCGGGTATCCCGAGCTCGGTCGCGGCGGTCGTCCGGATCAGCGCGTTCACCCGGCGCCTGGACAGCACCTTGGCGTGCACGTGCGTCTGGATCGCGAGCCCGTCCACGAGCGCGAGGATCCGCCACGTGGCGTCGTCGGGGTCGTCGCACTTGAACTCGCCGCACGCCACCCCTGCCTCGATGATCCCGCGTAACAGCACGCGGCCCTGGTAGTCGATGCGCCGCGAGATCTCCTCGAGTTCCGGGTTGCGCATCGCCTCGGACCACGCGTCGATCCACAGCCGCCATCCCTCGGTGGGGATCGCCGGCGAGCAGAGCCTGAGCAGCGTGCGCAGCCGGTCGAGCGGCGTGCCCGCGGACTGCTCTACGTCGGCGAGCGTGTTGAGATGCTGGCGGGCGGCGTAGGTGAAGGCCTGGGCGAACAGGCGTTCCTTCGTCTCGAAGTGGTAGAACAGCAGCGCCTGGCTGACGCCGGCAGCCCTGGCGATGTCAATTGTCCGGGTATGCCCGAATCCCTGCTCCGCGATGACCTCGCAGGCCGTCTTGAGTAAATCCTCGCGCCTTAATCGGCTGAACCCTGATGACACAGCGCGTAGCTCACCTCCGGTACCTCGAGCAAAGTCGAAAGCCTGTCATACCCAACATCAGTCCTGTCGTATCGGTATCCGCAGAACGAAGCGGGCTCCGACGTCCGAATCCTCGATCTTGAGAGTGCCCTGGTGGAGCTGCGCGATCTCGCGGGCGATGGACAGGCCCAGCCCGGTGCCGCCGGCGTCGCGGCTGCGTGAGGCGTCCAGCCTGGTGAAGCGCCTGAAGACGACCTCGCGCTGCTCGGGCGCGATGCCCGCCCCGTCGTCGAGCACCTCCAGCACGGCCTTGCCGTTGCGCCGCACGGTCACGAGGATCGTGCTGTCGGCGTGCCGCTCGGCGTTGTCCAGCAGATTCGTCAGCAGGCGGGCGAGTCTGAGCCGGTCGCCCGTGACCACCACGCCTGGCTGCAGGCTGGTGATGACCTTCTTCGCGCGCGGCCTGGTGGTCTCGGCGGCGACCAGCTCGGCCAGGTCGACGGGTTCGAACGCCCCAGGGGCGCCCGCGTCGAGCTTGGCCAGCGTCAGCAGGTCGCTGACGATGTTCTGCAGCCGGTTGAGGCTGTCCATCAGCTTGCGGCCCGTCTCGCGCCAATCGGTCTCCTGGGGAGCGAGCATGGCCGCCTCGACCTCGGCCCGCATGGCCGTGATCGGGCTGCGCAGGTCATGGGAGGCGTCGGAGGCGAACCTCCGCTGCTGCTCCACCGCGGCCTCCATCCGCGCCAGCATCCGGTTGGCGGCCTCCGCGAGCGCCTTGACCTCGTCGGCGTTCTCCGGAACCGGCACGCGCATGGCCTCTTCGGCGCGGGAGATCTCGTTCAGCCGCTCAGTGATCTCGTCCACCGGCGCGAGCGTCTTGGCCACCACCCTGGACACGCCGAACCAGCTGATCGCGATCAGCAGCCCGGACATGCCGGCCATGAGACCGATCGCCGCCGGGTGGATGTACCACGGCACCGAGGGGTCGAAGGCGTAGACGAGCCAGTCGCCGTCCGTCCGGTGGACGCGGGAGACGACCATGATCTGGCACTCGCCGCGGAACTGCGGCAGGCCGCACGCCTCTGTGACCCGGTCGCTCCTGATCGGGTCCGGCATCACCTGGGACAGGCGCGGCGCGCCCGCCAGGTTGGGTGTCGAGGACGCCACCCGGCCGGACGGGTCCACGACCTGGATGCCCTTCAGGGGGCCGTCGATGGCGGGGGGCAGCTCGTGCGCCTTGATCAGGTGGATCGGGCGACGGGAGTCGCTGATCATGTCTCGCGTGCGGAGGTCGACCGCCGCGTGGTACCCCGTCCACATCAGGACGGTGCCGGCCGTCAGGCACAGCAGGGCCATCGCGACGCTGGCCCACAGAGCCAGCCGCGCGCGAATGGACCTACCCAGCCGTGCGA
The DNA here is from genome assembly GCF_044466425.1 of Nonomuraea sp. NPDC049400. Lineage (NCBI taxonomy): Bacteria > Bacillati > Actinomycetota > Actinomycetes > Streptosporangiales > Streptosporangiaceae > Nonomuraea > Nonomuraea sp. NPDC049400. The sequence goes on from NZ_JBITMP010000003.1 coordinate 29,628, forward strand.
TCACCCTCCATCCCCCCGTAATCAGGTGATCACAGTACGTCCCTCTACCTCCAATTATGGGAGATCCGATGACAAATCACGTTAAGGACCCCCTGGAACGGTTCCCTATGCGCCGTCCGGCGGTCTGGTTAGAGTAAGTGGGCACTGATGTCAAGGAGTCGATGTGAACCTTGCTGACTACCGGCGCGCCGCCAGGGCCTGGTTGCAGGAGAACGCTCCGACGGACGACGCCCCCGAGGCGGACGCGATCGCCAGGGCCAAGGAGTTCATGGCCAAGCTCCACGACGCCGGCTACTCCGGCATCACCTGGCCCAGGCAGTGGGGCGGGCAGGGGCTGACGCAGGCGGAGGAGCGCGCGTTCGCCGCCGAGGCCCGCGGCTACACGCTCCCCACGTACGTCTTCTCGATCGGCCTCGGCATGACCGGGCCGACACTGGTCGACCGAGGCACCGACGCGCAGCGCGAGCGGTTCCTCAGGCCGCTGCTGCGCGGCGAGGAGATCTGGTGCCAGCTGTTCTCCGAGCCGGGCGCGGGCAGTGACGTGGCCAGCCTGCAGACGAAGGCCGAGCGCGACGGCGACCACTGGATCGTCAACGGGCAGAAGGTGTGGACCTCGGTCGCCCACCACGCCGACTGGGGCCTGCTGCTGGCCCGCACGGACGTGGAGGCGCCCAAGCACAAAGGGCTGACCATGTTCGTGGTGGACATGCGCCACCCGGGGGTGACGGTCAGGCCGCTGAAGGACATGACCGGCAGGTCCAGCTTCAACGAGATCTTCTTCGACAACGTCCCCATCCCCGACGAGCACCGCGTCGGCGAGGTCAACGACGGCTGGAGCGTGGCCGTCACGACGCTGCTGCACGAACGGCTGTCGATCTCGGCGGGCGTCGGCATGGGCGGGCTGAAGGACGACCCGACCTCGCTCGAGGCGCTGCGCCAGGTGGTCGACACCGAAGACCCGCTGGTCCGCGACGACCTCGTGGAGCTGCACATCCGCAGCCGCGCCCTGGCGCTGTTCAACCAGCGGCTGGCTCAGGAGACCGAGGCGGGGATCTTCCCCGGCGCCCGGGGCAGCGCCGCCAAGCTGCTGCTGGCCGAGCTGACCATGTTCCGGGCCGACCTCGCCACGCGGCTCGTGGGGCCGGAGGCCGTGCTGGCCGACCACCCGCTGGCCTACGCGATCTCGCTGGCCCCGGCCATGTCGCTGGGCGGCGGCACCAACGAGATCATGCGTAACATCGTGGGCGACCGCGTGCTCAACCTGCCGCCGGAGCCCAGGGCGGACAAGAACGTGCCGTTCAAGGAGCTGAAGGTGGGGACGCAGGGGTGAGACTCGTACTCGATGAGGAGCAGCGGCAGCTCCGCGAGGCCGTGCGCGACTTCCTGCGCACCGCCTCGCCGCTGCCCAAGGCGCGTCAGGGCTACGACCCGCAGGTGTACGCCAGGCTCAACGGCGAGCTCGGCCTGTCCGGGCTGATCGTCCCCGAGGAGTACGGCGGCGCGGGCGCGGGCATGGCCGAGCTGGCGGTCGCGCTCGAGGAGACGGGCGCGGCCCTGCTGCCTGGGCCGTTCCTGGCCACCGCCTTCGCCACGATCGCCCTGGTGAGCACGCCCGACAAGGAGCTGCTCGGCGCGATCGCGGAGGGCCGGATCGCGGCCACGCTGGGCCGGGACACCCTCGACCACGACGGCGCGGCCGTGAGCGGCACGCTGACGCAGGTGCTCAGCGGCATGGAGGCGGACGTGCTGGTGGCGCCCGCGCGCGGCGCCGACGGCACGCTCCTGGTGGCCGTCGAGCTGGCCGGGCCGGGCGTCACCAGGACCGCGCTGGAGACGCTCGACCTGACGCGCGGCCAGGCACGGGTGGCCCTGGAGGGGGCGCCCGCCCGCGTGCTGGGCCCGGCGCCGGAGGCCGGCGACCGGCTGTGCGTGGCGCTGGCGGCCGAGCAGCTCGGCGTGATGCGGGCGGCGCTGGACGCCATCGTGGCCTACGCCAAGATCCGCGTCACGTTCGGCCGCTACATCGGCTCCTACCAGGGGGTCAAGCACAAGCTGGCCGACATGCACGGCAAGCTCGAGCAGGCCGAGTCCATCGTCAGATACGCCGCCTGGGCCGCCGACGAGTCGCCGGACGAGCTGCCCGAGGCCGCCGCCCTCGCCCAGGCGTACGTCGGCCGCGCCTGCTTCGAGGTCGCCCGCGACCATCTGCTGCTGCACGGCGGCATCGGTTTCACCTGGGAGCACGACGCGCATCTCTACTACAAGAGGGCGAAGGCGGACGAGGTGCTGCTCGGCCCGCCCCGCATCCACCGCGCACGCCTCGCAAATCTGCTGGAGCTCTAATGGACCTCAGCCAGCTGCCCAGCTTCTACGCCATCGCCGCCGCCGACCCCGACCGCCGCGCGGTGATCGACTCCGACGGCACGGAGACGTCCTACGGCGAGCTGCTCGCCCGGGCCAACCAGGTGTCGCACGGCCTCAGGGCCCGCGGGCTCGGCACCGGCGACGCGGTGGCGGGCGTGCTGCCCAACGGCGTCGACGCCGTCGTCATGATGATGGCGACCGGCCAGATCGGGCTCTACTACGTGCCGATCAACTGGCATCTGACGGCGCCCGAGGTGGCGTACATCCTGGACGACTGCGACGCCAAGCTCGTGGTCACCGGCCCCGACTTCGCCGTGCCGGGGGCGGAGATCGGGACGGCGGGGCTCGCCGAAGGGCAGCCCACCGGCGCGCCCGGCGAGCGGACGTCCGGGGCGGTCATGTGGTACACCTCCGGCACCACCGGCTTCCCCAAGGGCGTGCAGCGGCCGCTGCCCGGCGCCGAGCCCGAGCAGCTGCTGCCGGCGTACAGGTGGTTCCTCGGCGAGGTCCTTGACCTGCGGCCGGGCGACGACGTGCATCTCGTGACCTCGCCGATGTACCACTCGTCGCCGTGCGCGCACACCCAGTTCGCGCTGCACCTCGGGCACACCGTGGTCGTCGCGCCCAAGTTCGACCCGGTGACCGTCCTGGAGCTCATCGAGCGATATCGGGTGAGCAACGCGATGATGGTGCCGACCATGTTCCACCGCATGCTGCAGCTGCCGGAGGAGGTCAGGAGCAAGTACGACGTGTCGAGCCTGCGCCAGGTCATCCACACCGCCGCCGCCTGCCCGGTCTCGGTCAAGCAGCAGATCATGGACTGGTGGGGGCCGGTGCTGTACGAGTACTACGGCTCGACCGAGTCGGCCATCGCGTTCGCGGTCAAGCCGCACGAGTGGCTGGCCAGGCCGGGCACCGTGGGCAGGCCCGTGCCGATGTTCGAGGCCAAGATCGTCGACGAGGCGGGCATGGAGCTGCCGCCCCGCGAGCCCGGCATGATCTACGTCAAGTCCGGCATGGGCACGTTCGAATACCACAAGGACCCGGAGAAGACCGCCGCCAGCATGCTGGGGGAGTGGTATTCACCGGGTGACATCGGCTTCCTGGACGAGGACGGCTACCTGTTCCTGTGCGACCGGCGGACCGACCTGATCGTCTCCGGCGGGGTGAACATCTACCCCGCCGAGATCGAGGCCGCACTGCTGGACCACCCGGCGGTGGCGGACGTGGCCGTCATCGGCGTGCCCGACGAGGAATGGGGCCACAACGTGGTCGCCCTCGTCCAGCCCGCCGAAGGGGTCACGCCCGGCCCCCGGCTCACCGCCGAGCTGCTGGAGCACTGCGGGCCGCGCATCGCCAGGTTCAAGCATCCGAAGGTGATCGAATACCGCTCACCGCTGCCGCGCACGCCCACGGGCAAGCTGTCGCGCACCAAGGTGCGCGACGACTACCTGTCGGAGCTGTGAAACACCAGCTCGTCGCTGTAGCCCCGGCCGTCGCCCAGGTAGAAGCGGGTAGACAGGGTACGGTCGGCGGTGTCGAGGACCGTGGTCCACAGCGTGCGGAACGGCAGCGCCGGATCCTCGTGCTGCCGGACCGCGCGCAGGCTGTCACGCAGGTCCTGCGGTGACATGGTGGCTCCCTTGCTGCGCTCGTGCAGCGTGCGCAGCCGTTCGAACGTCCGGAAGCTGTCCGCGGTGTCCTCGGGCAGGTTCATCGGGTCGGGATGGCGGTGCAGCAGGTGGTTGGTGACGCAGAGCGGGCCGTCGCCGAGCTCGACGATGTGCTCGCTGCCGTCCCTGCCCCGCTCCCACACGAACGCCTGCCCGTTCGCGTCGGCCACCAGGTAGTGCAGGGACGTGCCGTGGTCGTACTGCTTGGCGCCGAGCAGCGCCTGCTTGGCCTGCTCCACGTTCTCGCAGGTGTCGACCAGGAACCTGGGCAGCTGCACGTTCGACACCCCGACCTGCGGCGAGACGTTCTCGGGCGGCGCGGCGTTCTCGAAGTCGGCCACCAGCAGCGTGACCGCCAGGCCGGCCGAGTTGATGCCGTCCATGCAGCCGTCGAGGTCCGACATGGTGATCACGGTCGAGGAAAGTCCCTCGTCGGGCACCGTCGTGATCACGTAGGGGCGCGAGGCCATGGGCAGCTCGTCAGGCCGGGGCTCGCCGCCCATGATCTCGCTGGTGGTCATGGGGAAGAAGTCGTAGTTGCGGCCCACCCTGCCGTGGCCGTCCGTGGCCGCCGACGGCGGCACCCACAGGGCCGAGCAGCCGGAGCCCTCGGGCACGAAGCCCAGGCCGTCGAGGGCCAGCTCGTCCTGGTCCGGGTCGAGGCCGAGTGCCGCGGCGGCGCCGTCCATGCGGGCGTGGTGCTGGGGCCAGTGCCGCTCGAACCACGTCCTGCGGGCCCGGTTCACCGTGGGGTCCGCCGGGGTGGGGGACCAGCCCAGCCTGCGTGCCTCCTCGGTGAGCGCCCTGCCGATCTCGAACTGGCTGCCCTTGAGCGTGAGGTGGTGCACGAGCTGGAAGTCGTCCTTGCCGCCGGCGACCCGCGTCATGTTCTTCATGCCACCGAGCCTGCGGCCGCCCGCTGACCGGGGCCTTACCGCCCGCTGACGGCCCGCCGGTAGCGCTCGGACAGCCGCAGCACGTGCTCGGCCAGCTCGGGCGGGTCGAGCACCTCGAAGTCCACGCCGGTGAACCCGATCCACACGGCCATCCCGTGCAGGTCGTCGCCGCCCAGCCGGAGCAGGCAGGTGGCCTCATCCACGGGCTCCACCTCCAGCCCCAGCGGCAGCTGCTTCATCTGGTCGGCCGGGGCGTGCAGCAGCACCGTGGCCCGGTAGCGCCACATCGCCGTGTTGACGCCCCTCTCCACGAACGCCGCCACGTCGCCGTCCTCAGGCAGCTCGCGCGGCGTGAACCGGGGCCCGGACGGCGTGCGCGGGCGCACCCTGTCCACCCTGAACGTGCGCCAGTCCTGCCGCTCGACGTCGTAGGCCACGAGGTACCAGCGGCCGTGCCGGTGCACCAGGCGGTGCGGCTCCACGTTGCGCACGGTCGTATCGCCCTCGTGGCCGGTGTAGTCGAAGCGGAGCCGCTCGTGGTCGCGGGCCGCGTTCGCGATCGTGGTCAGCACCTCGGGCGCCACCGAGGGGCCGCCGCCGGGGATCTGCACGGTGTAGGTGTTGAGCGCGTTGACCCGGCGGCGCAGCCGGGACGGGAGCACCTGCTCCAGCTTGGCCAGGGCGCGTACGGAGGTCTCCTCGATGCCCTCCACGCCGCCGCCCGCCGCCCGGCCGAGCCCGACCGCGACCGCGACGGCCTCCTCGTCGTCGAGCAGCAACGGCGGCAGCGCGGCCCCCGCGCCCAACCGGTAGCCGCCCGCGACCCCCGGCGTGGCGTGCACGGGGTAGCCGAGCGAGCGCAGGCGCTCGACGTCGTTGCGGATGGTCCTGGTGGACACCCCGAGCCGGGCGGACAGCTCGGGGCCGGTCCATTCCTTGTGCGCTTGGAGCAGCGAGAGGAGCTTCAGCAGGCGGGCCGAGGTTTCCAGCATGGAGACCAGTGTGCCCGCTATCGCGGCAAGGTGGCTTCCGCGTTCACCACGATCTTGCCGAGGAAGTGGCCGTCCTCGCTGTGCCGGTGCGCGTCGGCGATCCGCTCCAGGGGGAAGGCTGCCGCGATGGGGATCCGTACGTTCTGGTGCTGTACAGGCCCTTTCGCGCGACCGGACGAGAACCGCACGCCGAGCCTGGCCGCGCCGGCCCGGTCGGCGATGGTGATCACGTTGGCGGGGTCGCCGGCCAGCTTCACCGACAGCTCCAGCTCGCCTCTGCCCGAGGCGTCCAGCACCCGGTCGACGGGGCCGGGAAGGCGCTCCTCCAGGCCCTCGCCGTACGTGACCGGGTGGACGCCGAGACCGCGGAGGAAGGCGTGGTTGTGCTCGCCGGCCGTCCCGACGACCCGGGCGCCCGCGGCGAGGGCGAGCTGCGCGGCGGCCAGCCCGACACCGCCCGCGACCGCGTGGATCAGCAGCGTCTGGCCGTCCTCCAGGCCCAGCCCGGCCAGCGCCCGCCGGGCCGTCTCGACGGCGACGGGCAGGGCGGCGGCCTCCTCGTACGTCAGATCGTCCGGCTTGGCCGTCAGCAGGCTCGCGTCCGCGATCGCGTGCGTGGCGGCGGCCCCTCCCTCGACCTGCCCGAACACCGGATCCCCCAGTCGCCACCCGGTCACCCCTGGACCGATGGCGTCGATCGTCCCGGCCAGTTCCAGCCCGGTGCCCTGAGGCTCGCCGAGGGTCGTGCCCATGAGGCCGCTGCGGAGCTTCCAGTCGATGGGGTTCACCCCGGCCGCCCTGACCGCGATCCGCACCTGTCCCGGGCCGGGCTGGGGGAGCGGGATCTCCTCCAGCGCCAGCACCTCCGGACCGCCGTGGGCGCGGTAGCGGGCGGCCTGGGCGGTGACGAGCAGGATCGCCTTGCCGACCAGTTCGCGGCTGCCCAGGGCGGCGTGGGCCTCGCGCGCCCGTTCCAGCGGTACGGCCAGCCCCACGACGGTCGTGAGCCTGTCGTCCTCCAGTGCCCGCCTGGCCAGCCGCCGGAACTCCTCCGGGGCGAACTGGACCTGCTCCATGCCCACCACCCGCGCGGCCCCAGGCTTGATCTGGGCGGTCGAGCCGCTGGGCACGCCGTAGGCGAAGAACGTGCCGCCGGGCTCGACCAGCTCGTACGCGGCGCCGCCGACCGCACCGCCCACCCCGTCGAACACCACGTCGAAGGGACCGCCGAGCCCGTCGTAGTCGACGGCCTCGGCCGCGCCCATGTCCAGGGCCGCCGCCCGCTTCGCCGCGCCGCGGGCGGCGGCCGTCACATGCGCCCCCGCCGCACTCGCCAGCCCCACGATCGGCAGCCCCAGGGCGCCGCCGGCCCCCGTGACCAGCACCCGCGTCCCGGGCTTCAGCTCGGCCGCATCCACCAGGCTCAGGGCCGCGGGCCCGACCTGGATCAGCGCGGCCGCCCGCCACAGGGGCACCTCGTCGGGCACCGCGACGACCGTCTCGACGTCGGCGACGACCCGCTCGGCGTACGCGCCGCCGCCGGGCAGGAACGCGGCCACCCGCCGCCCCGCCCACGCGTCGTCCACCCCGTCGCCCACCGACAGCACCCGCCCGGCCACGCCGGTGCCGGGCACGAACGGCGGCTCGCCAGGGAACCACTCCCGTCCCCACCCGGCCCGCAACTGGGCGTCGAGCGACATCACGTCCACCACCGACACGCCGATGAGCACCTGCCCCGGGCCGGCCTCCGGCTCCGGCGCCTGCCGGAGCTCCAGCACCTCGGGACCGCCGAACCTCGTCACCTCGATCACGTTCATGCGACCGAGTCTGTAACCTCAAGTTCGGTTGAGGTCAATTTCGGGGCGCCGGTGCCTCGCTCACGAACCGCCGAACAGCTTCTGTGCCTGCGTGATGAGGACCATCACGGTCAGCGCGCCGAAGAAGGCCACCGACCACACCAGCGCGCCCAGCCGGTACGAGCGCACCCTGATGGCCTCGGGCAGCGACCGCCGGTTGAGGATGATCAGCAGGATCGAGTACACGAACATCATCACGGCCGCGAAGCACGCGGAGAACACCAGCAGGATGAGCGGCTGGTCGAAGCCCGCCAGCAGGACCGCGATCCCGATCAGCGCCATGGCCCAGACCGTGTAGAAGTAGACCCGGTTCACCGAGACGGGCTTGTCACGCAGGTAGACCGTCTTGATCGTGTCGGAGGCCAGCCGCGAGGTGTAGTCGACGATGCCCATGGCCGAGGCGAACAGGGCCAGCGCCCCGATCAGCCAGAACAGCACGCCGAACCACGGGGCGACGACGTCCTGCAGCACCTTGCCCTCGACCTGCAGGAACTGGATGCTGTTGGCCAGCCCTTCCCGGCCGAACACGGTGGAGTAGGCCAGCATCGACATGAACGCGATGGTCAGGAACGACACCACGCCGAACGTCCAGGCCTGCTCGACGTTGGCGAAGCGCCACCACTGCTTCCACCGGGCCAGGTTCTCCTTGGTGGGCGGGAACTGGAAGCCGGTCGAAGCGGCCGCCTCCTCCTGCCCGGTCACCGGGCTGACCAGGCGCGGCACGTACTGGCCCATGCCGAAGCCCTTGTCGCGGATCCAGTTGCTCTGGCAGAGGTTCTGGCCGCCGCCCGCGCCGGCGTAGGCGATGGCGCCCATCAGCACCGAGAACTCCAGCGGCGGCACGGGGAACTTGGCCCCGACCGTCATGCCCTTGCCCAGCTCGACCCAGCTGTCGGCATTGATCGCGAACAGGGCCGCGACCACGATCAGCGTCACCACCAGGGCGATCTTCACGAAGATGACGCGTTCGAGGGCGGTGTAGATCACCGGCGCCAGTGTCAGGCCGAGCGCGATCACCAGGAGCATGCCGATGGCGATCCACCGCACGCTGCCCGCGCCAGACCCGGTCAGGTACGTCACCATGGTCGCCGACGTGGTGACCCAGCCCGGCCAGAGGTTCGAGCAGAGCGTCATCGCGACGAAGACCAGGCCCCAGTGTTTCCACATCCGGCTGAACCCGGTGAGCGCGGTCTCGCCGGTGGCCAGCGTGTAGCGCTCGATCTCCATGTTCAGGAACCACTGCGTGATGATCCCGATCGCGGCTCCCCAGATGAAGATGAGCCCGACCTGGGAGGCGATGTACGGCCAGAGGATGAACTCGCCCGACGCCAGCCCCACACCTGCGCCCACCAGCCCCGGGCCGATGATGCGCCATTTCGATCGGGGAGGTTCGGGTAGATCGCGGATGGTGACGGATGGTAGGACTCGCGCAGGAACGGTCGGGGTGTACTCCGCCATGCGGATCTCCTTGACTCAGTGTTGCCTGACCGCCACATTACAGATACTTGAAACGCTCGTGGAATAGCCAGTTAACCTGCAATCACGACGTATTCGCCCCGGTCTGTAAACCCCACGACCTGCCCGCCCGCCTTCATCAGCCCGCCGAGGGCGTCGCGCACGGCCAGCCGCCACGCCTTGGCCGCCGCCGGGTCCTCCCGCCGCAGCCGCTCGACATCCGCCGGCGTCCCCACCAGCACCGCGTTGCCCCGCGCGTCCTTCACGACCGGCCACCCGTGCTCGTCCGCGAGCAGCACCTCGGCGGGAGGCGGCTCGTCGCGCCGCTCGGGGGCGGTCAGCCGCCACACCGCCAGCAACCGGTCGGACGCGTCCCCCTCGTTGATCGCGTCGGCCATGTCCCCGTAGAAGTCCTCCAGGTACTCCTCCGGCATGGCGCCCAGCTTGACCAGGTTGAACCGCGCGTTTCTGCGTACGAGCGGATCGAACGTCCAGGTGATCCGCTTCAGCCCGCGCGCCAGGCACCAGGCCCGTTGGTGTGACTTCAACGCGTACCCGATGCCCCGCCCGGCGACGGCGCCGGTCACGTGCGAGTGCAGCGCCCCACCGGCGGCCCTGAACCCGACGGAGGCGCCCACCAGCGTGCCGCCCTCGTACGCGCCCGCCACGTAGTTGCCCGTGTGCGCGAACCCGATCATCAGCTCCACGGTCACGGGCGGGTTGTGCGGCTCGGGCTGCCAGATGTCGTCGAAGAGCCGGAAGACCTCCTGGAACTCGTCGATCTCCCGCAGCTCCCTGATCACCACGCCGCCGCCCACCTCTCCATTTACGCACGGCGGAGCGCAAGGCGTTACTTCGCCAAGAGTCCTCGAAAGACTACTCTCTGTAGTCAATCGGAGATCCGTCCTGTGCCGGGGCGGCCGTTGACCTGGGAGGTTCCCATGACGCTCGTGCTGACTGCCGCTCGCGGGCTGGCCGTACTCGGACTGTGCGCGACGCCGTTCCTCGCCCCGCTCCCCGCCGCCGCCGGCGACGACGCGCCGGGCGCGGAGCTGCTCATCGCCGTCAGACCCTCGTCAGGCGGCGGGTACGCGAGGACGCTCACCTGCGACCCGGACGGGGGCCTCCATCCGCGGCCGGTGGCGGCGTGCGACGCGCTGCGCGAGGTGGACGGCCGCGTCGAGGACCTCGACGTGGATCCCGGGCCCTGCCCGATGATCTACGACCCGGTGACCGCCGACGTGGCCGGACACTGGCACGGCGAGGACGTCTCGTTCCACCAGGAGTTCTCCAACAACTGCGTCATGGAGCGCAAGCTGGGCCCTCTCGTATAGGCCTGGCACGGGCCCCCGCCGCGACCGGCGGGGGCTTCCGGCACGCCTTGCGAGAGCCTCGGCATGGCGCCACGTGCTGCGCGGTGAGCAACTCGCCGTTTCGGGGTTCGATGACGAACAGGACGTGGTGAGCCCCGATTCCTCGCCAGCTGGGCGGGGCGTGCGAACGTCGGTCAGATCAGTCGTTCGCCGAGGAAGCGGTGCACGTTGCCGCCGATGATCTTCATGATGTCCTTCTCCGGGAGGCCGCGGGCGAGCAGGCCCTCGGTGACCATGGGCAGCCCCGACGGCCCCTCCAGTCCGGCGACGGCCGACTTCGGGTTGACTCCCCTCGCGTGGACGCCCTCGCAGCACGGCGGCGTCAGGTCGTCCATGACCTCGCGGATGAAGTCGGGGCCCAGGCCGACGTGGTCGATCCCGGCCACGGACACGATGTGCTCGATGTGGTCGAGCAGGCGGTCCAGCGTCATGTCCTCCTCGCGCTCGGCGAGGAAGGGGGCCAGGAAGTTGACGCAGATCAGGCCGCCCGTGGCGGCCACCGCGCGGAGCTGGTCGTCGGTGAGGTTGCGATGGTGGTCGCGCAGTGCCCGGGCGGAGGAGTGGGTGGCCATGACGGGTTTGGTGGCCAGCTCCAGGACATGGGCCACGCTGGAGGCACCCAGATGGGAGATGTCGAAGACGATGCCGAGCCGCTCCATCTCCTGCAGCGCCGCCACACCGTGGGACGTCAGGCCGCTGCCCGTGGCGTCCTCGCCGCTGCCGTCGGCCAGCGGCGTGCGGCCGAAGTGCGCGATGGACGCCACCCGCACGCCCAGCCGGTGGACGGTCGAGATCAGCTCGACGTTCGCGTCGATGCCCGGCATGCTCTCCAGCGCGATCACCAGTGCGATCTTGCCCTCGTCGAGTGCCCGGTCGATGTCGGCGGCGTCCAGGCATATGCGGACGTGATCGGGATTTCCCTCGGCCAGCACGTGTGCGCACTCGATCATGCGCAGCGTCTGCCGCAGCGCGCCCTCGGGCCGGTACTGGTCGTCGATGAAGACCGGCAGCACCTGCAGATCGACCCCGCCGTCGATCAGCTGGGGCAGCCACCTCTCGCGGAAGAACGAGGCCCACTGCTGGGGCGGCCGCGCCGAGACGGCCATGAGCAGGTCGTTGTGCGTGTCGGCCACGACCGCGCGCTGGTGCAGGGAAGGGGTCATGCGTTGGACGTTATCTCGTGGCCCCGGCCTGCTCCAACGCGTCGATCAGAGCCGGGACCCCTGGGGCTGGAGAGGCGGCTCAGACGGGGCGGTAGGCGGGGGCGGGGGGCTTGGCGGTGAGCCTGCGGTAGAGCGTGGTGGTGCCGGGCCAGTTGTTCGTCACCCGGCCCTCCGGCGTTTTGTACCAGCTCTGGCACCCGCCACCCCACACCATCCGCGTCATCGCCGCGTCCAGTTGCCTGCGCCAGGCCGCCATGACCTCAGGCCGCACCTCGATCGGCCCGCCGGCCGACAGGTGCGGCAGGCAGGACATGATGTGCCGGACCTGGCACTCGATCATGAAGACGATGGAGTTGTGCCCGAGGTTCGTGTTGGGGCCGTACAGCAGGAAGAGGTTGGGGAAGCTCGGCATGGAGATGCCCAGGTACGCCTCGGCCCCGCCCTTCCACTGTTCCTCCAGCGTCCGTCCGTCGCGCCCGAGGAGCTCCATCGGCGCCAAGAACTCGGTGCTCTTGAAGCCGGTGGCGTACACGATCGTGTCGACCTCGTACGGGCCCTCGGCGGTCTCGACGCCCTTCGGCGTGATCCGTGCGATCCTGTCCGTCACCACATCGACGTTGCTCCTGGTCAGCGCCGGATAGAAGGTGCTGTCGATGACGACCCGCTTGCAGCCCGGCGGGTAGCCGGGGGTGAGCTTGGCCCGCAGCGCCGGGTCGGGCACCTGGTCGCGCAGGTGCCGCAAGGCGCGCTTCCTGAGCAGATCGGCGCTCCAGCCCTGGGCGAGGGCGGGATAGAGGGTGGCTTCGGCGTACCGGTAGATCCACTCGCGGTAGGCCCGCTGGAGGCCGGGGACGAAGCGGAACGCGAGCCTGGTCAGCGGCCCGAACGCGGCGTCCGGTTTCGGGATCACCCAGTTGGGTGTGCGCTGGAAGACGTACAGGTGTCCGGCCTGCTCGGCGATGCGTGGAATGAACTGGGCCGCCGACGACCCGTTCCCGATCACCGCGACGCGCCGGCCGGTGAGGGCGTGATCGTGGTTCCAGCGCGCGGAGTGAAAGGAGGCGCCCTCGAAATCCGATATTCCGGGAATGTCGGGCAGGCGTGGGCGGTTCAGCTGGCCCACTGCCATGACGACCACGTCGAACGCCTCGGTACGATCCCCGATCGTAAGCTGCCACCGCGTGCCGTCGAAGACGGCTTGCCGCACTTCCGCGCCGAAGCGGATTTTTCGCCTGACGTCGTATTTATCGGCGCAATGTTCAAGATATCCAAGAATTTCGGGCTGCTCTGGGTAACGGCGCGTCCAGCTCGCGTACTTCTCGAACGAGTACGAGTAAAGGTGCGAGGGAATGTCACACCCCGCCCCCGGATAGCTGTTGTCCCGCCACGTGCCGCCGAGTCCATCGGCCTTCTCGAAGACCGTGTACGAGCGGATCCCGGCCCGTTCGAGCTGGATCGCCATGCAAAGTCCGCCGAACCCCGCTCCGATGATCGCGACGCTTGGTGACATGCCGCCCTCCGCAGGTCAGGATCCACTTACATTACGCCGAACGCCGTTCCGACGACACCCTCCCCCAGGCCGATAGTCTGCGCAGGTGGCTGCTGTGTCGTTGACGAATGTGATCGAGGTGCTCGAGGCGGCCTACCCGCCCGCCCGGGCCGAGTCCTGGGACGCCGTGGGGCTGGTCAGCGGGGACCCGGCGCAGGAGGTGCGGCGGGTGCTGTTCGCGGTCGACCCGGTCGCGGCCGTGGCGGATGAGGCCCTGGAGTGGGAGGCCGACCTGATCGTCACCCACCACCCGCTCTACCTGCGCGGCACCACCAGCGTGGCCGCGACCACGCCCAAGGGCCGCCTCATCCACACCCTGATAAAGAACGACATAGCCCTCTACACCGCCCACACGAACGCCGACGTGGCCAACCCGGGCGTGTCCGACGCCCTGGCCCGAGCCGTCGGCCTGGTCGACGACCTGGTGCCGCTCCAGCCGTTCGCCGACGACCCGTGGCGCGGGCTGGGCCGCATCGGCGAGCTGCCCTCGGGGATGACGCTGGGGGAGTTCGCGGCGCAGGCGGCCAAGGGCCTGCCCCGCACGCACGGGGGCATCCGCGTGGCGGGCGATCTGACCCGCCCCGTCACACGTGTGGCCGTCAGCGGGGGCGCGGGCGATTCGCTCCTCGGCACGGCGAAAGCCGCGGGGGTCGATGTGTTCCTCACGGCGGACCTACGGCATCATCCGGCGAGTGAGTTCGTGGAGTCGGGCGGGCCCGCGCTGATCGACGCCGCGCACTGGGCGACCGAGTGGCCCTGGCTGGAGAGCGCGGCGTCCATCCTGCGCTCGAGTGGCGTTACCGTTGAAACGCGTGTCTCCGCCACGGTCACCGATGCTTGGACAAGAGGATATTGATCATGAAAGCAGCCCCTGAGGCCCAGAAGAGACTGCTCGACCTGGCAGAGCTCGACTCCGTGATTGATCGGCTGGCGCACCGCCGCCGCACCCTGCCCGAGCTGGCCGAGATCGACGAGCGGTCGAAGCTGTTCGCCAGGCTCGCCACGCAGGTGATCGAGGCCGAGACCGAGGCCGGCGACCTGGCTCGCGAGCAGGCCAAGGCGGAGAGCGACGTCGACGCCGTGCGCACCCGTGCCGACCGCGACCAGAAGCGCCTCGACTCCGGCGCCGTGACCTCGCCGCGTGACCTCGCCAGCCTGCAGTCGGAGATCGCCTCGCTGCACAAGCGCCAGGGAGACCTGGAGGAGGTCGTTCTGGAGATCATGGAGCGCAGGGAGGCGGCCGACACCAAGGTCACCGACCTGATCGCCCAGCGTGACGAGCTCGCCGCCGCCCTCGCCGCCGCGGAGGCCCGCCGCGACGAGGCGCTGAAGGAGATCGACAAGGAGGCGGGCGAGGTCCAGGGCCGCCGCTCCGGCGTCTCCGGAGACATCCCCGCCGACCTCCTCGGGCTCTACCAGAAGCTCAAGGACCAGTACGGCGTGGGCGCCGCGATGCTGCGTGGCGGCCGGTGCCAGGGCTGCAAGGTGGCCCTGTCCATCGCCGAGATGAACCGCATCAAGGCGGCGCCCCACGACGAGGTGCTGCGTTGCGACGAGTGCCGCCGCATCCTCGTACGTACGGCAGAGTCAGGGCTGTGACCTCCTACATCATCGAGGCGGACGGTGGCTCGCGCGGCAACCCGGGGCCGGCCGGATACGGCGCGGTCGTGAAGGACGCCTCCGACGGTCAGGTGCTGGCGGAGGCGGCCGAGGCCATCGGCGTCACGACCAACAACGTCGCCGAATACCGCGGCCTGATCGCCGGCCTCCAGGCCGCCCTCCGGCTGGCCGGCGAGGGGGCCCCGGTGGCCGTCCGGATGGACTCGAAGCTGGTCATCGAGCAGATGGCGGGCCGCTGGAAGATCAAGAACGAAGGCCTGCGCCCGCTCGCCATGGAGGCCGGGGCGCTGGTCAGGCGGCTGCGGGTGACGGAGTGGACCTGGATCCCCCGCGAACGCAACAAGCACGCCGACCGCCTGGCCAACGAGGCCATGGACGCCGCCGCCAAGGGCCTGACCTGGAGGGCCGGCGGCACAGCCGAGCCCGGCACCCCAACCGGCCACGGACCGGCCACACAGGGACGACCGTCCGCGGCCGAGGGGACGGCTGCGGACGCGCAGGGACGGCCGACCGCCGCCGGGGCGACGGCCCGCACCGCCGCGTCCCCGCCTGTCACCGGGGCGAAGGCCCGCACCGCCGCGGTCCCGCCCGTCGCCCAGCAGACTGACCTCCTCGACGCGGGCGACATTTCCGAAATATCCGCCCCCACCGCCTCCATCGCCACGGCCCAGCAACGCACCGCCAAGGGCACCGGCTGGCGCCCTCCCACCCGCGTGGCCACCTCGCTGCTGCTGCTCAGGCACGGCGAGACCGAGCTGTCCCTGGAACGCAGGTTCTCGGGCCGGGGCGACGCCGAACTCACGGCCAACGGCCTGGCCCAGGCGGCGGCGGCCGCGGAGAGGCTGTCGCGCGAGCCGTACCGACCGGATGTGATCATCTCCTCGCCCCTCAAGCGCGCCAGACAGACCGCGGAGGCGGTCGCCCAGCGGACCGGGCTCGACATCGAGGTGGACGAAGACCTCAGGGAGCTCGACTTCGGCGCCTGGGAGGGCCACACGTTCACGGAGGTGCAGCGCCACTGGCCGGCCGAGCTCGCCGCCTGGCTCGCCGACCCCGAGACCGCCCCGCCGGGCGGCGAGAGCTTCGCCTTCACCGCGCGCCGCGTCCAGGCGGCGGGAGAACGGCTGGTCGAGCGGTACGAGGGCAAGACCATCCTCGCGGTCTCGCACGTGACACCCATCAAGATGCTGCTGAGACTGGCCCTCATGGCCCCTCTGGAGTCCCTCTACCGCATGCACCTCGACCTGGCGTGCCTGTCGCTGGTCGAGTACTACGCGGATGGCCCGGCTGTGGTGAAGTCGTTCAACGACACCTCGCACCTGCGCCGGGACTAACGTGGACTTGGTACAGTTTTGCAGACGAGTCGGCCGGGCGACCGCGTCGGGCCTTGCGGCCCGCCGAGGAAGGTCCGGGCTCCACAGGGCAGGGTGGTCGGTAACGCCGACCCGGGGTGACCCGCGGGACAGTGCCACAGAAAGCAGACCGCCTCCCGCTTGGCGGGAGGTAAGGGTGAAAGGGTGGTGTAAGAGACCACCAGCGCCCACGGTGACGTGGGCGGCTAGGTAAACCCCACCCGGAGCAAGGTCAAGAAGGAACGCTCTCCGGAGCGTTCCGCGCGCGACGTTCGAGGGCTGCCCGCCCGAGCCGCGCGGGTAGACCGCTCGAGGCCGCCGGCAACGGCGGCCCTAGATGGATGGTCGCCCCTTCTCACGAAGGACAGAACCCGGCCTACAGGCCGACTCGTCACCAATTCCCCCTCTGATCTGGGAGGGAGTGGGAAGTCTCCAAGATCAGGGCACGCTCAGGGCACATCTGGTGATGATCCAAACGCCCTGCCGAGCGCTTCTTGAAGCTGCCCCGAGGGGGCCGCACGCGCCGCCGTCTCGGCACGCCGCCGCCTCCCGCTGGCGCTCCCGGCGGACGGCTAAAAGCACCGCCGGACGGCTGGCGCGAACGAGGGGAAGGGGCCGCCGTGCGGCGGTACAGATCTGATCGTAGGGGGCGCACTTCCCGGTTCACGGGGCGAAGCCCATCAGCGCACGCGTGCGCGGTCACAGGGCTGGCCTTACTGCATGCCTCCGGCGAGGGCGCTCCGGCTCCGGGTGCGGGGCCGCCTACGCTCCATCACGGCCCTGACACCGGACGCGCGGCCGGGGCAGCCCCGCAGCCGGCCCGCTACCCCGGGGGTGGGACGACGGCAGACGGGCAGGCTAGAGGGGAGCGATCAGAGAGCGGCTCGTCGTCTTCAAACCCGCTTATCTACCTCGCGGTCGTCTTGGACGTCTTCTCTCACCGCATCGTCGGCTGGGCGATGGCTGACCACATGCGTACTGAGCTGATGACCGACGTGTTGGCAATGGCCGTCCACCAGCGCCCCCAAGATCCAACTATGCTGCTGCGCGACTGCAAGCCCTGATGTGTCCATCAAACGGAAGCAACTCCAGTGGGAGCGGGAAGGCGAACATGCCAAGGCATGAAGGATTCGACGTCGATCATCGTGGTCTGGAACACCTGTCCCTCCTGTTCACGGCGGAGAAGATACGGGGTGTCGCGACACCGTACGCGCTTCCGGAGAACGCCCTAAGCATTCTCGGCGAGGGGCAGCGAAAGGAGCACGACAAGTTTCTCCACGAGTTCATGCAGGAGTTGAACCGCGGAGACTGGGAGGCCAAGCAGATCGGGGAGAAGTTCGGTAGGACCAGCGAGCAGTACTACGCCGCCGACAACGCGGCCGTGCGACGGCTAATCAAGGTGATCCAGGCTCCGCCGGGCACGAACGGGGACATCCCGAGATGGACCCCTCTGCCCGAAGAAGGACGAGTGGACGAGGTCGCGAGAGCCACCTACGGGTTTGCGGGAATGATCCCCACTGCCGTGTCGGCTTCCGTCACTCAGTTCGTCGTGCTGAACATCGCGACTATGGACGAGGCCGTCTTACTGCGACTGTATGCCGCCCGGAACATCTGCGCGGCCTTCGCTCTCGGAACGGGGGTCTGGCTGCTCATGATGGTGCCCTCCGATGAAGATCTCATCAGGGCGGTAAATCAGTGGGGGCACACCGCGCAGCAACTGCGCGCCATCTTCGGTCACGACTTTCGTGCGGTTCGCGATGCGCTGGCGGATGTCTGGTCGTCCTCAGAAGCCTTGAGCACCGCCGACCGCCGGGTCGCCGAGTTCATTGCAGCAGGGGTACGGCAGGCAATGCTCGCCCAGCGCATGGCGGACACGCTGGCCAAGGCGATGAAGGGAGCCGAGGAGATTCACGCCAGGGTGGCGGGGGCCATCGTCCTGATCACTGCCATCGGGATTGTACTCGCGACGATGAGCTTCAACACCCCGGCTCAGGTGGCAGCCAAGATCGCGGGGCATAAGGCAACCTTGATGATCAGCGTCGCGGCGGCGATCGTCAGCGCGGTTTACCTCCGCTACCTGTCCCCGAGCGCGTTCGCGGACGTCAATGCGCCGGTCACGATCACTGACCATGACGGCGACGTGCACACCGTTGAGGGATGGCCGCGCTTTCCCGCCTCCCCCTTCTAGGCATCTTTCCTCGGCATGGCAACGGGCATCCACGGGTGCCGTGGATGCTGCCTGGTGAGGGCCTGCTAACGCATATTGCATCGGTGCGCGCCAGCTCCACGGTCATGACCCCGAGCGGAGAACGGGAGATGCAGTGCGGCGGAGAGCGCTGAGTGGCGAACTGCGGGACATCAGGAGCGCATTACCCCGCTCAGCAGTGCACAACCCTGCACGTTCAACGCTCGTCTATCAGGGCAAAGACCCAGTTCAATCGATCACGGAACTTCGTTTGGGAGCAAGAAGTCCACTTAAGGGCTACCTACGACGTTGGTGCCGAACGGTCGGCCAGAGACCGTTCTGCTGTAAGAGCCGCTTCGCGGCGTGCTGCGTGGCTTGAATCTTGGACCGCCCTACCAGCGCACACTCGATAATCGCGTGCAGAGCCTCAGCCAAGTCTGGATCACCAGGACCAAGCTCCTGCCGAGCTTGCTTCTCCACCGCCTCCCGAGGCCGCTCCAGCAGCGGTAAGAGCCCTACCCGTGACCTGTCGAAATCAGAACCCGGCCTACAGGCCGACTCGTCATCCCCTGATGGCTGCCGTGCGAACAGCCGCCAGGACGGGTGGATCAGGAGCCCCTGGCGGGATTGATCGTGAAGTAGGTGCTCAGGTCCAGCTCATCCGGCACTTCCATCAGCTTGCGCACCAGTTTGCCGTTGAATCCCACGACCTGGATCTCGTCGTTGGTCCCGTTGTCCAACTCCCAGCAGTACAGGTGCGTTTCGTCGTACCAGCCCAGCACCGTGTCGCAGTCAGAGGTGAACGTGCGGACCTGCTTGCCGGTGGCGCTGTTCCAGATGCAGGTGTCCCCGTCGTCGCCATCCGGGCAGTCGGTCACGAACATCTTGCCCGAGGGCGAGAACAGGTTCAGCTCGCCGACCGACAGCGATCCGACACCTGGCATGTCGCGGGTGAGCTTGCCGGAGGCGTCGAAAAAGCGCAGACCCTTGTCCTTGCCGTAGAAGGAGACCACGCCTTTCTGCTCGCCGTCCCAGCCGAAATCCGAACCACGTATTGATTCGTCGGCCACGTTGACCACTTTGACCTTGGCCTGGGCCACGTCGACGATGGCGAAGCCCAAAGAGAGCCATTTCTCCTTGCCCTGGCCGTCCTTGACCTGCTTGTCGATGTTGAGCAGAATCCTCGAACCGTCCTTTGACCAGGAGCGAATGGTGCTGGTCAGCGGCGCACGTACCGTCTTCACCCGGAAACTGGAGCCCGCCTGTCTGTCGGTGATCAGGACGGAATCGTAGTCGTCAGAGGTGTACTCCTCGTGCCGTCCCGCGACATAACGTCCGTCGGGGGAGACCATCGTGTCCAAGTTGCCGGCGTACTTGTCGAACGCGCCCCGCAGCGATTGCCTGGCGTAATTGTCCTTGTTCTTGTTGAAAAGCTGGTACGCCGTGAGCGTGATCGGGTCGGACGGAAGCTCGTAGAGCGTGATCGAGCCGCCGGGCAGCTGTTTCTTCTCGGGGACGGTCGGTGCCGTGGTCTTCGGCGCCTGAGTCGTCTCCTTCGGCGCCGGAGTCGTGGTTGCCGGGTGGGCAGTGGTGTTCAGGTTGTTCCGTAACGCCACGACCACCGGCACTCCGGCCAGCACGAGGACCGCAGCCGCGGCGGCGATGATGATGACCGGTCTGCGGATTTTCTTCCGCGGCTTCTGCGGTTCCTGAGGCCGCTGCAGCTGCTGCTGCCGAACGTCAGGAACGGCATGCATCACGTCCGGAGCGAAACCCGTGGTGGCTGCCTCGGTTCCCGCTTGGAGGATGTGTGAGCTGGGTACCGGCTGCGTCAGCAGCCGCATGATCACCTGCTCGGCCGTCGGCCGCTGCGCCGGATCCTTGGCCAGGCACTGCAGCACCACGTCACGGAGCGGCCCGCCGAGCGAGCCCAGATCAGGCTGGTGCCTGAGCACCCGGCTCATCACGGCATGCGTCCCGTCGCTGCCGAACGGCGCCCGCCCGCAGGACGCGAAGACGATCGTGGCGGCCCAGGAGAACATGTCGGTCGCGGGCCCGACCGCATGCCCCAGGATCTGCTCGGGAGACATGTACGCGGGCGTCCCGATCTGCGTGCTGCTGGTCATCGTGGCCGGATCGAGCTCACGTGCGATGCCGAAGTCGATCACGCGCGGCCCGCCGGCGGCGATGATGACGTTGCCCGGCTTGAAATCCCGGTGCACGACGTTGGCCCGGTGGATCGCCGCCAGCGCGGTGGCGGTGCCGATGGCCAGCCGATCCAGCTCGGTGCCGGTGCGCGGGCCCTCATCGCGCACGGCCTGCCCCAGAGAGGGGCCCTCGACGAACTCGCTCATGATGTACGGGCGGCCGTGCTCGACGCCCGTGCTGAGCACGGCCGCGGTGCAGAACGGGGCCACCCGCTGGGCGACCTCCGCCTCGCGCAGGAAACGCTCGACGCTCTTTCCGTCGTCGGACCGGTCGATACGCAGCCACTTGATGGCCGCGTATATGCCCATGGGGGTCTGGGCCAGATAGACGACGCCTTGTCCGCCCTCACCCAGCTTGCCGAGCAGTTCCAGACCGGCGAGCTCCGCGGGATCGCCGGGCATAAGCGGCGTGAACGATGGCATGAGAAAATATTGGACTAATACCGTGGATCTACGGAATCTTATTCATCCCCCGTCACCGCCGAACTCGATGTCGAGAATGGCCAGGAACGCCGCATAGGCTTGCGGGGACCAGTCGGTGTTCACGTGGCCGGCGACCAGGTGCGTGCCGTCGCGGCTGCCCATGACGAGGGTGAACGTGCCGTAGTCCGCGCCGCCGTTGCCCCACACGTGCACGCCGCTCTCGAGCTTCTGCTCGACCCACACACCGAGCCCGTAGCGGGTGTTGGGCAGCCACCCGGAGCCGTCGGTCGACACGGTCGTGAACATCTCCTCCATCTGCGCCGGCTTGAGGATCCGACCTGAGAGCAGCGCCGAGAAGAACGTGAGCAGATCTCCGGTCGAGGAGATCATCCCGCCCGCGCTCCAGGCGGTGGTCTCGTTCGACTCGGTCGCGTCGTGCAGCGGTGCCGCTGGGTCGTGCAATTCCAGCCTGGAGTAGTGCACCGGATGCGGTCCGGGGATGACCGTCTGCGTGGTGGGCAGCGAAGTCCCGGCCAGGTCGAGCGGCCGCAGAACGAGCTGATCGAGCACATCGCCGTACGATTCGCCGGTGGCCTTCTCCACCATCATCGCGGCCAGGTAGTACTGCGTGTTGGAGTACCGGAACGCCTCGCCGGGCGCGTTGTAGGGCGGATGCCGTAGGGCGATCCTCACCAGTTCTTCGGGCGTGAAGACCTTGAACCGGCGTTCGTACCATGCCTCGCCCTGGCCGCTGGCGTAGAACTCCGGGTCCATGGAGAAGTTGAAGATGCCGCTGGTCTGGTTCAGCAACCGCCGCAATGTGATCTTGTCGCCGTCATAGTGACTGTCATCGAGTAAGCCGGGCAGCCACTTCGCCACCGTGTCGTCGAGGCTGAGCACGCCTTCACCGACCAATTTCAGCGCGGTGGTGGCGGTGAATGCCTTAGCGGCGCTGCCGATACGGAACAACTCTTCCGGGGCGCGCTCGCGGCCGGTGCTGATGTCGGCTTTGCCCGCAGACGCGAACCAGTGGGAGTCGCCCTTCCAGATCTCGGTCACGATGCCCGGCGTCGCGCCCGAAGACACTGCGTCCTCCAGTACGCGCTGCACCGCCTCGTGGTTGGTTCCGGCGTCGCGTGTCGTTGCCATGGCGTCTCCTTCAGTCGCTTTGATCATTTCCTTAGCGGGTGCAGGGCGGGCCTGGCGCCTGCCGGCTGGGATGCTCCCAGGCTCGGCGCTCCTCGGCGCGGGCCTGGCCGGTCTGCTGGATCATGTCGTAGGAGGCGCTGCTGACGATCGGCCGCAGCGGCCGCTCTGTCAAGCCGGCCGGCTCCATGATCACCGGCGCATGGTGCCGATGTAGCCGTCGAGTTTCCGCATGTCGGTCAACTCCCGGTGTAGTACTCTGTGTGGAGTGGTTAGACCGTAGTACTACAAGTGGAGTGGTGTCAAGGTGCGGAGAAATCCCGAGCGGCGGCAGGCACTGATCGACGCGGCCATCGAGGTGCTGGCCAGGGAAGGAGCGCGAGGGCTGACCTTCCGGGCCGTCGACGCGGAGGCGGCTGTGCCCCCCGGCACGGCCTCCAACTACTTCGCCAACCGCGACGACCTGTTCACCCAGGTCGGCGGACGCATCTATGAGCGGTTGCTGCCCGATGAGGCCACGATCGCCCGTAATCGGGAGGGCGTGCAGGACGAGATCCGCTATGCCGAGCTCATGCACGAACTGGTGGACCGGGTCTCCGCCTTCAACTCCGGCTACCTGGCCCTGCTCGAGCTCCGGCTGGAGTCCACCCGGCGCCCCGAGCTGCGCGCCGTGCTGACCAAGCGCATCCGCCAGGACATCGACGCCAACATCGGCTACCACGCCACGTCGGGCCTGCCCGGCGACTCGACCTCGGTGGTGCTCCTCTACCTCACGCTGAACTGGCTCATCGTGGAGCGGCTGACACTGCCCGACATCTTCACCGAGCAGGAGATCCACGAGCTGGTGGACGCCGCCGTGCGACGATCGCTGAACGCCTGACGTGTAAGGAAACCCATGCCGGCTCGGCTGGACGCGGGGCGCTCGGTGTTCTGCCACCGCCGATGGATGCGCCTCGGCTTGTCCGCGATCTGGATCCATCATCGAGCAAGTCCCGGCCTTGGACCCGCGTCGCCTTCTCGCAGGGCACGGCGCCCGCGAAACTAACCCGCCCCCGGGCGCCGTGTCCGCGGAGGATTACGCAGAACGGGCCGCCCATGCCGCGAGGATCGCGGCCTCCTTCTCCGGTGCCATCCCGTGCTGGGTCTTGACGCCGTAGACGCGCTGCTCCTCCGGGATCTCGCGGAGCCACGCCCACGTGTCGCGCACGATCTCAGCAACCGGACGGGTGCGCAGCCCCGCCGCCCGCGCCCTGGCCGTCGGCACGCTCCAGAAGTTGTCGATCTCCGCGGACGGCGGCCCACCCCACAGCGGCAGCTCCACGAACGTCCCCGCCCCCTGCTCCGCCAGGAACCGGCTGTCCATCCACACGAATTCCGCGTCCGACCCCGTCACCTCCTTGCACAGGCCGAGCCACTCGCCATAGGTGGTGTTGCCCGCTGGCCCCGTCACGAGGAAGGTGTCGGACGTGCCGCGCTCCGCCTGGTCAAGGGTGAAGATCGCCACGTCACGCGCGTCCACTAGCTGCATCGGCGTGTCCGGGTCGCCGGGGGCGAGGACCTGGCCGCCGCGCGCGATCCTGCTCAGCCACCACGGCAGCCTGGCCACGTTTTCGTGCGGCCCCAGGATCAGGCCGGGCCGGACGATCAGCGCGTTTCCCTCGAACCCCTGCTGGACCGCCCGCTCGCACCCCGCCTTCAGCACGCCGTAGCCGCCGTCGTCAGGCCCGGCGTCGGGCGCGCACGGCCAACCGGGGGTGTCCTCGGTGGCCGGATTGCCGGGAAAGCCGTCGATGGCCGAGACGCTGGAGACGAAGGCGTACGTACCGGCGTGCCCGGACAGTGCCCGCGCCGACTCGCCCACGACGCGCGGCACGTAGCCGGACGTGTCGACCACGGCGTCCCACGACCGGCCTGCGATCAGCCGATCGAGGTCCGCGCGCACCTCCCGGTCGCCGCGCACGACCTCGGCGCCGGGCACGTCGGCCCCGCTCCGCCCCCTGTTGAACGTCGTCACCTCATGCCCCCGGGCCAGCGCCTCGACGACGACGGCACGACCCAGGAACCCCGAACCACCAATGATGAGAAGCTTCATGCACTCATTGTTCGCCCATCGTCGGCCTGCGATCGGCCGTCTTCACGCAGAGCTGAGTGCGTGGGGCGCAGCGGCGGCACGATGTGCACTCTCGCCGAGCCGATGTCGAAGAAGAGCCCCACCAGCTCCAGCTTCCCGGCCCGCACCTGCTCGTCGACCTTGCGGTAGGTGCGCAGGTTCTCCAGCTGCTGCTGCACGTTGACCCGGCACAGCACGTCCAGAGCGCCGCTGTGCAGGCGATCGCCCTCGGTCTCGATGAACCTGGCCAGACTGTGGTTTCCGTGCCGCAGCCACCGTCTCAGCCCCGGCAGGCTGCCTGCCTGCACGCCTCCGCTGAGCACCCCCGCCATCGCGCCGCACCCCGAATGGCCGCACACCGTGATCGTGTGCACGCCCAGGACCTGCGTGGCGTACTCGATCGCCGCCACCACCGAGTCGTCGTGCGGCTCGGAGCCCCTGCGCGGCACCAGGTTGCCGATGTTGCGCACGGTGAACAGGTCACCGGGGCCGCTCGCGGTGATCAGGCTGGGCACGATCCTGGAGTCCGCGCAGGTGATGAACAGGTGCGACGGCTGCTGCTTGCGGGCCAGCTCGGTGAAGATGGGCCGGACCAGCGGCGCCGTACGCCGGTGGAACTCCCGCGCCCCCGCCGTCAGCTGGCACTCCGCCCCGGTGGAGCCCGGCGTGGCAGGGGGACGGCGGCGCCGGTGCGCCCACGGCAGCCACCAGCGGTCCGGCGCCTTGGGCGGTGACTTGACGGGAAACATGCGCGCCCCGCTGGCCGCCAGCGAGTACCACTCGTCGTGCAGCTCGTCGATGTCGACCGTGCCGCCCATGCGCTCGTGGTCGAGCCGCCAGGAGTGGATGGCCTCGAAGGCGGCGTTGTCCATGAAGTCGATGTTCAGGTCGAGGTCCACGGCGGCGCCGTGGGCGATGGTGCGCAGCTCGTGCGTCAGCCTGGGCACACCCAGGAACGTGAGCGAGCCGGAGATCGTCACGTGCAGCCGTCCGTCGCGGTCCTCCCGCTTCAGCACGGTGACCCAGGTCAGGCGGCGCAGCGCGAGGAGCGCGGCCAGCGCCAGCCCGGCCAGCACACCCTCGGCGAGCCCGAGCAGGATCACGGCGAGCATCGTCACCACGTACACGGGCACCTCGCCGTGGCCGTGCACCTTCCTGATGTGACCCAGGTTCACCATCTGGACGCCGATGAACACCAGCAACCCCGCCAGCGCCTCCAGCGGGATCAGCTTGATCGTCCAGCCGAACCCGATCGCGAACACCAGCACCCACACCCCGTGCAGGATCGTCGACCAGCGGGTACGCGCGCCCGCCTGCACGTTCGTGGTGCTGCGCACGATCACGCCGGCCACCGGCAGGCCGCCGAGCGCGCCGCTGACCATGTTCGCGACGCCCTGACCGGTCAGCTCCTGGTCGAGATCGGCGCGGCGGCCGGCGTGCTGCCCCTCGACCGCCACGCAGCACAGCAGCGACTCGCACCCGGCCAGCAGCGCCACCAGCAGCACCGCCGCCACGACCAGGTGCCAGTCGCCGTTCGGCAGCACGGGGAACGCCCACGCCACGACGCTTTCCGACAGGTCCACGCGCGTGACGTCCCAGTTGAACACCCACGCCGTGACCGCTGCCACGAGCAGCGCCACCAGCGGCGCGGGCACGGCCTTGATCTGCTTGGGCACCCGCGTCCACAACGCCAGCACGGTGATCGTGAGCACGCCGACGGCGACCTTGTGCCCGTGGAGGTCGGCGATCTGGCCGGGGAGCTCGATCAGGTTCGCCACGGCCGAGCGCTGCGAGCTGCCGCCGAGCACCACGTGGAGCTGGGCGAGCGCGATGATCACGCCGACGGCCGCCAGCATCCCGTGGATGACCGCCGGCGAGACCGCGAGCGCCGCCCTGGCCGCCTTGACGACGCCGAGCAGCAGCTGCACGGCTCCCGCCATCAGCGTGATCATGCAGGTGGCGCGCCACCCGTACGTCTGCACGATATCCACGACCACCAGCGACAAACCGGCGGCGGGCCCGCTCACCTGCACGGCGGAGCCGCCCAGCGAGCCCGCCACGATCCCGCCCACCACGGCGGCGATCAGCCCCGCGGCCAGCGGGGCGCCCGAGGCCAGCGCGATGCCGAGCGAGAGGGGCACCGCGACGAGGAAAACCACGAGCGAGGCGGGCACGTCATGCCTGAGCGTGTCCCGCCAGTTACTCTTCGTGTCGGGGATCATGGAGCAAACCCTATTGCTCCGTCGACCCCGCTTTAAGGGTGTGTCACGCGGGTTTTACCCATTAATGGGCGCCTGAGATCACCGGTAGTAGTCGTGGGGCTGGTCCTGGTCGGACGAGCGGCGGTGGCTGCCGCGGTTGCCGTTGCCGTTGCCGTTCTGGGAGCCGTACGTCGGCCACTGGGTCGCGCTCGACGGCGGTTCCGGCCAGGCGGCGGCGGGGCTGGTGGTGATGTCGCCGGTCTCGTACGCGAAGGTGGTGATGTCGCCGGTCTCGTATGCGAACGAGGACGGCTTCGGCGCGGGGGCCGACAGTGCGTCGTCGTAGGACGAGACCGCCCTGCTGGGCGCGGTCGGGGCGCCGGTGGCGGGGGAGGGGCCGGTGAGCGGGTCGGTGTCGTCGGCGACCGCCCAGCCGGAGCGCACTTCGTACGAGGCCGGGTACGACGAGCGCGCGGCGGGCTCCTCGAAGGCGGGCCAGGAGCTTCCCGAGCCGGGGGAGGGGTCGTCGAGGATGTCGGGCTGGGCGGGCCAGGAGCCGGACGACGACGGCGTCGCGGGCTGGTTGGTCCAGGTGGTCTCGGCCGCGTTGGTGTAGGCGGGGAACGGGTCGCTCGTGGGCGCGCCGTGGATGGGGGCGGGCTGGGCGGGGAAGGAGCCGCTGGTGTTCGCCGCGGGGGTCGCGGGATAGGAGCCGCTGCCGTACGAGCCGCTCCCGCTCGGCGTGCTCAGGGGGTTGGGCTGGGTCGCGGGGGTCGCGGGGTAGGAGCCGCTCGCGGCGGGAGTGGCCGGGAAGGAGCCCGTGCCGTTGCCGGTCCCGTTGGAGGACAGGGAGTCGGGGCGGGGGGAGGGCACCGGCTGGGCGCCCGCGCCGAGGATGCTCATCACGTCGCCCGTCGGCGCCGCGAACGTCATCGTACGCTGGTCCGCCAGCTCGGCCTGGGCCGGAGCGGGGCGCTTGGCCGGCTCGACCAGGTCGGCGAGGTTGGCCGCCGCGGCGGCCGGCTGGCGCTGCGGCAGGGGGGACTGGACGGTGGTCGCGTTGGGGTCGGCGGAGGCGGCCGCGGGCTGCGGCTGTGCGGTGCGTGCCCGGCGCTTGGGGGCGGGACGCTCGGCAGCGGGCTGCTCGGCGGCGGGCTGCTCGGCGGGCCGTTCGCGCTCGACGGGGCGGGAGGCGCCCTTCCTGACCGCCACGGTGCCACCCGCACCGAAACCGCCCTCTTCCGCATCGCTGCGGATGTTGGCCCAGAACTCCTCGTCCTCGTCGTCGGAGGTCGGGTTGCCCCACTCGTCGACGCCACGCCTGCCACGCTGACCGGTGCGCACCGGTTTGGGCTGCTTGGGCTGGTCGATAGGGCTGAAGTCGGGGCTGAAGTTGGCCATGCGCGGCTCATGCGAGGCGAACTCGTCAGTGGACCGCGTCTGGGTCCTCTCCTCCTTCTCGGCCATCTCCTTCAGCCGTTCCGGAGGGAGAGAGCTCTCCCGGCGGCTCATCGAACGCATGCCCAGTGCCACGACGACGAGCACGAGGAGCACGACGGCGACCAAGCTCACTACAACCGCAGTCATTGCACCACCCTCAAAGCCATGGCCTCCCTTCGGCGCCGGTGAGATCGCGCGGCCATCGACGCGACCTGCCCCCTTTGATCACCAGTGCCTAACAATTGGATCTGATTGTGTCGGACCACTATGAGCGTTGTCACACCCTACGTGAAGAATTGGTACACCGTATTACCTGCTGTGTTCGGGCTCTCACTGGATGTCGATCGCCGTGAGTCTGCCCCGGGCGATGGTCTTGTCGGCGATGTCCTTGAGGATGTCGGGGAGCCCGCCATCCTTCGGGACGACGACCTTGTCCTTCAGCGTGTAGACGGTGAAGCGGTAGATGCCGCTCTTGCACGGAGGGTCGTAGCCCACCTTGCCGCTCGTCACCCTCGCCTGGCCGGATCCCGGAGGGGGGTCGGCCGCGGCGTTGGGTCCCAGCTCGGTCGTGGTCGCCGGGATGTTGTAGAGCACCCAGTGCACGGCCGAATCCGACGCCGCTTGTGAATCGACCACGATGGCGATCGACTTGGCCTCGGACAGCGGCTGACTCGACCAGCGCAGCGGAGGGCTGCCCTGGTCGCCCCGGCAGGAGTATCCGGCGGGCAGCGGCTTGCCCTCGCGCAACTCCGGGCTCGAGACGTTGATCTCCGCGATGTCCATGGCCTGAGATCTACCGATGAGGCTGCCGCAACCCGACAAGGCGAGCGCGGCGGCCACCACCGTCACACTGACGGCGATGCGTCGCATGCGTGATGCCGCGTTACACAGCCCCATGCCGGATGATGCTACGCGGCTCCCGGCGGTGCGCAGACCGTTTCTCGATGGTCGGTGCTCGGTAAAGGATCCGAAACGAGGCAGAATCGCGGGATCCGAGTAGTGACCTTCGACACAGGCGCGCCGCTTGCCGATGCCGGGGAGCGGCCCGGCCTCGTACGCCGGGACCCTTTCTGGCCTGCTGATTCCCCGGGGCCGGTCTTCTGGCGGGATCTCGTACGGTGATCCGACAAGACGGACCTTGGTGTCGGTCGCGCCCTTCCGGCGGCGCCCGCAAAAATCAGGTGCGCCGGATCGGTCCCGGAATGTAGGCACAGGCGGCGATTTCGGCGCTCCGACGGCGCTCCGGGAGGGGCGCGGCGGCTGCCACGTCGCATGAGGGTGACGGCGGCTGCCGCGTCCCGTGAGGGGACGGCGGCTGCCACGTCGCGTGAGGCGCTTGCGCTCCGGTGCGGTCCTGCGCTGGCCGGGCCTGGCTGGCACGTACGTGGCGCCGCCGACATGGCCAAGCTCGACAGCCTACGGCCGGCCGCCATCGAGCATCGCACCGAGGCCGAGCAGGGCGGCGGCAGACACGCCGAGCGTCGTGGGGAGGATCTCGGCGGTGGCGGTGGCGGTGACAGATCGCTTCGGCGGTTCGCGTCCTAAGCTGGCCTTGTGACGTCAACTGGCCCGCTGCGCGATCCGGCGAATCGCGTCTCGCCCAAGGCCGTCCGCCTGTGGTTGCTCGAGTCACTGGTCGCGTTCGTGCTCTTCCTGGGCGGCTCGCTCCTGGTGGCGCGGTGGGTCGGCGGGAGCGGGTGGTCGTGGGTGCCCGGCTGGTTCGCGGACCACTCCTGGGCGCTGCCTGCCGCGGTCGTGGTCCTGATGGGGCCGTTCCTGGCCGCCGAGCCCTTCGTACGGTACGCCGTGCATCGCTGGGAGCTCTCTGGGGACGTCGTCTACGCCAGGTCGGGGTTCCTGACCAGGGAATGGGTGTTCGTGCCTGTGAGCCGCATCCAGACGGTCGACAAGGCGCAAGGGTGGTTCGAACGGATGCTCGGGCTGGCCACGCTGGAGATCCGCACCGCGTCCCACGCCGGGTCCTCGACGATCAAGGGCCTCGACTACCGCGTCGCCGCAGGCCTGGCCGAGCAGCTCGCGCACCGCGCGGAATCACTCAGGGACGACGCCACATGACCGGCCCCGTCCCGCCCCAGGGTGACGGTGATCCGCAGTCAGGCCCGGTTCCGCTCCAGGGTGACGGTGCCCCCCAAACGGGCCCGGTCCCGTCCCAGAGTGACGGTGCCCCCCAATCCGGCCCCGTCCCACCCGGAGGCGACGGTGCCCCCCAAGCCGGTCCCGGGCCGCGGGGCGACGCCCCGGCTCAGGGCGGTCCTCCGCAGCGGCTGCACCCGAAAGTGCTGCTCATCGATCCCGTACGCATGCTGCCCTCGCTCCTGCTCCCCCTCGTCGGCGTGCTCTTCGTGGGCGGGTTCTCGGCCAGGTCGTACGCATGGGCGGCGCTCGGCGTGGCAGGCACCGTGGTGTTCGCCGTCGTCAGGTGGGCCACCTTCACCTACGAGATCGCCGGCGACCGGCTGGAGACCAAGCGGTCGCTGATCAGCCGCTCCGTCCGCACCATCCCGCTGGAGCGGATCCGCGGCGTCGACGTGTCCACGCCGCCCATGCACCGCCTGCTCGGCCTGGCCGTACTCAAGATCGACACAGGGGCGAGCGGCGACGACGAGGAGGCCGAGCTCGACGGCGTCACGCTGGAGGAGGCCGAACGGCTCAAATCGGTGCTCCTGCGGCGCTCGGCGCGTCCCGAGGTGCACGTGCCCGACATGGCGGGGCCCCAGGAGCGGGTGATCATCGGCGTGCCGCGGAGGTGGCTGCTGTACGGGCCGCTGTCGGGCGCGTACCTGCTCACGCCCTTCGCGCTCGCCGGCGGCGCCGTGGGGCTGGTGTTCCAGTGGGGCGACGAGCTGGGGCTCGACCAGGACGCCGCCTGGAGCGCCGGGGAGTGGCTTTGGGCCCATCCCTATCTGCTGCTGGTCGCGGTGCTGCTGCTCGTGGTGGCGATGCCGTTCGTGGGCGGGCTGATGTACGCGGTCTTCAACTGGGACTTCCAGCTCAAGCGCCGCGACGGCTACCTGGTGGCGGAGCGTGGGCTGATCAACCGGCGCAGCGTGTCGCTGGAGTCCGCCCGGGTGCGCGGCTACGAGATCGTGGACGGGCTCGCCGAACGGTGGGCGGGGGTCGTACGTGTCTGGGCCATCGTGACGGGACTGGGGGACTCCGAGACGCGCGGGCAGCTCCTGCCCGATGTGCCCCGGCCCGTGGCGCACCAGGTGACCACGGACGCCATCGGCCCCTACCGGGCGCCTCTCCGCCCCCACCCGCCCGTGGCGCGCAACCGCCGCCTGTTCCGCGCCGTCGTCCCCTGGACCGCCCTGGCGGTGGCGAGCGCCGCGGCGCTCTGGGCCACTGGGCTGACGCTGTGGTGGGTCCTGCTGGTGGTGACGCTGCTGCTGGCCGGTGCCGGGGTTCCGCTCGGGCTCGACCGGTACGCGTCGCTGGGGCACGGCTACGACGGGGTACGGCTGGCGGTGCGCTCGGGGTCGTTGCGGCGTTCCCTGGCAGTGATCGAACGCCGGGCCGTGGTGGGATGGCGGCTGCGCCAGACGTGGTTCCAGCGGCGAGCCGGGGTGCTCACGCTGATCGCCGGCGTCGGAGCGGGCAAGGGCGGCTACTCGGCGATCGACGTGTCGGAGGCTCAGGGGGCGGGATTTCCGGCCGAGGTGACACCGGAGTGGCTCGCCCCTTTCCTCGAACCTCCGACGCCACCCGCCGGCTGAGCACCCCGAGTCCATCAACGCCGCCCCGCAGGCCGACGAGCCTTCGTGTCACGAACGCCGCCGACAGGCTGACCCCTCCCCGAATCCCAAATGCCATCCGCGGGCTTGACCCTCGGCTCGGGCACTGGGCGCCGGTGAGCTGATCCCTCTGGCGGCGCGTTCTGACGATCGCCGAGGGCCAGCGTGGTCCAGTTCCGGCGGCGGGTCCTGGCGATCGTCGTGCGCGGATGCGGTCAGTCCTGGCGGCGGGCGCCGAACATGATCTCGTCCCAGGTCGGGACCGAAGCCCTGCGTCCCCTCGAGCCCTTGCGCGCCTGGCGGGCGGCCGGGGCGGGCGGCGGCGACGGCACGGGCACAGGCGGCTCCTCCTTGGCGTCCGTCTTGCCCGAACGCGCCGCCGGGACCGCGGGCTTGGGCTTGGGAGCGGGCGCCGGAGGCTTGGCCTCCTGAGCGGGCTTGGCCTCCTCGGCTGCCTCGGCCTCCTGCTCAGGCTCGGCGTCCTGTGTGGACTTGGCGTCCTGCGCAGGCTCGGCCTCCTGGGCTGCCTCGGCCTTGTGCGCAGGTTCGGCCTTGTGCGGAGGCTCGGCTTCCGGAGCGGACTGCTCGGCCTCGGCCCGCGGGGCCTCCGGCGCGGCGGGCCGGGTGGCGCTCTCGGACTCGGGCGCGGGCTGCTGGGCGCTCTCGGCCTTGGCCGCGGCGGGCTGGGCAGTGCTGCTCTCCGGCTCCGGCGCGGCTTGCTGTGCGGCGCTCTCGGCCTGCGGCGATGCGGGCTGTGCGGCGCTTTCCTGCTGAGGGTCACCGTCCGGTACGGCCTGGGCCGCCGCCTTCTCCTCCGTCGCGGTCACCGCCGACGCAGGAGAAACCGCTTCCACCACGACCTCCGCTGCCTTGGCCGTTTCGGCCTCCACGACTCCGGACGCCTGAGCGCCCGGGGTCCCGGCCGTCTGCGCGCCCGCGACACCGGCAGTCTGAGCGCCTGCGGGACCGGCCGTCTGGGCGTCTGTGGCATCGGCTGGCTGGGTGTCGGTGGCGTCCACCTTCTGAGCGTCCACGGCACCGGGCGGTTGCGTGTCCACGGCAGCGGGCGACGCGGCGTCCGCGCCGGCAGGCGCCTTGGTGTCCGAGGCGTCGGGCGTGCCGGCTTCCGCGGCGGCCGTTGTCGGTGTGCTCGTTTCCACCGATGCGGGCGTCGCGGTGTTGGACGCTGTCGTGGTGTCGGGCCCCATGGCGTCACCGGACACGGCGATGGGCGTGGCGGCGGGCTCGATGATCGGCTCCGGTGTGGAGGGCGACTCCCCCGGGGAAGGCGAGTCCACCGTAACCGGCGCCTGCGCCACCGGCTCCTGCTGAGCGGGTGCCTGGGCGGCAACCTCCGGCTGAGCGGGCGCCTCGGTGGCGGCCTCCGGTTGGGCGGGGGGTTCCACCTCAGTGGGTGCCTGCGCCGTGGCTTCGGGCCCAGCGGGCGACGCGGCCGTGGCGGTCGGCTGCCCTTGGGCGACGGCCTGCCCCTGGGCGACGGCCTGGTCCTGCGTCTGTGAGGTCGGCTGCACCTGCGTGGCGGGCTGAGCCTGCGCGGTGGGCTGGCCCTGCGCGGCGGGCTGAACCCCAGGGATGGGCTGGGCAGCGGTGGGCTGCGTCTCCGGGGTGGGCTGCGCCTGGGTGGCGGGCTGGTTCT
This sequence comes from Nonomuraea sp. NPDC049400, assembly GCF_044466425.1. Classification (NCBI taxonomy): domain Bacteria; kingdom Bacillati; phylum Actinomycetota; class Actinomycetes; order Streptosporangiales; family Streptosporangiaceae; genus Nonomuraea; species Nonomuraea sp. NPDC049400. Next base: position 63,045 of record NZ_JBITMP010000003.1, read on the forward strand.
GGGCAGGAGGCTGCGTGGACGCGGCACCCTGCGCCTGCGCCAGAGCCTGGTCCCGGGCCGGACCCTCGTCGTGGGCGGCGGCAGGCTCCCGGAACGGCGGTTCCTCGGCGGTGGGCGGCGGAGCCGTGCGGGAGTCCGGGAGCGAGGACGGAGACGGGGACGGAGACGTGGGCGCCGGGTCGGTGGCGGGGGCGTAGATCGGGTCCGTGTCGCGCTCGGCGGGACGGCCGGGGCCGAAGTCGGGCAGCCATGGCGAAGACCCGCCGCGGCGGGACGAGGTGTCGCCGGGGCGGGCATAGCCGGTCTCACGCGCAGGAGACTCCGGGCGGAAGGGCTCGCGCGATGGCGGCTCATGCCGCGGCCCCGCCTCCCTGGAGGGGTCGTGCCGCAGGGGCGTGGAGTCCTGGCGCGCGCCCGCGTCCTCGCGGAAGCCGGAGTCGGGCACGTCGAAGGAGGCCTCTCTGGCGTCGTCAGGGTCGCGCGGGGGAGCGGCGCGGTCGAAGGGAGGCGACGTGTCCTGGGCGCGGCCGTAGGAAGGCTCCTGCGACCTGGGCGGCGAGTTGTAGGCGACGGCAGGCTCTTCGGCGGCCTCGCGCCGCACCACCGAAGGGACGGAGGTGAGCGGCGGCACCGGCTGCAGCTTGGCCACCCGCGGCGTGAACGGCGTCACCGTGGTGTCCTCCACCACCGGCGGCTCGGGGTCGAAGTCGGCAGACGACAGCCGCATGGCCTCGTCGTCGTGGGGCGTCACGTGCCGCTTGCGCGGGTCGAAGAGCCACTCGGCGTGGCGCGTGTGACCGTTCCACACGTAGCCGAGCTTGACCCGCCACAGCCCGTCGTCGCGCTTGGCGGAGTCCCAGTCGATCTCGTCCGTGGGCACGCCACGCCTGGTCAGCCGCTCCGCGACGAGATCGCCTAGGGTGGGCCCGGGCGCCGACTCCCCAGGCATCCGTACGGCGACGCGCTGCGCCTGCTGGGCGACGTACTCCCGCTCCTGCAGCACCGGACCCTCGAACCAGCGGACACGCTCGACCGGGATCCCGGCGGTCGCGGCTATCTCCTCCGCCGTCTCTCCGGCGCGGATGCGTGCCTGGATCTCCTTGGGGCGCAACGGACTCTCCACTTCGATCTCGTACTGGCCGAGACGGGAGAAGTTGCCGCGGACGGCAGCACGGAGCCGGTCGTCCACGGGAAGCGTGAAGCGCGTACCTCGCCCGGCAGTAGCCAGCACGAGGTAGGTGCCGTCCTCACTCACCGCGACGAGTCGGAGCTCCTGCATGCGAGTCCCTTCGTCAGCGTCGCCATTCTTCCCCCGGACCCTTGAGTCTCTCGCGTGTGCCGGTTGCCTGCCAGCACCGTACCCGGCATGTCCGAACATCGCCTTCCTGGGATACTCCCGGGACGGTGTGACGCCGGTCACATTTGTGAGGTCCATCACTCTAGAGCCCGCCGTTGCGTATCTGGAGGCTAGAGGCCGCCGACGGGTTCTGGCGAATCGCGCCGCCCCGCATGACGGACACGCCGGAGCGCACCAGCGACCGTACGGCCGCGTCGAGCGCGGGGGAGGCGGCGCCCTCGAGGGACAGGCTGGCGATGGAGGGGCCGCGGGCGTGTCTGTGGATCCAGTCCAGTCCGGCCAGGACGTCGGCCAGGGCGCCCGAGCCGCCGCAGCCGAACACCCGTACCGACGCGATCCTGGCCCTGGGCGCCGCGGTGTGGACGCGCCGGGCGACCTCCGTGCCGTGGCCGAGGCAGTCGTGCCCGGTGCCGCCGGTGGCGTCGAAGGCGCGCCAGGCCCGGTCGCCGAACTCGGCCCTGCCCGCGTCCACGCCGCTGTCCACGACGTAGAAGGTGGTGGCGGCCGAGCGGGGGAGCGGGCGGGACTTCCCGGCGGGCGCGGGGCGGAGCTGGCGGTCGGGTTCGATCGCGCGCACCCGCGGGTCGGCCCGGAGCTCGGCCAGCTCGGCGGCGGTGAGGAAGGTGGCGAATCCGGGCAGCGCCGCGGTGTAGAAGCGCCGTACCCGCCATCTCACCTCGCCGACGAGGTCGCGGGCGGCCACCCGGCTGCGCGCGGTGACGATGTAGGGGCGCGTGGGCTCCATGGGGCCGGGGCGCAGGGCGAGTCCTGAGGCGGGCGTCATGGCGAGAGGTACGGCGGTCGTGGCGGCCGTGGCCACGGCCGCGGCGAGGTACACGGAGGGCAGGCCGAGTCGTCGGGGCACGAGTTACGAGAATGCCCGTCACACGGCTCGCAGGGATGCCGGGACACGTTTCCGAGGAAGCTTCTTTACCGAAGGCGAGCGCGGGACGGGGTTCCCGCCGAAGGCAGGAGGGGAACCCGCGCGTCAGCCCAGCACTCGATCCAGGTAGTCGTTGCCGAACAGCCGCCTCGGGTCGAGCCGGTCGCGCAGCGCCGTGAAGTCCGCGAAGCGGGGATAGACCTTGCTCAGGTAGGAGGCGTCCCTGGTGTGCAGCTTGCCCCAGTGCGGCCGCCCGTCCAGCCGCGTCATGATCTCTTCCACGCCCTCGAAGTACGCGGGGTTGGGCGTCGGCCGGTAGATGTGGCACGCGACGTACGCCGACGGCCGCCCGTACGCGGTGGACAGCCAGGCGTCGCTGGGCGGCGTGATCCGCACCTCCACCGGAAAGGTGATCTTCCAGTCCATCCGCTCGATCAGGTCGCGCGTCTCGCGCAGCGCCTGGGCGAGGCGCTCGCGCGGCACGGCGTACTCCATCTCGAGGAAACGCACGTCCCGGCGCGCCGTGAAGATCTTGTACGACGTGTCGGCCGACTCCGAGTCCCCGAGCGCCGCCGCGCTGACGGCGTTGATCCCGGGGATCAGATCGGGGAAGCGGGCGCCGAGTGCGCAGGCCGCGCCGAAGACGGTGTTCTCCAGGAACACGTTGTCCAGCCAGTGCCTGAACGCGCTCGGCGGCCGGGCGGGGCCCGCGCTGCGGTTGTTGGTCTTGACCAGGCAGGCGTCGGTGTGCGGCAGCCAGAAGAAGTCGAGGTGCTCGTTCTCCGAGGTCAGCGCGTCGAGAGAGCCGAGGATCTCGCCCAGCGGCAGCTTGCGCCGCCGGTTGTGCAGCAGGAACGCGGGCTCCACCCGGAACGTGACGGCCGTCAGCACGCCGAGCGCCCCCAGCCCGACCCTGGCCGCGTCGAACAGGTCCTCGCCCGGCCCGGCGGTCGCCACGGAGCCGTCGGCCAGCACCAGCTCCAGCTCGGCGACCTGGTCGGCGAGGCCGCCGCTGTCCCGCCCGGTGCCGTGCGTGCCGGTCTGGATCGCGCCCGCGACGGTCTGCTCGGTGATGTCGCCCATGTTCGCCAGGGCCAGACCGCGCTCGTCGAGGAGCTCGTTCAGCACGCGGAGCGAAGTGCCCGCCAGCACGGTCACGCGGTCGCCTGCCCACGACCTGATGCCGGTGAGCGCGCCGGGGCGCAGCATGATGCCGTCGGTGAGGGCCACCCCGGTGAAGGAGTGGCCCGTTCCGACCATGCGGACGCGCCGCCCGGAGGCGGCGGCGTCCCGCACGGCGCGTACGACGTCCTCGACCGAGGCGGGTGTACGCACCTCGGCGGGGCTGCATGACTGGTTACGCGCCCAGTTCGCGAACGCCATGCGCACCCCTCAAGAGCATCATTCGGTTAGACGCGAACGATACTCACTTCTGCCAGCCGGCGGGAACCGGGAAGATGTCGCCGGGCTGGAGGTTCTGCCCCTTGATCACCTCGGAGACCGTGACCAGGTGGTAGCCCTTCTTCTGCAGGGACTTGATGATGGCCGGCATCGCGTCCTCGGTCTGCTTCACCCAGTCGTGCATCAGGATGATGCCGCCGGGCTGGGCGACCTCCATGGTCTTCTTCTTGATGGCCTCGACGTTCCTGGTCTTCCAGTCCTCCGAGCCGCCGGTCCAGAGGATCATCGGCATGCCGAACTCGGTGGCGATGTCCGAGACCTGCAGGTCGGCGAGCCCGTACGGCGGGCGCAGCAGCTTGGGCTCGACGCCCGCGGCCTTCTTCACCGCGTCCTGGGTCTTCTTGATCTCGTTCCTGATCTCCCCGGCCTCGGCCTTGGTGAAGTCGGGGTGGCTGTAGCTGTGGTTGCCGAGCTCGTGGCCCTCGGCGACCATGCGCTTGACGAAGGCGGGACGGCTCTTGACGTACTGGCCCTCGAGGAAGAACGTCGCCTTCGCGTCGTACTTCTTCAGCGTGTCGAGCAGCGTTCCCGCGTACTTGCTCGGCCCGTCGTCGAAGGTCAGGGCGATGCACTTGACCTGCTCGCAGTCGACGGGCGCCTTCTTGGGCGTCTGCGCGAGGGCGGGCGCAGGAGCCAGCGTGACGCAGACAGCCGCGATAGCTAGAAGTGAACTGATTTGTCGGGACATAAGTAAAGCTTCCAGTGTGATGGGTGTTGCGAGGGATGTCCCCGACGGTAGCGGATCAGCTCTTCGCGGGTGAAGGAGCCTCGGGAAGTCTCAGCAAACCCGAACCTGCGACTCCCACGACCGCGGCGAGCAGTGCGCAGCCCCAGGAGAAGACGTACGCGTTGGACGCGCCGAACGCCTCGGTGAGCCGCCCGCCCGCCCACGCGCCGATCGCCACGCCGAACCCGAGCGACGTCGAGATCCACGCCATGCCCTCGGTGAGCAGGGACGGCGGCACCAGCCGCTCGGTCAGCGAGAAGCCCGTGATGAGCGTCGGCGAGATCGCGAAGCCGGCCAGGAACAGCGCCACCGCCATGATCAGCGTGTCGCCGATGAACATGATCGGCACCAGCCCCACCACGAACAGCCCGAGCGCGCGGATGAACCGCCCGCGCAGCGAGATCTTCCAGTGCCTCGACCCGAACCACAGCCCCGAGACCATGGACCCGCCCGCGAACGCGGCCAGCAGGAACCCGGCGCTCCCCTTCGCGCCGTGCTCCTCCGCGAACGCCACCGTGATCAGGTCCACGGAGCCGAACACCGCGCCCAGCGCCAGGTCGACACAGGCCAGCAGGGCGATGCCGGGGATCAGGATGGGCGTGCTGGACGCCGACTTGACCGGCGCCACGGGTGGCTGAGTACGTCGCTGCGCCGCCAGCGCCAGGGAGCCGAAGAGCATGCAGAGCAGGGCCACGACCAGTCCCGCGTACGGGTTCACGGCGGTGGCCAGCACCGTGACCAGCGCGGGCCCGGCCACGAAGATCACCTCGTCCACCACTGACTCGAAGGCGAACGCGGTGTGCAGCTTGCCCGATCCGCCGTGGATGACCGACCAGCGGGCCCGCACCATCGAGCCGATGGACATCGACGTGGCGCCGACGAGCAGGCCGGAGGCGTACAGCGTCCAGTCGGGCAGCCTGAGCCCGGCGCAGAGCATCAGCGCGAGCAGCGCGAGCGCGTTGACGACGGAGAACGGCGGGATGACCTTGCTCTGCCCGAACCTGTCCACGAGCCGGCCCGACAGGGGAGCGGCGACGGCGAAGGCCACGCTGGTCATGGCGGCGACCCCGCCCGCGGTGGCGTATGACGTGGTGAGCGTGGAGATCAGCAGGACGACCCCGATGCCCTGCATGGACATCGGCATGCGGCCGACGAAACCCGCCAGCACGAACCCCTTGACGCCGGACCCGTCGAACAACCCCCGGTAAGGCCCGACCACGCCATTTTCTCCTTACTGAACTTGAGCGAGCTAACCATTTCGCACCGTATGTCCGGAGGGCAACTGATTTATCGGCCGCGTGGGTTAACGTGTGCCGAGTGTCCGGTCTTCCCTCGTTTCGTGCGGTCATGCTCATGGTCATCGCCGTGCTCGCGGTCACGGCCGCGGCCGGCGGAATCGTCGTGATCATGGGTGACGGGCTGGTCAGAACCGTACAGGAACCCGTACGCAGGCAGACCACACCGCGACAGCAGCAACCGGCGCCCCGCCTCGACCAGCTCGTGCCCACGGCAGAACCGGTCAAGGAGTTCGGCAAGGGCGGCCCCGGCGTCACCGCGACCCCGCCGCGCGTGCTGGCCATCGCCGCGGCGTCTGTGCCCAAGCAGACCAGGTTCGCCCTGGGCGCGCTCAAGCACGTGCAGAAGGTGATCGTGGTGGACGCGGGCGCGGTCAAGGTCTCGGGCACCGCGCTCAACCTGCTGGCCGTCGATCCCGCGGACTTCCGCTCCTGGACGCCGCAGCCGGTCGCCGACCAGCCCGCCGTGTGGAGCGCGCTGGCCAGGGGAGAGCTCGTGGCCGACGCGGGCTCGATGCGCAAGTTCGGCATGATCCTGGGCGCCATGTACCAGGTGGACGGCGGGCCCAGGCTGCGCGTCGCGGCCTCGGCCACGCTCGGGCTCACGGGCGTGGACGGGCTCGTCAGCGCGGAGCTGGGCAAGTCGCTGGGGTTCGCGCCGGGGGTCGCGGTGCTGCTGCACGGCAAGGCCGGCACGATCAGCGAGGCGGGGGTGCGCAAGCTGCTCGGCAAGGGCTCGCAGGTCGTCGTGCTGGACGTGGCGCACCGTACCCCCAAGCAGCAGAAGACCCCCAAGCAGCAGCAGAAGCCGCAGACCACGGTGAACGTGGGCCGCCCCGGCAGCTACCTGGAGCTGTACAAGGCGGCGGCCACCCGCTGCCCGGGGCTGTCGTGGACGGTGCTGGCGGCGATCGGGCAGGTGGAGAGCAGTCACGGGCGCAACAACGGCCCGTCCAGCGCGGGCGCGCTCGGGCCCATGCAGTTCATGCCCGCGACGTGGAAGCACTACGGCGTGGACGGCGACGGCGATGGCAAGAGGGACATCTGGAGCCCGTACGACGCGGTGCCGGGCGCGGCCAACTACCTGTGCGCCAACGGCGCGGGCCGGGGCGGCGAGAAGTTACGCAAGGCGATCTGGTTCTACAACCACTCGTGGGACTACGTGAACAAGGTCATGGGGATCGCGCAAGCGTACGCCCGCACCTACGCCTGAGGACGCCTGCGGGGCGCGGGGCAGCAGGTCAGCGCGCACGGGACGGGCTCCGGCTCGTCCATCAGCTCGCGCACCATCTGGACGAAACGCGGGTGCGTGCCCGCCGTCGCCGCCCGCTCCATGGGCAGCCCCAGCTCGGCGGCCACCTGCCTGGCCTCGGTGTCGAGGTCGTAGACGACCTCCATGTGGTCGGAGACGAACCCGATCGGCACCAGCACGACCGAGCGGGCCTCCGTCTTGCGCAGGAAGTCGCAGACGTCCGGCTCCAGCCACGGCACCTGCGGCGGGCCGCTGCGCGACTGCCAGACCAGGTCCCACGGCTGGGTGCGGCCGAGCGCCCGGCTGACCAGTTCGGCGCTCCTGCGGAGCTGCGCCTCGTACAGCCCGCCCGACGGCCCGGCGGTCTCGGCCATGGAGACGGGGATGCTGTGGGCGGTGAACACCAGCCGGGCGTCGTCGCGGCCGAGCCGCTCCAGCGCCGCCCGCGTGTGGTCGGCCATCGCCGCCACGAACCCCGGGTGGTCGCCGAAGTGCCGCATCTTGACCAGCTCGGGGCCGCCCTCGACGGAGATCCTGGCGATGTCCTCGTAGTACTGCCGGCAGCTCGAGTAGCCCGCGAACGCCGACGTCGCGAACACGGCCGCCTTCCTGATCCCGTCGGCCTTCATCTGGCGCACGGTGTCCTCGCCGAACGGGTGCCAGTTGCGGTTGCCCCAGTAGACCGGCACGCCCGCCACCGGGCGCAACGCCTCGACCAGCTCGCGGTTCTGCTGGTTGATCGGGCTGACCCCGCCGAAGCTCTGGTAGTGCTCGGCCACCTCGAGCAGCCGCTCGCGCGGCACGCCCCGGCCGCGCACGACGTTCTCCAGGAACGGGATCACGTCGTCGGGCCCCTCCGGGCCGCCGAACGAAAGAACGAGCAACGCGTCGTAATCTCCCACGCGACCACCCTATTCGGGAGCATCGGCGGTCCTGTCCGCGAGGGAAGGCGGGCGACCGAACCGCCTCACGAACAGGTAGGTTCGATTGAGTGAGCGCATTCAATGACATACGCGACTATGTGGCCATCCCCCGGGTTCTCTCGCTGAGGCTCTCACCCGACGGCTCCAGGCTGATCTCGACGGTCCAGTCACTCAACCCCGACGGCAAGTCCTTCGGCACCGCGCTCTGGGCGATCCCGGTCGACGGCGAGCCGTACCGGCTGACCCGCTCGGCGAAGGGCGAGTCCGCCGCCGTCTTCACGGACGCGGGCGACGTGCTGTTCACCTCCGCCCGTCCCGACCCCACGGTCAAGGACTCCACCGACGAGGTGCCCTCGCTCTGGCTGCTGCCCCGTGCGGGCGGTGAGGCCCGTCAGGTGGCCACGCGCCCGGGCGGGATCGGCGCGGTCCGTACGGCCGGTGACGTCGTGGTGTTCTCCGCCGAGGTGCTCGACGGCGAGGAGGCGGCAGAGGAGGCCAAGCGCAAGGCCCGCAAGGACGCCGGGATCAGCGCCGTCCTGCACGAGGGCTACCCGATCCGCTACTGGGACCACGACCTCGGCCCCGCCCGCACCAGGCTGTTCGCCGCCAGGCTCGGCGCCGACCGGCTGGAGGACGTGCGCGACCTCACCCCCGACGCGGGCGAGGCGCTGCGTGACGCCGCGTTCGAGCTGACCCCGGACGGCGCCACGGTCGTCACGACCTGGCGCACGTATCTGCCGAAGGGCGAGTACCGCACCGACCTGGTGGCCGTCGACGTGGCCACGGGCGAGCGGCGCACCGTGCTCACCGAGGACCGTCACAACTACACGAGCCCCATCGCGATCTCGCCCGACGGCGCCAAGGTCGCCTGCTCGCACGAGCGCTTCACCGGGCTGGACGTCTCGGCGCGCAGCGAGCTGTGGATCGCCGACCTGGCCACCGGCGAGGGCCGCGCGTACGCGCCCGAGGCCCTGTTCCCCGCCGACATCGAATGGGCGCCGGACTCCTCGGCCGTCTACGTCGTGGCCGACCACCAGGGCCGCCGCCCGGTCTTCCGCGTCCCGCTGGAGGGCGAGGCTTCCAGGCTCACTGAGGACGACGCCGCCTACGTCGGCCTCAACGCGACCTCCGACGGCGCCTTCGTCTACGCCCTGCGCAGCGGCGTCGACCTCGCACCCGGCCCGGCCAGGATCGACGTCGCCACCCGCGAGATCACCGACCTGCCCTCGCCGGCGCCGCGCCCCGAGGTGCCCGGCACGTTGACCGAGATCTCCGCCACCGCCGACGACGGCGCCACGGTCCGCGGCTGGCTCGCGCTGCCCGAGGGCGCCTCCGCCGACCAGCCCGCGCCGTTCCTGCTGTGGATCCACGGTGGCCCCGTCGCCTCGTGGAACGACTGGCAGTGGCGCTGGCAGGTGTGGCTCATGACCCAGCGCGGGTACGCCGTACTCATGCCGGACCCGTGCCTGTCCACCGGCTACGGGCAGGAGATGATCGACCGCGGCTGGGGCAACTGGGGCCCGCGCACCCAGGCCGACCTCGACGCGATCGTCGACGTGGCCCTGGCCAGGGACGACATCGACAGCGAGCGCATCGGCGCGATGGGCGGCTCGTTCGGCGGCTACATGGCCAACTGGCTCGCCGGCCACAGCGACCGCTACAAGGCCATCGTCACCCACGCCTCCCTGTGGAACCTCGACCAGTTCGCCGGCACCACCGACGCCTCCATGTACTGGCAGCGCGAGTTCGGCGAGCCCGGCTCCGAGCGGTACTCGCTCCTGTCGCCGCACCACTCCCTCGACAAGATCACCACGCCGCTCCTCGTCATCCACGGCGACAAGGACTACCGCGTGCCGATAGGCGAGGCCCTGCGGCTCTGGTGGGACCTGCGGCGCACCGAGGTCGAGTCGAAGTTCCTGTACTTCCCCGACGAGAACCACTGGATACTCAAGCCGGGCAACATCCTCGCCTGGTACGAGACTGTGTTCGCGTTCCTGGCCCAGCACGTGCTGGGCGAGGAGTGGAAGCGCCCGGACTCGGTGGCCTGATGACGGATTTCCTGAGACTGGCCGAGGACATCGCGCGCGAGGCGGGCGACATGCTGCTCGCCAAGCGGCCCACGATGTCCGAGGAGGTCGAGACCAAGTCCAGCCCCACCGACGTGGTCACCGCGCTCGACACGGCCTCGGAGGAGCTCATCCGCGAGCGCATCCTGGCCGCCAGGCCCGGTGACAGGATCCTCGGCGAGGAAGGGGGAGAGGAGCCCGGCGAGTCGGACGTGCGCTGGGTCGTCGACCCGATCGACGGCACCGTCAACTTCCTGTACGGCCTGCCCGACTGGGCGGTGTCGATAGCCGTCGAGGTCGACGGCCGGGTCGTGGCCGGGGTCGTCAACGTGCCCATGCGCGGCGAGGTCTACACCGCCGCGCTCGGCGAGGGCGCCTGGCTCGGCGGTGAGCGGCTGCGCTGCAACGCGGGCGTGCCGCTCGCGCAGGCGCTGGTGGCGACCGGGTTCGGCTACTCGGTGGCCAGGCGCGCGGTCCAGGGCCAGGTGGTGGCGGAGGTGCTGCCCCGGGTGCGCGACATCAGGCGCGGCGGCTCGTGCGCGATCGACCTGTGCTCGCTCGCGGCCGGCCGCGTGGACGCCTACTACGAGCGCGGCATCAACCCGTGGGACTTCGGCGCGGCCGGCCTGGTGGCGACCGAGTCGGGGGCCAGGCTCGAAGGCCTGCACGGCAGGCCGGTCAGCCCGGAGTTCGCGCTGTGCGCGGCCCCGGGCCTCTTCGAGGAGCTGCACGATCTGCTGGCGCCGCTCGACCCGGAACGGGACGCCTGACCCGCCGCATCGCCTGGTGAGACGCGAAACGGCCGGAGCCCTGGGGCTCCGGCCGTTTTCGCGTGGTTAGCGGGGCAACGGGATGCCGTGATCGTCAGCCAGCCGCCGCAGGTCCTCTATCTCGGCGGTGAGTGTGTCGGCGAGGTAGTCGTCGCCGACGCTGCGGGCCTCCCGCAGGCCCTCATAAGCCTGGTCGAGGCGGTGTTCGATCGTGGTCGTGAACTCGCCCATCTCACCTACTCTCTAGGGTCCGATCCGTGGTTTGGATGCAGTACGCCCATTGCCGGGTAATGGGTGTCCCGCAGGCATACCCCGGGTGGTCGCGTCCCGAAACATGAATTTCTCTCTCTCGTGCCTGACCACGGCGTCACCCACCCCTGAACATGGCTTACCGTGCGCTTATCGACACTGTGCGCAGAATGAGTGACTACAACGGGAGAGAGGTGCATCAGGCGTGCGAGTGCTGGTGGTTGAGGATGAGCGGGTGCTCGCCGACGCGATCGCGACCGGGCTGCGCCGCGAGGCCATGGCGGTCGACGTCGCCTATGACGGGGGCGGCGCCCTCGAGCGGACCTCCTACATCGACTACGACGTGATCGTGCTCGACCGCGACCTGCCGGTCGTCCACGGCGACGAGGTGTGCCGGCGCCTGGTGGAGCAGCGCAGCGCCTCGCGGATCCTGATGCTGACCGCTTCGGGCGACGTGGACGACAAGGTGGAGGGTCTCGGCCTCGGCGCCGACGACTACCTGGCCAAGCCGTTCGTGTTCATCGAGCTGGTCGCCAGGGTGCGCGCGCTCGGCCGCCGCTCCGCTCCCGCCCTGCCGCCCGTCCTGGAGCGCGCCGGCATCCGGCTCGACCCGGGCAAGCGGCTGGTGGAGCGCGACGGCAAGGAGATCGTGCTGACCAAGAAGGAGTTCGCGGTGCTCGAGGAGCTGATGCGGGCCGAAGGCGCCGTGGTCAGCCAGGAGGACCTGCTGGACAAGGCGTGGGACGAGAACATCGACCCGTTCACGAACGTGGTCCGCGTGACCATGATGACGCTGCGGAAGAAGCTGGGCGAGCCTCAGGTGATCGAGACTGTGCCCGGGGTTGGGTACAAACTGTGAGTGAAAGGCCAGAGCGCGAAGCCGGGCCGACGCATCCGATGATCAGCCCGCATTCGGCGAGGAAGGCGACGCGCGTGCAGGAGGCGCCGCCGCCCACCGGGCCGCCCGCCTGGGACGGCCCGCCGCCGCCCGGGCAGGCGCCGCCGGTCCAGCGCACGGCGATGGAGCGGATGAAGGAGCTGCCCGGCAAGGTCAGCATCCGGTGGCGGCTCACGCTCACCTATGGCGTGCTGGTCTTCGCCGCCGCCGCGGTGCTCCTGGGATCGGTCTACGCGATCGTCGGCACGGCGATCAGCTCGGCGTGGCCCAGCATCGACCTCGGACTGCCCCCCGCTCAGGACGAGCAGCTGCAGACCGCTTGGCGCACCTGGCAGAGGCAGGCGGTCCAGAACGCGCGTGACGCGCTGTTCGGCAACGTCATCCTCGCGTTGCTGGGCGTCGGCATTCTGGCGCTGATCATCGGCTATTTCGTGGCCGACCGGGCGATGCGGCCGGTGGCCCAGATGACCGCGACGGCGCGCAAGCTGTCCGAGAGCACTCTCGCCCACCAGCGCATCGGCCTCGAAGGACCCAATGACGAGCTGAAGGAGCTGGCCGACACGTTCGACGCCATGCTCACCCGGCTCAACGTCGCCTTCGACACCCAGCGCAGATTCGTGGCCAACGCCTCACACGAGCTGCGCACCCCGCTCACGATCAACCGGACGGTCCTCGAGATCGCTCTGTCGGACCCCGAGGCGTCCGAGGATCTCAAAGCGCTCGGCCGTACCCTCCTCGAGGTCAACGCGCGAAACGAGAAGCTCATCGAGGGACTGCTGCTGCTGGCGAGGAGCGAGCGCGAGCTCGCGGTGCGCAAGCCGCTCGACGTTCAGGAAGTCGCCCAGACGGCCGTGGAACAGGTCCAGCCGTTCGCCCAGGAACACGGGGTGACCTTGACGACCGAGCTGGCCGGCGCGCCTGCCGTCGGCGATCCCGTGCTGCTGGAGCGGTCCGTCAGCAACCTGCTGGAGAACGCCGTCAAGTACAACATTCCCGAGAGCGGAAAAGTCTGGATCCGGACGGGAATGGCGGACGGTGCCTTGGTTGTTCAGGTGGCCAACACGGGACAGCACGTCCCGGCGTACGAGGTGAACAGCCTGTTCGAGCCGTTCAGGAGGCTGCACGCGGACCGCGTGGAATCGGCCAAGGGGGCGGGTCTGGGGCTGTCCATCGTTCGTGCGGTGGTGCAGGCGCACGGTGGAAATGTGACTGCGGTGCCGCGCGATGGTGGCGGGCTGGTCGTGACCATTCGGCTGCCAAGACGCTGAGGCTCGTGTTGCTCCGGTGCGTTCGTCCGCGTGTTGATGTACGGGGGGCGTCTCGTTCTGGCCACACATGTGGTTGGATGTGCCGTCGAACACGGTGGTGCATGACGCCAAGGCTGTGGGTTTCGCCATATTTGGCTAACCATTGCCAGCGGCAGCAGGCCCTGACGTGTTGGGAGGTTCGTTGTCCGTTCCCGCGGGGTACCGATGGGAAATCTCCTCGACGGAACGGGCACAAGATGGGCTTCCTGGACGTTAGAAGACGCGCGACGAGCGCGAAGACATATAGATGAGGGGGATGGAGTAAGCACAATGGCTACCGACTACGACAGCCCGCGCAAGACAGACGACGACCTGGGTGAGGACAGCCTCCAGGAGCTGCAGGCGCGCCGCACGGACAAGTCGTCGGGCAGCATCGACATCGATGAGACCGACCTGGCCGAGTCGCTGGAGCTGCCCGGTGCGGACCTGTCGAACGAAGAGCTCTCCCTGCGGGTCATTCCCCGTCAGGCCGACGAGTTCACCTGCTCGCGCTGCTTCCTGGTGCACCACCGCAGCCAGCTGGCCTCCGAGAAGAACGGCCAGCAGGTCTGCCGGGAGTGCGCCGCCTGATCGACTGGAGCGAAGGGCTCGGGGTAGGACTGAATACTGACCCTGAGCAGTCGCGACCATGAGGAGGGAGGCATCGCGTGGCTCAACCTGAGAAGGACAAGCAACCAGGCAACGAGGTCGCCGGCCCCGAACACGAGGTCGGCGAACTCGTAGGCAAGCTCACCGCGCCCGGCGAGCTGGAGCCGGCCGAGCGGCGCAGGCTGCTCGGCCGACTAGCTCAGGCCCTGTCCAACGGAGCGAAGAAAGCACGCGCCAACGGCGCGGGCCGGGGACGCTGGCTGGCCGACGTCTTCCTCAGCATCGCGCCCCGCATCCCGATCAGGGACCTGCACACCCTTTCCGAGCACCACCACGGACTGACCGGCGAGCAACTCGCCGATGACCTTGTACGCACCGCCCAGAAGGCCACGATGACGGTCGGGGCCATCGGCGGAGCGCTCGCGGCGGCGGAGTTCGCCGCGCCACCCCTTCTGCTCTCCGCCCCCGCGCAGCTCGTCGCCGAGACCATCGTCGTCGCCGCCATCGAGGTCAAGCTCCTGGCCGAGCTGCACGAGGTCTACGGCGTCCGCGTCGAGGGCTCCGGCGCCCAGCGCGCGGTCGCCTTCACAGCCGCCTGGGCGAAACAACGTGGCATCGACCCCCTCACGCCCACGTCCGTCTCGCTGGCGCTCGGCGCGGCCACCAAGACCGCCCTGCGCAACCGCCTCCTCCGGACGCTCGGGCGCCACCTGACCACGCTCGGCCCCTTCCTCACGGGGGCGATCGCGGGCGGCGCGCTCAACCGGATGGCCACCAAGAAGCTCGGCGACGCCGTACGCAACGACCTGCGCGTCAAGCGGCCTGCCGTGCCCCCCGCCTCCGGTCCGCCGCGCCCCGAGTTAGACGCGTAGGCCGCTGAAGGTCATCTTGAGCAGCGCGTCGGCCAGGTCGTCCGCCGAGGCCCCGCGCGCCGGCTGATACCACTCGGTGATCGAGTTCACCGTGCCGAACAGCAGCCGGGTCACCAGGGCCGGCTCCATGTCCGGCCGGATGCTCCCCTCCGCCGCCGCCTCCTTGACCAGGTGGCTGATGAACCCGTCGAACTCCCGCCGCCGCTCCAGCGCCGCCTGCTCGGTGCTGCTGTTGCCGCGCACCCGCAGCAGCAGCGTCACGTACGGGAGCCGGTCCACGAGGATGCGCACGCTCTGCCGTACCGCCCACTCCAGGCGGTCGATCGCCGGGCCCGAGGCGGCGCGCTCGTCGCCCACCACCGCGAACAGCCCGTCGAGCGCCCGGTCGAGCGCCCGCGCCAGCAGTTGCTCCTTGCCCGGCACGTGGTAGTAGATGGCCGACTTGGTCACGCCGAGCGCCCTCGCGAGATCCTCCATGCTCGTCCCGTCGTAGCCGCGCTCGTTGAAGACGCCGACGGCGATGGCCAGCACGGACTCCGGGTCGTGTCCGCGTTTGCGGTGACGGGTGGGGGTCGGAGGGGCCATGTGCTAATTATCCCGCTTGTCGATGACTCGTTTGAGCTTGCCGACCGAGCGCTCCAGCGTCTCCGGGTCCACGACCTCGACCTCCACGCTCACGCCGACGGTGTCCTTGACGGCCTCGCGCAGCCTCTCGCCGGCCTCGGCGCGCCGCGCGAAGCCCGGCCGTGCCTCGACCCGCACCGTCATCACGTCGAGCCGCCGAGGACGGGTCAGGTGGAGCTGGAAGTGCGGCGACAGGCCCTCGGTACGCAGCACGAGCTCCTCGATCTGGGTGGGGAACACGTTCACGCCGCGCAGGATGATCATGTCGTCGGTACGGCCCGTCACCTTCTCCATGCGCCGGAACGCGGGCCGGGCGGTGCCGGGCAGCAGCCTGGTCAGGTCGCCCGTGCGGTAGCGGATGACCGGCATGGCCTCCTTGGTGAGGCTGGTGAAGACCAGTTCGCCCGCCTCCGACGGCTCGCCGGTGAAGGGATCGACCGTTTCCGGGTAGAAGTGGTCCTCCCAGACGTGCAGGCCGTCCTTGCTCTCGACGCACTCGTTCGCCACGCCGGGGCCGATCACCTCCGACAGCCCGTAGATGTCCACGGCGTGCAGGTCGAAGCGGTCCTCGAGCTCCGCGCGCATCCGCTCGGTCCACGGCTCGGCGCCGAAGATCCCGATCCGCGGTGACGACGCGCGGGGGTCCAGGCCCTGCCGCTCGAACTCGTCCAGCAGGGCCAGCATGTACGACGGCGTCACCATGACGATGTCGGGCCGCAGGTCCGTGATGAGCTGGACCTGACGGGGCGTCATGCCGCCCGAGACCGGCACCACCGTGCAGCCCAGCCGCTCGGCCCCGTAATGGGCGCCCAGACCGCCGGTGAACAGGCCGTACCCGTAGGCCACGTGCACGATGTCGCCGGGACGGCCGCCGGAGGCGCGGATCGAGCGCGCCACGACCTCCGCCCAGACGTCCAGGTCGTGTCTGGTGTAGCCCACGACGGTCGGCTTGCCCGTGGTGCCGCTGGAGGCGTGGATCCTGGCCACCTGCTCGCGTGGGACGGCGAACATGCCGAACGGGTAGCAGTCGCGGAGATCCTGCTTCGTGGTGAAAGGGAATTTCGCCAGATCGCCGAGCTCTTTGCAGTCGCTCGGATGAACACCCGTATTATCGAATTTTTGCCGATAAATCGGGACATTTTGGTAAGCGTGGCTAAGTGTCCGCTGGAGCCGGGCGAGCTGAAGAGCCATGAGCTCGTCGCGGGAGGCCCGCTCGATGGGGTCGAGCTGGTCCGGCGCGGGGGGATCGCCGAGCCTCATGGATTTCCACCTATCTGAGCTCTCTGCCGCGGCCACGGAACTCCGCGACGCGCGCTCACCAACGCAAGTCTCCCTTGTCAACTGACCGAATGTTCGGTAAACACATCACCGTCCGGACCATCCTGTCAAGAGGGTGAACACCATGTTCGAGCAGCACCGCGAGACTCTGGAGAAGGCGCTGTCCGCCATCGCCGAGCGGGGATACTGGAGCGCCTACCCGGAGTCGCCGAGTCCCCGCGTCTACGGCGAGGGGGCGGCCGAGCGGGGCAAGGAGGCGTTCGAGTCCTACCTCGGCAAGCCGTTCCCCCTCGACCAGCCGGGCACCGGGTCCTGGATCGGGGCCGAGCGCTCGCCGTACGGGATCGACCTCGGCGTCACCTACCCCGAGCCGCTCGTGGACGACCTGATCGAGGCGGCCAAGGCGGCGCTGCCTGCCTGGCGGGACGCGGGGCCGCAGGCCCGCGCGCTGGCCTGCGTCGAGATCGTCCACCGGATCAACCAGCGCAGCTTCGAGCTGGCCAACGCGGTGCAGCACACGACCGGGCAGGCGTTCGTGATGGCCTTCCAGGCGGGCGGGCCGCACGCGCAGGACCGCGCGCTCGAGGCCGTCGCGTACGGCTACGCCGCCATGACGTCCTCCGCCGCGGCGGCCCGCTGGGAGAAGCCCGCCAAGGGCGAACCGCTGGTCATGGACAAGCGCTTCACGGTCGTGCCGAGGGGCGTCGCGCTGCTGATCGGCTGCAACACGTTCCCGACCTGGAACGCGTACCCGGGGCTGTTCGCCTCGCTCGTCACCGGCAACCCGGTGATCGTCAAGCCGCATCCGCGCGCGGTGCTGCCGCTCGCGATCACCGTCCAGATCGCCCGCGAGGTGCTGGCCGAGGCGGGCTTCGACCCGGGGCTGGTCTCGCTGGCGGCGGAGGAGGGCCGGGGGCTGGCCAAGACCCTCGCCACCCATCCCGACATTCGCATCGTCGACTTCACCGGCTCGACGGAGTTCGGCGACTGGCTGGAGGAGAACGCCCGCCAGGCGCTCGTGCACACCGAGAAGGCGGGGGTCAACACGATCGTCGTCGACTCCACCGACTCGTGGCGCGGCATGCTGGGGAACCTGGCGTTCTCGCTGTCGCTCTACAGCGGCCAGATGTGCACGGCGCCCCAGAACATCCTGGTGCCGGCGGGCGGGATCGAGACCGACGAGGGGCACAAGAGCTTCGACGACGTCTGCGCCGGGCTGGCGGGCGCCGTCGGCAAGCTGCTCGGGGACGAGGCCCGGGCGGTGGAGCTGACGGGGGCCATCGTCAACCCCGACGTGCTGGCGCGGGTCGAGGCCGCGCCATCCCTGGGAGACGTGGTGCTGGAGTCGCGCGCACTGAAGCCCCCGTCGTTCCCGGACGCGGTGGTGCGGACCCCGGTGATCGTGAAGGTCGCGCCGGACCAGGCCGATGTCTACGGGCGCGAGCACTTCGGGCCGATCTCGTTCGTCATCCCGACGGGATCGACCCAGGAGAGCCTGGATGTGCTGCGCCGCACGATCAAGGCCCGCGGGGCGCTCACCGCCGCCGCATACTCGACCTCCTCCGACGTGCTCGACCAGGCCGAACACGCCGCCGTCGACGCGGGCGTCAACCTGTCGTGCAACCTCACGGGCGGGGTCTTCGTCAACCAGTCGGCCGCCTTCAGCGACTACCACGGCACCGGCGCCAACCCGGCCGCCACCGCCTCCCTCACCGACCCCGGCTACGTGGCGGGCCGCTTCCACATCGTTCAGTCCCGCCGCCCGGCATGACCCCATCCGCGTGCGCCCGTGCTCGCCGCCAAGCCGACGCCGGCCCGCGGCGCGACGCGGCTCGGGTCTCGCACAGGGCGCCGGGGCCGCCTGCGGAGCCCATCGCCGTCCGCGCGCGGCGTCGGGTGAGGTGCCGGCGAAGGCCCGACGGGCCGGTGCGGTGCCCTCGTCCCCGGCGCCGTGTGGAGTGCGCCGGGGCGCGTGGGGCAGTGTGTCGCCCGGGACCGGTGCCGGTGATGAGCGCGTGACGCCGTTAGGAGGCCGGAGGCCGGGCCGTGAGGGCGGGAAGGTGTGCTACGAGTGGCGACCGCTTTCCTGGAGGAGGGGTGATGGCCAAGCCGTTCGCTTCGTCGGCCGATCTGGCTGACAAGGAGCAGACCCTGGAAGTGCTGGCCGAGGGCATGTATGCGCTGACGGCGGAAGGCGACCCGAACGTGGGCGCCATCGAGGCCGAGGACTTCCTCGTCTGCTTCGAGGCGCTGGCGACGCCCGTGGCCGCCCGCCAGTGGCTGGCCAGGCTGCGCGAGCACACCGACAAGCCGATCAAATACCTGGTGCTGTCGCACTACCACGCGGTCCGGGTGCTGGGCGCGTCGGCGTTCGGCGCGGACGTGATCGTGACGCACGACAAGACGCGCGAGCTGATCGCCGAGCGCGGCGAGCAGGACTGGGCCAGCGAGTACGCCAGGATGCCCCGCCTGTTCAAGGAGCCCGAGTCGATCCCGGGGCTGACGTGGCCGACGGCGACGTTCAGCGAAACGTTCACCATCGACCTGGGCGGCGACAGGGGCGACCTGGTGCTGGCCTACTGCGGCCGGGGGCACACCGAGGGCGACCTGGTGGCCTGGCTGCCGAAGCAGCGCGTCATGTTCGCCGGCGACCTCGTCGAGTCCCAGGCCGCCCTCTACACCGGCGACGCCTTCCACCGCGAGTGGTCTGCGGGGACCCTCGACAAGGTGGCGTCGTTCGGGGCGGAGACGCTGGTCGGCGGCAGGGGAGCGGTGGCGCGCGGCAAGGAGGGCGTGGACGCGGCCATCGCGCAGACACGTGACTTCCTCACGGTGATGCTGCGCGAGGCGGGCGCGGCGGGCACGCTGAAGGAGGCGTTCGAGCGCACACACGCGGCCCTGGAGCCCCGGTACGGGTCCTGGCCGATCTTCGAGCACTGCCTGCCGTTCAACGTCTCCAGGCTCTGGGACGAGCTGCACGGCGTCGAGCGGCCGCGCATCTGGACCGCCGAGCGCGACCGCGAGGTCTGGGACCAGCTGCAGTCATGAACGCCCAGGTCATCGTCGTCGGGGCGGGCCCGGTCGGGCAGAGCGCCGCGCTGCTGCTGGCCCGCTGGGGCATCCACGTGCTCGTGCTCGACGCGCGCGCCAAGCGCGACTCCACCGGGTCGAAGTCCATCTGCCAGCAGCGCGACGTGCTCGACATCTGGGCCGCCGCCGGGGCGGGCAAGATCGCGGACGAGGGCCTGGCCTGGACCACCGCCCGCACCTACTACCGCGACCGCGAGCTGTTCTCCTGGGAGTTCGAGCGTGAGGGGCCGCTGCCACCTTGCGTGAACATCTCCCAGACCCGCACCGAGCAGATCCTGGACGACGCCATCGCGGCGCAGCCGCTCATCGAGGTGCGCTGGAACCACGAGGTCACCGGGCTCACCCAGGACGACTCCGGCGTGACGGTCCAGTGCGGGCAGCGGCTGCTGCGCGCGCCCTACGTGCTGGTCTGCGCGGGTGCCAGGGCCCAGCGGGTACGCCAGGCGCTCGGCGTCACGTTCGACGGGGAGACGTTCGACGACCAGTTCCTGATCTGCGACATCAAGGCCGACCTGCCCGGCTGGGAGAACGAGCGCCGCTTCTACTTCGACCCCGTCTGGAACCCGGGCCGCCAGGTGCTGATCCACCCCTGCCCGGGAGGCACGTTCAGGATCGACTGGCAGATCGCGCCCGACTTCATCCCAACAAAGGTCGATATTTCGCGAAAAGTCAGGCAGATCATCGGCGACCGGCCGTACGAGCTGCTCTGGCACAGCACGTACCGCTTCCACTCCCGCATCGCCTCCCGCATGCGCGTCGGCCGGGTCCTGCTGGCCGGCGACTGCGCCCATCTGGTGGCCCCGTTCGGCGCCCGGGGGCTCAACTCCGGCGTGCCCGACGCCGAGAACGCGGCCTGGAAGCTGGCCTTCGCGCTCAACGGCTGGGCCGGTCCCGGGCTGCTGGAGTCGTACCACGTCGAGCGGCACGCGGCCGCGCTGGAGAACCTCGAGATCACCGCCGCGACCATGCGCTTCCTCGCGCCCAGGACCGTGGAGGAGCGCATGCGCAGGCGGGCCGCGCTGGAGGGCGGCCGTGCGGCGGAAGTGGACTCGGGGCGGTTCGCGGAGCCGTACTGGTACGTGGACTCGCCGCTGACGACGCCGGAGCCGACGCGGCCGTTCGGGGGCAGGCCGCCGAAGGGGGCGCTGTGCGCGCCCGCGCCCGGCGTGATCCTGCCTGACATGCGGCTCCCCGGTGGGAGATTGCGGGAGCTCTGCCGTGACGGTTTCCTGCTCCTCCTGGGTGAAATGTGCGATTCGCGTTTGTTTGCGCAGGTCCTGGGCAAGGTCATTACGGTGCCGTACGCCGTGCGCGGGTTCGCGGAGATCGACGGGCTCGCTGAGAGGCTCGGCGCCGGGCCGGATGAGGCATGGCTCATCAGGCCCGACTCCCACATCGCTGCGATCATCCCCCATGCGGGTCCGGAGCCGGTGGCGGACGCCGTCCGCCGCGCTCTCGGTGAGGAGGAGGAAACTGCGTGACTGGCCGTAGCTCGTTTCTGATCGTCGCGAACCGGTTGCCGGTGGATCGGACGATCGAACCTGACGGAACGGCCTCGTGGCGCAGGAGCCCAGGCGGGCTCGTCACCGCGATCGCACCGGTGATGCAGCGCCGCCACGGAGCCTGGCTCGGCTGGCACGGAGCCGCCGACGAGAAGCTCGAGCCGTTCGAGCAGGATGGCATGAACCTCATCCCGATCCCGCTGTCGGCCGGCGAGGTGGAGCTCTACTACGAGGGCTTCTCCAACGCCACCCTGTGGCCGCTCTACCACGACGTGGTGGCGCCGCCGGTGTTCGACCGGGCGATGTGGGACACCTACCGCGCCGTCAACGAGCGCTTCGCCAACGCCGCCGCCGAGGCCGCCGAGAAGGGCGCGGTGGTCTGGGTGCAGGACTACCAGCTCCAGCTCGTCCCGGCCATGCTGCGCAGGCTCAGGCCCGACCTGCGGATCGGGTTCTTCCTGCACATCCCGTTCCCGCCGACCGAGCTGTTCTGGCGGCTGCCGTGGCGCAAGGACCTCGTCGAGGGGCTGCTCGGGGCCGACCTGGTGGGCTTCCAGCTGCCCGGCGGGGCCTCCAACTTCCGCCGGCTGTGCCGGAGGCTGCTCGGGCTGCCGTACAAGGGGAACGAGATCTTCCTCGACGACCGGGTCGTGACCACGCAGGCCTTTCCCATTTCCGTGGACTTCGGGCAGCTCGACTCGCTGGTGCGCGATCCGCAGATCATGGCGCGGGCCAAGGAGATCAGGGTGGAGCTGGGCGACCCCGAGCACGTGCTGCTCGGCGTCGACAGGCTCGACTACACCAAGGGGATCGGGCAGCGGCTGGAGGCGTTCGGCGAGCTGCTGAAGGACGGGCAGCTGAAGGCCAACGAGGCCGTGTTCGTGCAGATCGCCACGCCCAGCAGGGAGCGGGTGGAGGAGTACAAGCGGCTGCGCGACGACATCGAGCTGCAGGTCGGGCGAATCAACGGCGAGCACGCGCAGCTCGGCTACCAGCCGGTGCAGTATTTCCACCAGTCGTACGACCACGCCGAGCTGGCCGCCCTCTACCTCGCCGCCGACGTCATGATCGTGACCCCGCTGCGCGACGGGATGAACCTGGTGGCCAAGGAGTACGTCTCCTGCCACCACGACCTGCACGGCGCGCTGGTGCTCAGTGAGTTCGCCGGGGCCGCCGACGAGCTGCGCCAGGCCTACCTGGTCAACCCGTACGACGTGGAGGACGTCAAGCGGCAGATGCTGGCCGCGATGCGGGCCACGCCGCACGAGCTGGCCCGGCGGATGCGCACGATGCGCCGCCGGGTAGCCACCTACGACGTGGACCGCTGGGCCAGCGAGTTTCTCACTGCCCTGGAGTCACCTGCTTCAGAGACTTCCACGCGTCGTAGCGCTTCTTGGCGGTCCGGTTGACCACGATCTGCGCCACGGACATGCCGACGCCCATGAGCACGGCGTAGCCGATGGCCTCTCCCATGCTGACCTCGGGTGCGTCCGTGTCGATGGGCGGCTCCTTGCCGGTCGCCTTCACCCAGACGAACCCGAGGAGCTTCCTCGCTGCCCAGGCGGTCACCAGCCCCGTCAGACCGCCGATCACACGCCAGGCGATATCGGGCTTGTCCTCCGCCATGCCGATCTCCCTTCCCCTTTGTAACGAACACTAGTCTGTACCGCTTGTCGCGCCTGCGAAGCCGTACCATAAGGAGGCATGACTCAACAGCGACTACGCCATGCCTCTATGCCGGAAAAGCCGACTCTCGACGGCTTGGAGCAGGTATGGGTAGCCCGCTGGGAGGAGCAGGGCACCTACCGCTTCGACCGGTCCAAGTCGCGCGAGCAGGTCTACTCCATCGACACGCCGCCGCCGACCGTCTCCGGCTCCCTGCACATCGGTCACATCTTCTCCTACACCCACACCGACATCGTGGCCCGCTACCAGCGGATGATCGGCAAGTCGGTGTTCTACCCGATCGGCTGGGACGACAACGGGCTGCCCACCGAGCGCCGCGTGCAGAACGTCTACGGCGTGCGCTGCGACCCTTCGCTGCCCTACGACCCCGACTTCGTTCCACCGGACAAGCCCGGCAAACGCGAGATCTCCATCTCGCGGCGCAATTTCGTGGAGCTGTGCCACAAGCTGACCGCCCTCGACGAGCAGGCGTTCGAGGAGGTCTGGCGGCGGGTCGGCCTGTCGGTCGACTGGTCGCTGCTCTACACCACGATCAGCGACGCGGCGCGGGCGGTCTCGCAGCGGGCGTTCCTGCGTAACCTGCTGCGCGGTGAGGCCTACCTCGCCGAGGCGCCGACGCTGTGGGACGTGACCTACCGCACCGCCGTCGCCCAGGCCGAGCTGGAGGACCGCGAGTGGCCCGGCGCGTTCCACAAGATCTCCTTCTACGGCGAGACGGGCCCGGTCTGGATCGAGACCACCAGGCCCGAGCTCATCCCGGCGTGCGTGGCGCTGGTCGCGCACCCCGACGACGAGCGCTACCAGCCGCTGTTCGGCACGTCTGTGCTGACGCCGCTGTTCGGGGTCGAGGTGCCGGTGCTGGCCCACCGGCTGGCCGAGCCCGACAAGGGCACCGGCATCGCCATGATCTGTACGTTCGGCGACATCACCGACGTCACCTGGTGGCGTGAGCTGCACCTGCCGACCCGGCCGGTCATCGGCTGGGACGGCCGGCTGCTGCCCGAGCCGCCCGAGGGCGTGGAGGCGGAGCCGTACAAGGAGCTGGCCGGGAAGACGGTCCACAGCGCGCGCGAGCGGATCGTGGAGCTGCTGCGCGAGTCCGGCGACCTCGAGGGCGACCCGAGGCCCGTCTCCCGCACGGTGAAGTTCTACGAGAAGGGCGACAGGCCGCTCGAGATCGTCACCACCCGCCAGTGGTACGTCCGCAACGGCGGTCGCGACGAGGAGCTGCGCGCGCGGCTGCTGGAGCGCGGGCGCGAGCTGAGGTGGCACCCGCCGCACATGCGGGTGCGCTACGACAACTGGGTCGAGGGGCTCACCAGCGACTGGCTGATCTCCCGCCAGCGGTTCTTCGGCGTGCCGTTCCCGGTGTGGTATCCGATCGACGAGTCGGGGCAGCCCGTCCACGACGCGCCGATCGTGCCGTCGGAGGACATGCTGCCGATCGACCCGTCCTCCGACGTGCCGCCCGGCTACACCGAGGACCAGCGCGGCGTGCCCGGCGGGTTCATGGCCGACCCCGACGTGATGGACACCTGGGCCACCTCGTCGCTGACGCCGCAGATCGCGGGCCGCTGGGAGAGCGACGACGACCTGTTCAAGCGGGTCTACCCCGCCGACCTGCGGCCGCAGGCCCACGAGATCATCCGCACCTGGCTGTTCTCGACCGTGGTCAGGTCGCATTACGAGTTCGGCCAGTTGCCGTGGAGCGACGTCGCGATCTCCGGGTGGATCCTCGACCCTGACCGCAAGAAGATGTCCAAGTCCAAGGGCAACGTCGTCACCCCGCTCGACCTGCTGGAACAGCACGGCTCCGACTCGGTGCGCTACTGGGCGGCCAACGGCCGCTACGGCGTGGACACCGCGTTCGACGCCGGGCAGCTCAAGATCGGGCGGCGCCTGGCCATCAAGATCCTGAACGCGTCCAAGTTCGTGCTCGGGCTGGCCGAGAGCGAGGGCGAGATCGTCGAGCCGCTCGACCTGTCCATGCTCGCGGCCCTGTCCGACGTCGTGCGCGAGGCCACGGAGGCGTTCGAGGGCTACGACCACACCAGGGCACTGGAGGCCGTGGAGCGCTTCTTCTGGGCGTTCTGCGACGACTACCTGGAGCTGGTCAAGGCCCGGGCCTACGAGTCCGGCCCGGCCGCCGCCTCAGCCCACGCGGCGCTGCGGCAGGCCCTCGACGTGCTGCTGCGGCTGTTCGCGCCGTTCCTGCCCTTCGTCACAGAAGAGGTGTGGTCGTGGTGGCGCGAGGGGTCGGTGCACCGGGCCCCGTGGCCCGTGCTTCCGCCTGGGGCCGGGGACCCGGCCGTGCTGGCCGTGGCCTCCGAGGTGCTCGGCCAGGTGCGCAAGGCCAAGTCCGAAGCCAAGCTGTCCATGCGGGCCGAGATCTCCAGGCTGACCGTTATCGGGCCGGAAGTCAGGCTTGTCCGCCAGGCTCAGGACGACGTTTGTGCCGCAGGCAATGTGGAGGAGTTCGTCCTGGAGTATGGTGACGAGCTGAAAGTCGAGGTCCACCTGGGCTGACGTCCGGATGGCAGGACGCCGGGCGCTTGTATAGGCAGCGCCCGGCGTTCCTGTGGCTGGTCACCTCGCCCCTGCGCACGATGCGCGAACTGCCCGTCAGTGGTCACACCCTCGTGTAGGGAAGGTCTGCTCCTGGCTTTATCGGCGCGCATCCTGGGCGCGGACGTGCCAGTCTTGAACACGTGTTGCCCGACCGCCCAACCAAGCTCGTGCCGCCCGCGCTGGCCAAGATGGCCGCGTGGTGCGTGTGCCTGATCCTCGTCGGCGTGGTCGTCTACTTCTTCGCCCTGATCATCGCCCGGCTCACGTTCGTGGCGCTGCCCGTGGCGATCGCGCTGCTGCTGACCGCGCTGCTGTTCCCGCTGACCAACAGCCTCCGCCAGGCGGGCATGCGGCCCATCTACGCCACCTGGATCACCATGCTGGTGGCCCTGGCCGTGCTCGTGGGCACGGGGTGGCTGGTGGGGGCGCGGGCCAGCGACGAGTTCCCCAACCTGGTCCAGCAGGTGCAGGCGACCGCCAGATCGGTCCAGGACTGGCTGATCACCGGCCCGCTGCACCTCAAAGAGGCGCAGATCACCGGTTACGTCGACGAGATCGCCAAGCTGGTCAACCAGCAGCGCACGGCCATCACCGGCACCGTGCTGTCGGCCGGGGCGGTCGCCTTCGAGGTGCTCGCCTCCATCGTGCTGCTGCTGTTCGTGACGTTCTTCCTGCTCAAGGACGGCGACCGGATCTGGGCGTGGGTGCTGCGGGGGTTCGGCGAGGTCGCGCCGCGCGTGGACCGTGCCGGGCGGGCCGCCTGGGCGACGCTCTCCCACTACGTGCAGGGCACCGTCGCCGTCGCCGCCGTGCACGGGCTGATCATGGGCATCGTGCTGGCGGGCATGGGTGTGCCGCTGTGGGCGCCGCTGGCCGTGCTGATCTTCTTCGCCAGCTTCATCCCCATCGTCGGCATCTTCTTCGCCGGCACGGTCGCCACCCTCGTCACGCTGGGCGCCAAGGGGCTCGTCTACGCGCTGATCTTCCTGGGCATCCTCATCGTCGAGCAGCAGCTGGAAAACCACGTGCTCCAGCCGCTGATCGTGGGGCGGGCACTGAACTTCCACCCGCTGGCGATCATCCTGGTGCTGGCCATCGGAGGCATCCTGGCGGGCATCGCGGGGGCCGCGGTGGCGGTGCCGGTGGCCGCGGTGATCTACCGGGCGCTGCCCGAGCTCAGGCACAAGCCCCCCGCCCTGCCGCCGCCGTCCCATCACGAGGTCCCTCCTGACGAGGGCTCTGGCGAGGAGGGCGGCGGGCCCCGCGAGGCCCCGCCGCAGGGTGACGCGGGCGAGGCCGGGCCGCAGGGGGAAACCGGGGAGCGGGGCGGTGAGAATGCCGGTCCGCGCCGTGAGGATGGCCGAGGGGTGGACACGGAGTAACCTCGTCACCCGTGACTCGTTCCTCCCTCACCACCGGGCCGCCGTCCGGCACCCCCGTTCCAGTGAGCACGACACTCCACCTGCGCGACTGGTGCAACGGCATCACGGGCAGGAGGGCGTACCTTGAGGCTGAGGGGCGCAGCGGCGCTCCCGGCGGACCGGTCGCCATCGCCACCGAACACCAGGACTACGAGGTGAACCCTTGAGCAACGTCGAGGTCCTCATCCAGCGGCTCGACGCCGAGCTGCCGATGCCGTCCTACGCCCACCCGGGAGACGCGGGCGCCGACCTCTACGCGGCCGAGGACGTCGAGCTGCTGCCCGGTGAGCGGGCCGTCGTCGGCACGGGGATGGCGATCGCCCTGCCCGACGGCTACGCCGCGTTCGTGCACCCGCGTTCGGGGCTGGCGGCCAGGCACGGCGTCACGCTGGTCAACGCGCCCGGCACCGTCGACGCCGGATACCGCGGCGAGATCAAGGTGACACTGATCAACACCGACGCCAAGGAGCCGTTCCGCCTCCAGCGGGGCGACCGCGTGGCGCAGCTCGTGGTCCAGCGGGTCGAGCGCGCGGCCTTCTACGAGGTCGAGCGGCTGCCGGGTTCGGTGCGCGGCGCCAACGGGTTCGGATCGACAGGACGATGATCAATGGGCCGCGCTGACGGCCCCGCGAGCAAGGAGAGTGAGGAACGTGTTCCGACGTCGTCGTCGTGAGCAGCCGGAACAGGCGGCCGAGCAGGAGCCTGCCGCCCCCATGCGAGAGTCCGGCCCGTGGGACGCCGACGAGCCCCACCCGGAGAGCGACAGGATCGACCTCGGTGGCCTGCGGCTGCCGCACAACCCCGACTTCGACGTACGCCTGGCCTCCGTCGGTGACCAGCACGTCGGCGTCGTCGTCCTCTACGAGGAGAGCTCGCTGCAGCTTCAGGCCCTGGCCGCGCCACGGAGCTCGGGCCTGTGGGACGAGGTCAAGACCAAGATCGTCGCGCAGGCCAAAGACCTGGAGGAGCGGGAAGGCCCGTTCGGCAGCGAGCTGACCGGCGAGATGAAGGTCGACGACACCAGCCGCCCCGCTCGTTACCTCGGCATCGACGGGCCCCGCTGGTTCCTGCTCGCGGTGATCTCCGGCAAGGCGGCGCTCGACGAGACGGTCGCGGCGGCGTACCTGGAGTTCCTGAAGGACATCGTGGTGGTGCGCGGCGACGAGCCCATGGCCCGTGAGGAGCCGATTCCGCTGCGCCGTCCCAACGAACAGGCGGGCGAGAAGCCGGACGAGCGGCCCGGGCTCAACCCGTTCAGACGAGGGCCTGAAATTAGCGAGATTCGCTGAGGGCTGACATCGGGCCGATATCACATAGGCTGATTCATCATGAGTACGGCAGAGCCTCCGAAACGCGGGGGATTGCGCGGGTTCTTCAGTCGGCTGGCTTCACCCCAGTCCGAAATCGAGGCCCAGGAACTGCGAGAAGACGCCGACGAGGTGGGCGCGACCCCCATCGTCTCGTGCGGCGGACGCCGGCGCTTCTGCGTAGCAGGTACGCTACGTACAGTGACATTGCGACCGAGAGGCGGCGCTCCGGCCCTTGAGGCCGAGCTCTACGACGGGTCCGACGTGATCGACCTCGTCTGGCTCGGCCGCCGCAAGATCGCGGGCATCGAGCCCGGCCGCACGGTCAAGGCCGAAGGTCTGGTCAGCGTCCAGGACGGGCGCAAGGTGATGTTCAATCCGCGTTACGAGCTGCGCCCAGGGAGTTGACACGTGAGTGCTGAGGCGGAAGAGGTCGCCCACGACACCGTTGAAGCGGCGGTGCGAGCCCAGCTCGCCAAGGCGTTCGGCGGTGTGCGCGGCATCATCGAGGCGGCGATCCCGACGATCGCGTTCACGCTCAGCTGGGTCATCACCGAGGACCTGAAGCTGTCGCTCATCGTCAGCGTCTCGCTGTCGGTCCTGCTGCTGCTGGTCAGGATCGTGCAGCGGTCCACGCCGCAGTTCGTGATCAACAGCCTGATCGGGATCGCGATCGGCGCGTTCTTCGCCAGCCGCAGCGGTGACGCGAAAGACTACTTCCTGCCCGGCATTCTGTGGAACGCCGGCTACATGGTGGCGATGCTGGTGTCGATCGTCACCCGCTGGCCGGTGGTGGGCTTCCTGATCGGCTCGGTCACGGGCGACCCGACCGCCTGGCACAAGGACCCGGGCATCGTGAAGCTGTGCATCCGGCTGACCTGGCTGCTCATGTTGCCCTGCGCGGTCCGGGTGGCCGTGCAGGCACCGGTGTACCTGTTCGGGGGCGGCGACCAAGCGGTCGCCGCCCTCGGTCTTGCCAAGATCGCCATGGGCTGGCCGCTGCAGGTGGCGGCCCTCGCCGCCATGCTCTGGGTCCTGGGCCGCGGCCGCACCCCGATCAAACCGGTGGCTCCGGCCTGACCTCGGTCATGCTTCGCCCGTGGCTCTAGGCTGCTGCGGGTGAGCATCATGCAGGTTCCAGGATCGAAGTCCATCACCGCCCGCGCCCTGTTCCTCGCCGCTGCCGCACGCGGCACCACGGTGCTGCGGCAGCCGCTGGTCTCGGATGACACCGAAGGGTTCGCCGAGGGTCTGGAGACCCTCGGCTACCGGGTGGGACGCGATCCCGAGGCGTGGACGATCGAGGGCCGTCCCGAGGGGCCGCCCGTCGCCGAGGCCGAGGTGTTCTGCCGCGACGGCGCCACGACAGCGCGCTTCCTGCCCGCGCTCGTGGCGGCCGGGCAGGGGATCTTCCGCTTCGACGCCTCCGCCCAGATGCGCCGCCGCCCCCTCGGCCCGCTCACCCGGGCGCTGCGCGAACTCGGCGTCGACCTGACCCATGAGAGACAGGAAGGGCACCACCCGCTGACCGTACGCGCCCAGGGCATCAAGGGCGGGCGGATCACGCTGGACGCGGGGCTCTCCTCGCAGTTCCTCACCGCGCTGCTGCTCGTCGGCCCGCTGACGGCCGAAGGACTGCACATCACCGTGACGGACCTCGTCTCGGCGCCGTACGTGGAGATCACCCTGGCGATGATGCGCCGCTTCGGCGTCGAGGTCGAGCGCGCGGGTGACACCTTCCGCGTGCCGCCCCAGCCGTACGTGGCCGCCGACTACACCATCGAGCCGGACGCCTCCACGGCAAGCTACCCGCTGGCCGCCGCCGCGCTCACCGGCCACAGCGTCACCATCCCGGGCCTGGGCTCGGCCTCGCTCCAGGGCGACGTGCGCTTCGCCGAGGTGCTCGGCCGGATGGGGGCGACGGTGGACCTCAAGCCCGACGGGGTGACCGTGACCGGCAACGGCCGGTTGCGCGGCCTTACCGTGAACATGCGCGACATCTCCGACACCGTCCCCACGCTCGCCGCCATCGCGCCGTTCGCGGACGGGCTGGTGCGCATCGAGGACGTCTACAACACCAGGATCAAGGAGTGCGACCGCCTGGACGCCTGCGCCGAGAACCTGCGCCGCCTGGGTGTCCCCGTGAGCACCGGACGGGACTGGATCGAGATCCACCCGGCCGAGCCGCGTGCCGCCGAGATCGCCTGCCATGGGGACCACCGGATCGCCATGTCCTTCAGCGTGACCGGCCTGCGTACGCCGGGCATCACGCTGGACGAGCCCGGGTGCGTGAAGAAGACGTTCCCCGGCTTCCACCAGGCCCTGGCCGACCTGCGGGCGGGCTGGTCGCCCTCGTAGCGCTCCGATCTTCGGTAAAGGTCTCTGGGGCGATCCCTTAAAGACGTGATCCACTTGTGTGGGTACGAAGGCGGGCGAACGATCAACTCACGCCTTATTGGGGACCGCCATGTATGGAAGCGCGATCATGACCGTGACTGTGGCCGCCGCCGCTCTGATCCTGTCAGCCGGGCCCGCGATCGCGGACGACGACTGGGTCGGGCCGGATCGTGCTCTGTGCGGAGGGAGCGCGGAGGTGACGCGGGGCTTCGATGTGTTCTTTACGTCGGAGGGGGTTTTCTTCGTGCCGGAGAGGGGTGCCACGCCCTGCGCTGACACGAACGACCCGCACGACTCTCTGTCGATGGACTGAGTAGTCGGACAAAACGCGCACGGGTGGTGCGGCAGAACGCCCACGGATGGTTCGGCAGAACGCCCACGGATGGTGCGGCAGAACGCCCACGGATGGTGCGGCAGAACGCCCACGGATGGTGCGGCAGAACGCCCACGGGTGGTGCGGCAGAACGCCCACGCAGCGCGTTCAGCTGCGGTAATGTGCGTGATATGACGAAGTCGCCGCTGTTCGCGAGGCGCGCCGAAGCGATGACACTTGAAGCCCTGGCGGATACGCGGGTCGTGGTCGTGAACGGTGCTCGGCAAGTGGGAAAGAGCACGTTGGCCGACTTGATCGTCACCCGGACGGGCAATGCCCGCAAGCTCTACCTTGATGATCCCGCGGTCCTGGCTGCAGCGGAGGAGGATCCCGTCGCGTTCGTCCAGCATGACGGTCTCCTTATGATCGATGAGATCCAACGAGCTCCACAACTACTGCTACCGATCAAACATAAGGTTGACCGGGATCCACTTCCGGGCCGTTTCCTCCTCACCGGCTCCGCCCGACTGCTAGGCCTACGTGATCTTCCTGATGCGCTACCCGGCCGGACGGAAACAATCGAGATGTGGCCACTGTCTCAAGGAGAGATCGAGTCTGCTCCGGACGGATTCGTGGACCGCATTTTCGCGCAGGGTGCGGATGTCAACATGCCACCTTGCTCGCTTCGCAAGCGTGATTATGTGGATAGGGCGCTGCGTGGCGGCTACCCAGAGGCGATCCGACGGGACCCGGGACGCAGGCGCAACAGATTCTTCGACTCCTACATCACCGATCTGATCACTCGAGATGTACGCCAGATTTCAGACATCGAGCGTCCAGCGGAGATGCGGAGGCTGCTGAGCGTCGTCGCGGCCCGGATGGGAGGGCTGGCCGTGGTGCAATCGATGGCAGGCGACGTGGGACTCCCTAGGATGACGCTCTCTCGCTATCTGGACCTCCTGGAGCTTGTCTTTGTCATCAAGCGCATACCGTCGTGGTCCTCGAATCTGACCCGTCGCGCTATCTCCACGCCCAAACTGATCATTACGGACAGTGGGCTCGGCGGCAGGCTCATCGGCATGTCACCTGATCGCGCCAGGGACGTCACGGCCCCCATCGGGCCGCTACTCGAAAACTTCGCGATCGGCGAAGTGGCTCGCCAGCTCACCTGGGCCAACGAGCCCGTCCAACTGTTCCACTACCGGGATCGGGACAAAGTCGAGGTCGACATGGTCCTGGAACATGCGTCCGGTGAAGTGGTCGGCATCGAGATCAAAGCTGCGGAAACCGTCCGCGGCGACGACTTCCGCGGCTTGCGCCACTTGGCGGACCGGCTGGAAGCAAGATTCCGCGCAGGCTTCGTCCTCTATACCGGGGACCAGACGCTGCCTTTCGGCGACAAGCTCAAGGCACTGCCCATGGCCTCCTTGTGGAAGCTTGGCAGCACCCCTGGTTCATGAATTGCGCGCCAGGGCGCCGTCCCGTGATGATCTGCCCGGCACCAGGCCTTCTAATGGTGATCATGACCGAATGCGGCCAGTCTTCGTGCCTGGAGGATGCCTACACTGCGCGGCATGACATCTGAGCGGAACCGCGAGGTGGTAAAGCGGGCATGGCGCTCGTTCTCGACCCGGGACGAGGATTT
Source organism: Nonomuraea sp. NPDC049400 (assembly GCF_044466425.1). NCBI lineage: Bacteria > Bacillati > Actinomycetota > Actinomycetes > Streptosporangiales > Streptosporangiaceae > Nonomuraea > Nonomuraea sp. NPDC049400. The sequence goes on from NZ_JBITMP010000003.1 coordinate 95,524, forward strand.
GATCGCGACGTTTTTCACCGAGGACGCGGAGTGGCTGGCTCCGCTCGGAAACGCGACCGCTGTGGCGCTCGGGGGTACGCACCACATGGTGAGCAGGGACGCCATCGTCCGCTTCCTCACCATTGAGTTTCCCCGCATGTTCGTCTCCGACGTGGCGGTGGACTTCCGCGGGTTCTACGCCGACGGCGACGTGGTCGTTGTGGAGGAGACCATGCAGGCCACGCTGGCCAACGGCAACGCCTACCGCAACGACTACTGCTTCGTCTTCGAACTGCGGGACGGGCTGATCCATCGGGTGCGCGAGTACATGGACACCGCCAATGGGCATCGCATGGTGTTCGGTGGGGTGTGAGGCAGAGAAGCCGCCAATCAGGCTTTCTCGCGTTGTGTAATCGGGGTCGCGTCCGAGGGGTGCGGGGACCGGCAGGTCCCCGCCTGGGGGTGTGGGGGCTTGCCCCCACATAACGCAGCCCGAGCTCTTGCCGCGCGAAGCGCGCCTTCAAGCGAGGACCGCGCCTTTGCGGGGTCGAAGGGGCGGAGCCCCTGGGAGGCAGGGCCCGAGTGCTCCCATGGCGCGTAGCGCCCCCTGATGCGAGGACCATGCTTCTCGCGCCCCGGAGCCCCCGAGCCCCCCTGGAGCCGCTCAGGGCCCGTAGTGGCTAGTGCTGGGAGAGGAGGTGGGCCAGCTCCTGCTCGACCTCCTGGTTGGCCACGAACAGCAGCTCGTCCCCCGCCTCCAGCGGATCGTCCGCCGTCGGCACCAGGACCCTGCCCTCCCGGAGGATCGCCACCAGGGCCGCGTCTACCGGCCAGGGGACCGAGCCCGCGCGCTGGCCCACCACCGGGGCGTCCTCCGCCAGTGTGAGCTCCACCAGGTTGGCCTGGCCCTGGCGGAAGGTCATCAGGCGGACGAGGTCTCCGACGCTGACCGCCTCCTCCACAAGGGCGCTCAGCAGGCGCGGGGTGGAGACGGCGACGTCCACGCCCCACGACTCGTTGAAGAGCCACTCGTTGTTGGGGTGGTTGATGCGGGCCACCACGCGCGGCACGCCGTACTCGGTCTTGGCCAGCAGTGAGACGACCAGGTTGACCTTGTCGTCGCCGGAGGACGCGACCACGACGTGGCAGTTGTTGAGGCCGGCCTCGTCCAGGGAGGCGATCTCGCAGGCGTCGGCGAGGAGCCACTCGGCGCGCGGCACGCTGTCGATCTTGATGGCCCGGGGGTCGATGTCGATGAGCAGGACCTCGTGGCCGTTCTCCAGGAGTTCGGCCGCGATGGAGCGGCCGACGGCGCCTGCTCCGGCGATGGCGACGCGCATCACTCCTCCTCTTCCGGTGCCGCGGCGAGCACCTTGTTGATGCGGTCCATGTCGTTCTCCGCGGCGATGACGTGCAGCACGTCGCCCTCCTGCACCACGGTGTCCTCCGTGATGGTCAGGGCCTCACCCATGCGGTTGATGAAGGCGGCGCGGGTGCGTACGCGGGCTTCGAGGTCGACGACGCGGGTGCCGATCCACTCAGCGTGCGCGGTGACCTCGGCCAGCACGATGGTGCCCGTGGGGTCGCGCCAGAGCGGCTCGGCGCCCTCGGGGAGGATGCGGCGCATGATCTGGTCGGCCGTCCAGCGGACGGTCGCCACTGTGGGGATGCCCAGCCGCTGGTAGACCTCGGCCCGTCGAGGGTCGTAGATGCGGGCCACCACGTTGTCCACGCCGAACGTCTCGCGGGCCACACGAGCGGAGATGATGTTGGAGTTGTCGCCGCTGGAGACCGCGATGTACGCGGCGGCGGATTCGATGCCGGCCTCGGTGAGCACGTCGCGATCGAAGCCGATGCCCGTCACCCGCCGTCCCCGGAACCCGGCGCGCAGCCGCCGGAACGCCTGCGGGTCGCGGTCGATGATGGCGACGGAATGGCCGCTGTCTTCGAGGATGTGGGCGAGAGTCGAGCCGACCCGGCCACACCCCATGATCACTATATGCATTTCCCCCCGCATGTTCGCGGTCGGCCGGTTGCTGGTCTCCAGTATGGCCCGAGGGGGGAGCGCCTCGTTTTAGGGCCTCGGCATGGGGCTAGCATCTCGTTACGTGGCGAAGGTAACAGATCTGGTCAAACGCTTGCTCGTGGGGCGGGCCCTACGAAGCGGCCAGCTGCACGAGCAGCTACTCCCCAAACGGATCGCACTACCGGTTTTCGCGAGCGACGCGCTCTCCTCTGTGGCGTACGCGCCGCAGGAGATTCTGGTCATCCTGTCACTGGCCGGCGTCTCCTTCTATGCATACAGCCCCTGGGTCGCGATCGCCGTCGTGGTGGTGATGCTCACCGTCGTGGCGTCGTACCGGCAGAACGTGCACGCCTATCCCAGCGGCGGCGGCGACTACGAGGTGGCGACCACCAACCTCGGCAAGAACGCCGGGCTCACCGTCGCCAGCGCGCTGCTGGTCGACTACGTGCTGACCGTCGCGGTGTCCGTCGCCAACGGCGTCGACTACGTCGGCGCCACGATCCCGTTCGTGGCCGAGCACAAGCCCGCCGTCGCCATCGTCATCGTCATCCTGCTCACCGTGGTCAACCTGCGCGGCATCCGCGAGTCCGGCGTCGCCTTCGCCATCCCGACGTACGGATTCATGATCGCCGTGCTGCTCCTGATCGCCTGGGGCGGGTTCCGGCTGCTGGTGCTGGGTGAGGAGCTCCAGGCGCCGAGCGCCCAGTTCACCATCGAGCCCGAGCAGACCAACCTGGCCACCTTCGCGGCCGCGTTCCTGATCCTGCGCGCGTTCTCGTCCGGCTGCGCCGCCCTGACGGGCGTCGAGGCCATCAGCAACGGCGTGCCCGCGTTCAGGAAGCCCAAGAGCAAGAACGCCGCCACCACGCTGCTCATGATGGGCCTGGTCGCGATCACCATGTTCGGCGGCATCATCGCGCTCGGTCTGGCCTCCGGAGTGAAGGTGGCCGAGCCGGCGGTGGTCGCGGATCACCTGCTCAAGCCCGACGGCACGCCCGTCGGCCCCGACTACTACCAGCAGCCGATCATCTCCCAGGTGGCCGACGCGGTGTTCGGCGGCGGGTCGCTGCCGTTCATCGTGATCTCGGCGGTGACGGCGCTGATCCTCTTCCTGGCGGCCAACACCGCCTTCAACGGCTTCCCGGTGCTCGGCTCCATCCTGGCGCAGGACCGTTACCTGCCGCGCCAGCTCCACACCCGCGGCGACCGGCTGGCCTTCTCCAACGGCATCGTCATCCTGGCGGCCGGCGCGTGCCTGCTGCTGTGGGGCTTCCAGGCCGACGTCAGCCGCCTGCTGAACCTCTACATCGTCGGCGTCTTCGTCTCGTTCACGCTCAGCCAGACCGGCATGGTCATCCACTGGACCCGCCACCTGAAGACCGAGACCGACCCCAAGGTGCGCCACCAGATGCACCGCTCCCGCGTGATCAACTTCTTCGGCGGGATCATGACCGGACTGGTCCTGGTGGTCGTGCTGCTGACGAAGTTCCTGGTCGGGGCGTGGATCGTGTGCATCGCGATGCCGATCCTGTTCCTCATGATGAAGGGCATCAGGGGCCACTACGACAAGGTGGCCGCCGAGCTGGAGCTGACCGACGAGTACGAGCCGGCCATGCTGCCCGCGCGCAACCACTCGATCGTGCTCGTCTCCAAGCTCCACAAGCCGACCATGCGCGCCCTCGCCTACGCCCGCGCCACCAGGCCGTCCACGCTGGAGGCCGTCACGGTGGGCGTCGAGGGCGAGGAGGCGCGCAAGCTGCAGGAGGAGTGGGAGCGGCGGGGCATCCCGGTGCCGCTCAAGATGCTCGACTCGCCGTACCGCGAGATCACCCAGCCCATCCTCGACTACGTCAAGAGCCTGCGGCGGCGCTCGCCGCGCGACGTGGTGACCGTGTTCATCCCCGAGTACGTGGTCGGCCGCTGGTGGGAGCACCTGCTGCACAACCAGAGCGCGCTCAGGCTGAAGGCGCGGCTGCTGTTCAAGCCGGGGGTCATGGTGACGAGCGTGCCCTGGCAGCTGCACTCCTCCGACCGGCTCAAGGGCAGGCCCGAGCCGTTCGCTCCCGGGGCCGTGCGCCGCCCGTGGCACGAGACCGTCAAAGATGAGGAGCACCTCCGGGCATAGGGTGTTCCTGTGGAACAGGCATCTCTCGAGCTGACGGTAGGTCCGGTCGCCCACGGCGGCTGGTGTGTGGCGCGCCATGAAGGGCGCGTGGTGTTCGTCCGGCATGCGTTGCCCGGCGAGCGCGTGATCGCCCGCGTCACCGAGGAGACCACCCGGTTCCTGCGCGCCGACGCCGTGGAGATCCTGGAGGCCTCGCCCGACCGGGTGGTGCCGCCCTGCCCGTACGCGGGCCCGGGGCGGTGCGGCGGCTGCGACTGGCAGCACGCCACGGTGGAGGCGCAGCGGCGGCTCAAGGCGCAGGTCGTGGCCGAGCAGCTGCAGCGGCTCGCGGGCATCTCGCGCGAGGTCGTGGTGGAGGAGGTGCCGGGGGCCAAGGACGGGCTCGGCTGGCGCACGCGGGTGCAGTTCGCCGCCCGGCCCAGCGGCGAGCTGGGCTTCCGGCGGCACCGCTCGCACGAGATCGAGGTCGTGGACGCCTGCCTGATCGCCCATCCCGAGGTGGAGGCGGTCGGGGCCGAGCAGCGCTCCTGGGCGGGGGCGGCCGGCGTCGAGGTCATCGTGTCCTCGGCCGGCGACCGGGCCGTGGTGGTCACGCCCAAGCCGCGGCGCAGTGTCGCGGTGCCCGAGCTCGACGCGCCCGCCTCGATCCTGCTCGACCAGGGCAAGGGCCGTACGGTGCCGCGGCGCGGCTCCGGGGTGCTGCGCGAGCAGGTGGGCGAGCGGGAGTTCCGGGTGGCGGGGAGCGGCTTCTGGCAGGTGCACCCGGGTGCGGCCGAGACGCTGCTGGACGCGGTGCTGGCGTACGCGGCGCCGGAGCCGGGGGAGTGGGCGCTCGACCTCTACTGCGGGGTGGGGCTGTTCGCGGCCGGGCTGGCCGAGGCCGTGGGGCCGTCCGGCGCGGTGTTCGGCCTGGAGTCGGAGGCGGCCGCCGTACGCGACGCCCGGGCCAACCTCCGCGACCTGCCGCAGGCCCGGGTGGAGCGGGGCCGGGTCGAGGAGGCGCTGGACCGCTTCCAGATCGAGCGCGCGGACCTCGTGGTGGTGGACCCGCCACGTTCCGGGCTGGGGCGCGAGGTGGTGGAGCGGATCGCCGCGCTGGAGGCCCTGCGCATCGTGTACGTGTCGTGCGACCCGGCCACGCTGGCGCGGGATCTCGCCTGGCTGGCTGAGCGCGGCTACACCCTGTCTGATATGCGGGCCTTTGATGCATTTCCCATGACCCACCACGTGGAGTGCGTGGCGCTGCTGTCCCGAAGTTGACCTCGACCTCACTTGAGGTTGCACAGTGGGGCGCATGGAGAGCTTCAAGATCGGCGTCATCCTGCCCGGGGTCGACGTCATGCGCCGGGACGGCATCGACCTGCGAACGGCGGCCCGGCACGCCGAGGACGCCGGGCTGGACGGCGTGTGGCACGGCGACCACCTGGCCCTCGGAGGGCCGACGCTGGACGGCCCGATCGCCCTGGCCACCGCGGCGGCGGCCACCGCCGAGATCACGGTCGGCACGAGCGTGTTCATCCCCGCGATCCGGCCCCTCGCCTGGGCCGCCAAGCAGATCGCGACCTTGCAGCACGTTTCCGGCGGCCGCGTCGTGCTGGGCGTGGGTTCGGGTGGCGGGCCCGGGCAGTGGGCGGCGGCCGGGGTGCCCTACGGCTCACGTGGCCGCCGTACCGACACGGCCCTGGAACTGCTGCCCCGCCTGCTGGTGGGCGAGGAGGTACGGCTGCCCGACGCGCCCGGCGAGCCGCCGGTCCGGCTGGCCCCTGCCGCGGCGATGCCGCCCGTGTGGGTCGGCAACGCCTCCGCGGTGGCGATCCGGCGGGCCGCGCGGCTGGGCGACGGCTGGTTCCCGTCCCTGATCTCGCCCGCGGAGGTGGCCGAGGGCCGGGTCCGCCTCGCCGAACTGGCCGCCCAGCACGGCCGCCCCACGCCGGTCATCGCGATCGGCGGCGCGGGCGCCCTGGGAACCGGGCCCGGCCTTCCGTCCCGTGAGGAGATCGCGTCGGGCATCAGCGCGGCCTACGGGCGGCCCCTGGAGGAGGCCGTCCCGATCCCGCTCACCGGCCATCCGAAGGAGGCCGCGGAGCAGCTCGCCGCCTACCGCGAGGCGGGGGCGAGCCACGCGATCATCGGCATCTCGGGGGGCGACTGGCGGACCCAGGTGGACCTGCTGGCCGAGGCCCGGAGCTACCTGCGCCTATGAGCGGGTCGCCTCGTAGCCGGGGGTTGGGGCCGGGGCGGTCCGGGTCGCCTGGCGCATGGTCAGCACCAGTACGGCCAGGCCGGCGAAGATGACCGCGGCGACGACGCCGGTGACGTGCAGGCCGGCGGTGAACGCTTCCCGCGCGGCGTGCAGCAGTTCCGCGCCCTGGCCGGCGGGAAGGCGCTCGCCGGCGGCGATCGCGCCGGCCAGCGAGTCGGACGTGCCGTCCATCCGGCTGCGGTAGACCACCGCCGCCACCACGCCGAGCAGCGCGAAGCCGAGCGAACCGCCGAAGTAGTTGCCGGTCTCCGACATCGACGCCGCCGAGCCGGCGCGCTCCGGCGGTACGGAACCCATGACCAGCCCGGTGCCCAGCGCGAACAGCGGGCCGGTGCCCAGCGCGAGCACGGTGATGCCGATCATCACCAGCGGCAGGGCGCTCGGACCGTCGACGGCCACCAGCAGCAGGCTGCCCAGCGCCGACGCCACCAGCCCGCCGGCGATCGCGGTCGTCTGCTTCACCCGCCGGGCCAGCGCCGGCGCGGCCATGGTGCCGACCGCCACGCCCAGACCCATGGGTGCGAACAGCACCGCCGAGGCGACCGGCGAGAAGCCCAGCACGCCCTGCAGGTACTGGGTCACCAGCAGGCCCGTGCCGGCCATGGCGACTCCGGCGAAGACCAGCCCGACGAGCACGGCCGTGAACGGGCGGTTGCGGAACAGCCGCAGGTCCAGCAGCGGCGTCTCCAGCCGCAGTTGCCGGCGTACGAACAGGAATCCGATGGCCGCGCCGGCGACGAGGGCCACCGCCGGCACGACCCGCACGCTCTCGACGGTCAGCTGCTTGATGCCGTAGACCATCAGGAGCACCGCCGCGAGTGACAGCCCGACGCTGGCCAGGTCGAGCCGGCCGGCCTGGTCGCTGCGGAACTCCGGCAGCAGGACCGGCCCGGCGAGCACCAGCACCGCCATCGCCGGCACGGCGACCAGGAACACCGATCCCCACCAGAAGTGCTGGAGCAGGAACCCGGCGAGCACGGGTCCGAGCGCGCCGCCGGTGAACTGGCAGGTCGCCCAGATCGCGATGGCCAGCCCGCGCTGCCGGTCGTCGCGGAACATGTTGGTGATCAAGGCAAGCGTGGACGGCGCCAGGGTCGCGCCGGCGATGCCCAGCAGCGCACGCGCGACGATCAGCGTCAGCGGATCGGCCGCGAAGGCGGCCACGACCGACAACACCGCGAACGCCGCCCCGCCGATCATCAGCAGCCGCCGGCGGCCGATCCGGTCGCCGAGCGTGCCCATCGTGATGACCAGGCCGGCCACCATGAACCCGTAGCTGTCACTGATCCACAGCTGCTGGACGTTGGTGGCGCCCAGGTCGGCGCTCAGCTGGGGGAGCGCGAGGAGCAAAGCCGTCGTGTCTATCGCGACGAGCAAGGTCGGCAGCATGAGGACGCCCAGTCCCAGCCATGCCCGGTTGACTCGCATATCCGAAATTTCCTGTTCTCTCGACGTTTCGCCGGTTGGTCGGAACGGTCGAGGGCTTCTTGACATCGGCACGGAAGGAAAACTCGTGCGAAGAAATCTGGCGAGGGTATGTCAAGACGACGGCGGCGGCTCCGACCAACGGGTCGAAGGGCCCAGCCGGGGCCCCGCGAAGCACGAGGAGTACGAGATGAAGTTCCTGATCAGCATGCATATCAACCCGGCCGTGCTGGACGCGCTGACCGACGAGGAGAAGGCGGCGATCGGCGAGGGCCACGGCAGGTTCATGGAGGAGCTGAAGAGGTCCGGAGAGCTGATCCTCACGCAGGCGCTGGTCGACCCGTCGCAGGCCGCTGTGGTGTCCGTACGCAACGGCCAGCCTGTGGTGACCGACGGCCCTTTCCTGGAGGCGAAGGAGTTTCTGGGCGGCTTCTACCTGATCGACTGCGAGAACAAGGAGCGGGCGATCGAGCTGGCGGCGCAGATCCCGGACGCCGCGATCGAGGGCCTGGGGATCGAGGTGCGACAGGTGATGTTCTCTGACGGACAATTGGAGGCATGACCGCACCACCCATCGGGGACCTGCTGCGTGAGCTCACGCCGCAGGTCCTCGGCACGTTGGTACGCCGGCACGGCCAGTTCGAAGGGTGCGAGGACGCCGTGCAGGAGGCCGTGCTCGCCGCCACCGTGCAGTGGCCGGCCGAGGGAGTGCCGGACAACCCGCGCGGCTGGCTGGTGACTGTCGCGTCCCGGCGGCTCATCGACCAGATGCGCAGCGACCACGCGCGCCGCGAGCGGGAGTCGGCGGTGGCCACCGAGGTGACGCCCGAGGACGTGCCGGACACCGACGACACCCTCGTCCTGCTCTTCCTGTGCTGCCATCCGACGCTGACCGCGGCCTCGCAGACCGCCCTGACGTTGCGGGCGGTCGGCGGCCTGACCACCGCTGAGATCGCCCGCGCGTTCCTGGTGCCGGAGGCCACGATGGCGGCCAGGATCAGCCGGGCCAAGCAGCGCATCAAGGCCGCCGGCAGCTCGTTCAGCCTGCCGGAGGGCGCGGAGCGCGAGGAGCGGCTCCGGGTCGTCCTGCACGTGCTCTACTTGATCTTCAACGAGGGCTACACCGCCTCATCGGGCAGCGAGTTGCACCGCGCCGACCTCGCGCACGAGGCGATCCGGCTGGCCAGGATGGTGCATGCGCAACTGCCCGAGGACGGCGAGGTGACCGGGCTGCTCGCGCTGATGCTGCTGACCGACGCCCGCCGGGAGGCACGTACGACGGCGGCAGGCGACCTGGTGCCGCTGGACGAGCAGGACCGCAAGAAGTGGGACCGCAGGCTGATCGACGAGGGCATGGAGCTGGTCAAGGCGTCGCTGGCCGGCCCGGCGCTGGGGCCGTACCAGTTGCAGGCCGCCATCGCCGCCACGCACGCCGACGCGGCCACGGCCGAGGAGACCGACTGGTCACAGGTGCACGCGCTCTACCTGATCCTGGAACGGATCGCGCCCAACCCGATGGTCACCCTCAACCGGGCGATCGCGCTCGCCAAGACCGAGGGCCCGCAGGCCGGGCTGGCCCTGCTGGCCACGCTGGACGGCGACGAGCGGATGGCCGGGCATCACCGGCTGCTGTCCGTACGGGCGCATCTGCTGGAGGAGACCGGCGACACGGCGGGGGCGTACGAGCACTACCGGCGCGCAGCGAAGGCCACCGCCAGCATCGCCGAGCAACGCTACCTGGAGTCCCGGGCCGGCCGGGTGAGACCGTAGCTCCCGCCCTGAGGGCGGAGTCAGAGCCAGCCCATGCGCTGGGCCGTGCGGATCGCCTCCAGGCGGTTCTGGGCGTTGAGCTTGGTCATCGCGCTCGACAGGTAGTTGCGTACGGTGCCCTCGGTCAGGTGCAGCTCGGCCGCGATCCGCGAGATCGTGGCCCCGTCGCCGGCCAGCCGGAGCGCGTCGCGCTCGCGGTCGGTCAGCGGGCTGTCCCCGGCGGCCATCGCCGCCGCGGCCAGCTCGGCGTCGAGGTAGCGGCCGCCGGCCTGGACCTTGCGGATCGCCATGGCCAGCTCCTCTGCCGAGGCGTCCTTGCCGAGGAAGCCGCTCACGCCCGCCTCCATGGCCCTGCGCAGGTAGCCGGGGCGGCCCAGGCTCGTCAGAATGATGATCTTGCACCGGGAGCTGATCTGCTCGGCCGCGCTGAGGCCGTCCATGCCGGGCATCTCGATGTCGAGCACCGCCACGTCAGGGTGGTGCTCGGCCACGGCGGCCACGACCTCGTCGCCCCGGCCCACCTGGGCGACGACCTCGATGCCTTCCTCGAGGTCGAGCAGGGCCGCGATGGCGCCCCTGATCAGGTGCTCGTCGTCCGCCAGCAACACCCTGGTCGTCATGCCGGCACCGCCGCCCGCAGCAGGTAGCGGCCCTCGTGCGTCGGCGAGGCCTCCAGGATGCCGCCCGCCGCTCGCACGCGCTGGGCCAGCCCTGCCAGGCCGTTCGGCATGTGCTCACCCGCCGGCCCGCTCAGCCCGTCGTTGGACATCTCCAGCACTCCGTCCTCGATCGTGATCGTGCAGCGCTCGGCCTTGCTGTGCTTGAGCACGTTCGTCGCGCCCTCGCGGACGACCGCGGCCAGCAGCGTGCGGGCCTCCGGCGCCAGGGTGCCCGTCTCCGCGTGCACGGTACACCGTACGTCCGCCGCCTCCAGCACCGCGCGCACGCTGGCCAGCATCTCGTCCAGGTCGACGGCCCGGTAGCTCTGCACGACCGAGCGCACCTCGCGCAACGACTGCCTGGCCAGGTCACGTACCGCGAACATCTCCTCGGCGGCCGCGCCCGCGTCGGCGGGCAGCGTGCGGGAGGCGTTCTCCGTGCGGGCCGCGATGTCGGTGAGGCTCTGCCCGAGCAGCGCGTTCAGGTCGCGGGCGAAGCGCAGCCGCTCCTCCGACACCGCCAGCCTGGAGCGCGCCTCCTGCCCTTCGTAGGCCTCCTTGGCCACCTCCCACAGCCACAGGTTGGCCAGCACGCCGCCGACGCTGATGGCGGTGAGCAGCCCCTGCGTCACGATCAGCGGCAGCACGGACGCGCCCAGCAACCCCACGTAGAGGTTGAAGGCCACGACGGACAGCACCGACAGGACCACGGCGGTGCGCCTGCGCACGAACGGGGCCAGCGTCGCCAGCCACGCCGGCATGGCCCACACGAGCCCGAAACCGGCCAGGACCAGGCTGATCGCGCCCGTCACCGCCAGGATCGCCATCGGCCGCGAGCCGCCCCGCATGGCGACCCGGAACGGCCGCGTCGCCAGCACGTTGAAGACCAGCAGCAGGACGGCGCCGGTCACGACCGCCGGCAGGGGCACCCCCGCCTCCCAGCGGACATACCAGTCGTAGTAGCCGATGAGGGAGACCAGCAGGATGGCGTCGGTGGAATAGACGATCAACCAGCGGAGCTTGTCCAGCTTCGTCGCGCGCCACATCATGTCGGCACCGCCGCCCGCAGCAGGAACTCCCCCGCCGGGGTGGGCGCGGCCGAGAAGGAGCCGCCCGCCGTGGCGAGGCGCTCCGATAATCCCCGCAGGCCGTTGCCGGGGGCGGGCGGCCGCGCGGGCACTCCGTCGTTGAGCATCTCGAGCACTCCGCCGTCGATGGTGATCGCGCAGCGCGTGGCGGTGCTGTGCTTCAGCACGTTGGTGGCCCCTTCGCGGACCGCCCACGCCAGCAGCGTCCTGGCGGACGGCGACAGGCCGTCCGCCCTGGCGTCGATCAGGCAGCGGGCGCCCGCCGCCTCCAGCGCGGCACGGGCGCCGGCCAGCTCCTCGTCCAGGTCGAGCGTCCGGTATCCGTGCACCGCCTGCTGCACCTCGGCCAACGAGTCGCCGGCCAGCCGGCGCACCTGGGCCATCTCGTCGGCCGCCCGCCCGGCGTCCTTGGTCGCCAGCTTGGCGGCCAGCTCGCTCTTCAACGTGATGACCGACAGGCTGTGCCCGAGCAGGTCGTGCAGGTCGCGGGCGAAGCGCAGCCGCTCTTCCGACACCGCCAGCCGGGCCTTGGCCTCCTTGCTGTCGTGGGCGTCCCTGATCGTCCACCAGAGCCAGCGCCAGAGCAGCATGGACGCGGTCATCAGGATGGCGCTGAGCGTCTCGGGGATCAGCACGTCCAGCCAGGGCCGATCGGTGATGAGCACGACATAGCCGGTGACCAGGCCGACCACGGCCACCCCCAGACAGAGCGTCACGGTCAGCCGGACGTAGAGTGCCGCGGTCGACAGCCACAGGACGCCGAGCTCCAGCCAGCTGGGCGTGTCCTCCAGCGGCTGGTGCGGCAGCATCGCGACCGAGACCGCCGCGAACAGCGTCGCGAGCACCAGCTTGGCCGTGGGGCGGTCCGGCCTGGCGTCGTAGGCGTCCCTGAGCACGAAGGGGAAGAGCCCGAAGAACCCGAGCATGCAGGCGACGGTGATCGTCGCGTGGAGCGAGGTGACCCGGCCGGCCGTGGCATGCAGCACGGTGAGGGTCACCATCATCACGCCCAGCAGGCCGACCACGGCGTCCATCCAGTGGAGCAGGAGCTTCCGCGCCGTCTCCGGACGCGCCGCCATCACGCCCACCCCCTGCTGCCGGAACCCTTGTCGGTCTTGGAAATCCTATATTCAGGCAGAGCCCTCCCAAAGAATCCGTGACACGTCGGGTCTCGGGGCGACTCCGCGGAGCGACAGCCAGGCCAGCCCGTGGCGGGTGGCGTACGAGATCAGCGTGCGTGCGTCGATCTCGTTGAGATCGCCAGAGCCGGTCAGCACGGGGGTCAGCGCGATGCGCCGCCATGCCTCGTCGGGGTCGGTCAGGCCCTGAGCCTGCGCGATCTGGCTCCTGGCCGCCAGCACGGCCTGCGCCATCCGGTGCAGGCGGCCGTCGGCGGAGCCGCGCGGCTCGATCTCGGCCAGCAGGTTGACGGTGCCGATCTCGGCGCCCGCCTGGCGGGTGGCGCGCAGCATCGCGACGACGCCCGCGTCCAGCCCGTCCTGTCTCAACGGCACCGTGAAGCTGACGTGGAGCGGCCGCTCGCGCTGCATGGCGTAGATGGCCCGCGCCCTGCGCAGCACGGCGGCCCGGTCGTCGCTGTCGCGGACCTCGAAGTCGACGGCGGCGGCGTCGAACGCCCCGACCACCCTGCGGTAGGCGGCCGCGAGCCCGCCGGGCCTCGTGCACGTGCCGGCCAGCTCATGCCCGCCCGGGCCGCCGAACACGGGCGCTGCGTCGCCGCCCAGGGCCCTGAGGCGGCCGATCCGGTTGGCCACGGGGTTCGTGCCGGGGTCGAGCGGGTCGGACTCGGACGGGCCATTCCATTTGGGGGCGCAGCCGTCGTCGCCCGCCACGAGGTGGCCGAGCGCGTAGCGGCGCACCCCGGTGCGGCGGGACTCCTTGTACAGGTCGAAGCCGGGCTCGCGGGCGGTGTCGACGAACTCGACGAACCCGGAGGGCGGCTCGTCCGCCACCGGTGGCGAGACGGCAGGGGTGTGCCTCATCACCGCCGGCGGCGGCTTCGGCGCGGGGCTGGCGCCCGCGGGGAGCATGCGCACCGCCATGCCGGTGGCGCCGGTGAGCGCGAGCGCGCCGAGGATCGCTAGCGGTCGCGGGAGCGTGCCTGGCTCCCTCTTGTGCCGTGGCATGGCAACCCCGTGTGATCAGTCGGCTACGTACGGGCGCTGTCGCGAACGCTAGCAAGCACGCGGACCTCCGCGCGGGGCTTTTCCGGCACGCGTCCGTTGTGTACGCATAATGTCGTCATGAAGCTGCGGATCTTCACCGAGCCCCAGCAGGGCGCGACATATGACGACCTGCTCACCGTCGCCCAGGCCACCGAACGGCTGGGCTTTGACGCTTTCTTCCGTTCCGACCACTACATGCGCATCGGCCCCGGCGACCCGGGCCCCGGCTCCACCGACGCGTGGATCACCCTTGCCGGCCTGGCCAGGGAGACCTCGAGGATCCGGCTGGGCACCTTGGTGACGCCGGCCACGTTCCGGCTGCCCGGACCGCTGGCCATCAGTGTGGCGCAGGTCGACCAGATGAGCGGCGGCCGGGTCGAGCTGGGTTTCGGCACCGGCTGGTTCGATGGTGAGCACTCGGCGTACGGCATCCCGTTCCCGCCGCAGAACGAGCGGTTCGGGCGGTTCGAGGAGCAGCTGGAGATCATCACGGGCCTGTGGACCGCGGAGAAGAGCTACTCCTTCGAGGGCCGCTACTACCGGGTCGTGGACTCGCCCGCGCTGCCCAAGCCGGTGCAGAGCCCGAGGCCGCCGGTCATCATCGGCGGTTTCGGCGCCAAGCGCACACCGCGGCTGGCTGCGGCGTACGCGGACGAGTACAACCTGCCGTTCCGCACGCTGTCCGACACGGCAGAGGGCTTCGGCCGGGTGCGTGATGCCTGCGAGACGACCGGGCGCAGCCTGGTCTATTCGGTGGCGCAGACCACGATCGTGGGCCGCGACCGGGCCGAGATCGAGCGGCGCGCCGCCGCCGTCGGGGAGAACCCCGACACCCTGCGGGAGAACGGCCTGGCCGGCACCCCGGCCGAGGTGCTGGAGAAGATCGGGAAGTTCGCGGACCTGGGCGCCGAGCACCTCTATCTCCAGATCCTGGATCTGCAGGATCTGGAGCACCTGGAGCTGATCGCCGCCGAGGTGCTCCCGCACGTCCGGTAATCGATTGGCGGCGCTTCGCGGGGGTACGGCAGACTTGGGGCGTGCTGCTGACGATCACCACCACCGCGAGGCCCGCCACCGATCTGGGCTTCCTCCTGCACAAGCATCCCGAGCGGGTGCAGGAGTTCGGTCAGTCGTTCGGCACGGCCACGGTGTTCTACCCCGAAGCGGGCGACGAGCGCTGCACGGTGGCGCTCATGCTCGAGGTGGACCCGATCGCGCTGGTCAGGTCGCGCGGCAAGAGCTCGCCCGACTTCAGCCTGTCGCAGTACGTCAACGACCGCCCGTACGCGGCCTCCTCGCTGCTGGCCGTGGCGCTGGCGGACGTGTTCCGCACCGCGCGGTCCGGCCGGTGCAAGGCCAGGCCTGAGCTGCCGGGCACGCCGCTGCCGCTGGAGCTGCGGCTGCCCGCGCTGCCCTGCCGGGGCGGCCCGGAGCTGGCGGCGCGGCTGTTCGAGCCGCTCGGCTGGGCGGTGGACGCGCAGGCCTTGCCGCTCGACGAGGGCTTCCCCGAGTGGGGCCAGTCGCGTTACGTCCGGCTCACCCTGCGCGGGACGGCGCGCCTCGCCGACGCGCTCAACCACCTGTACGTGCTGCTGCCCGTGCTCGACGACGGCAAGCACTACTGGATCGCGCCCGACGAGGTCGACAAGCTGATCAGGGCCGGTGAGGGATGGCTGCACGGTCACCCCGAGCGCGGCCTGATCACCCGGCGCTACCTGGGGCGGCGCTGGGCGCTGGCCCGCACCGCGCTGGCACGGCTGGCGGAGCTGGGCGACGAGACCGAGGAGGAGCTGGAGCCCGCGGTCGAGGAGGACGCGCCCGCCGGGGAGACCGCCGCCGACGAGGCGGCCGCCGCGGAGGCCGAGGCCCAGGGCGACGCGCCCCAGGAGGAGGCCGCCCAGGAGGAGGCCCCCAAGGCGAAGCCGCTGAACGTCCGCAGACGCGAGGCGGTGCTGGCCAAGCTGGAGGAGCTGGGCGCGGTCAGCGTGGTCGACCTCGGCTGCGGCCAGGGCGAGCTGGTCGGCGCGCTGCTGGCCAGGCCCAGGTTCGCCCGGGTGAGCGGCATGGACGTGTCGTCGATGGCGCTCACCATCGCCGCCCGCAAGCTGCGCCTCGACCGCATGCCCGACAGCAAGCGCGCCAGGCTCACGTTGTTCCAGGGCGCGCTCACATACACCGACAAGCGCCTGTCCGGCTACGACGCCGCCGTGCTCATGGAGGTGATCGAGCACGTCGACCCGCCCCGGCTGGCCGCGCTCGAGCACGTCGTGTTCGGCCACGCCCGCCCCCAGCACGTGCTCGTCACCACCCCCAACATCGAGCACAACGTCCGTTACGAGTTCCTGACCGGGCTGCGCCACCCCGACCACCGCTTCGAGTGGACCCGCGCCGAGTTCGCCGCCTGGGCCACCCGCGTGGCCGGCGAGTACGGCTACCACGTCACGTTCGAACCGGTCGGCGACGACGACCCCGAGGTCGGCCCGCCCACCCAGATGGGAGTCTTCACCCATGATCAGCGTTCCTGAGCTGTCCCTGGTGGTGCTCGTCGGCGTCTCGGGCAGCGGCAAGTCGACGTTCGCCAGGAAGCACTTCAAGCCCACGCAGGTCATCTCCTCCGACTTCTGCCGCGGCCTGGTCGCCGACGACGAGAACGACCAGGCGGCCACCCCGGCGGCCTTCGACCTGCTGCACCACATCGTCGGCGTGCGGCTGGCCAGGGGCCTGTTCACCGTGGTCGACGCCACCAACGTCCAGTACGCCGCCCGCAAGAGCCTGATCGAGCTGGCCAGGCAGCACGACGTGCTGTGCGACGCGATCGTGCTCGACGTGCCGGAGGAGGTGGCCGTCGAGCGCAACGCCGCCCGCCCCGACCGCGATTTCGGCCGCGGCGTGGTGATCCGCCAGCGCAAGGACCTGCGGCGCTCGCTGAGCAGGATCTCCAACGACGGCTTCAGGCGGGTGCACGTGCTGCGCGGCCCCGACGAGATCGACGACGCGGTGATCACGTACGAGAAGGCGTGGTCCGACAAGACCGAGCTGACCGGCCCCTTCGACATCATCGGCGACATCCACGGCTGTCGCTCCGAGCTGGAGGCGCTGCTGCGCAGGCTCGGCTGGGAGGGGCTCGCGCATCCTGAGGGCCGCACCGCCGTGTTCGTCGGCGACCTGGTGGACCGCGGGCCGGACATGCCCGGCGTGCTGCGCCTGGTGATGGACATGGTCGAGGCGGGCACCGCGATCTGCGTGGCCGGCAACCACGAGCAGAAGCTGGTGCGCGCGCTCAACGGCCGCAAGGTCAAGGTCGCGCACGGCCTGCAGGAGTCGCTCGACCAGCTCGCCGAGCAGCCGCCCGAGTTCGTGGAGCGGGCCAGGACGTTCATGGACGGCCTGCTCAGCCACTACCGGCTCGACGGCGGCCGCCTGGTCGTCGCGCACGCGGGCCTGAAGGAGGCCTACCACGGCCGCGCCTCCGGGCGGGTGCGCGCGTTCGCCCTGTACGGCGACACGACCGGCGAGACCGACGAGTACGGCCTGCCGGTCCGCTACCCGTGGGCGGAGGAGTACCGCGGCAGGGCCATGGTCGTCTACGGCCACACCCCCACGCTCCGCCCCGAGTGGGTCAACAACACGATCTGCCTCGACACTGGCTGCGTCTTCGGCGGTCACCTGACCGCGCTGCGCTACCCCGAACGCCAGATCGTCCAGGTCCCCGCGGAGAAGGTCTGGTACGAGCCGGCCAAGCCACTCGGCTGCGCGGCCCGCGATCCCGGCATGCTGGACATCAACGACGTGATCGGCACCCGGCACGTCGAGACCGGGTTCGGCACCCGGGTCAAGGTCATGGAGGAGAACGCGGCCGCCGCCCTCGAGGTCATGAGCCGGTTCGCGGTGGACCCGCGCTGGCTGGTCTACCTGCCGCCCACCATGGCGCCGCCGGAGACGTCCCAGCTGGACGGCTACCTGGAGCACCCGCACGAGGCGTTCGAGGAGTTCGCCGCCGCCGGGGTGCGCGAGGTCGTGTGCGAGGAGAAGCACATGGGCTCCCGGGCGGTCGCCGTGCTGGCCAGGACGCCGGAGGTGGCGGCGGCCAGGTTCGGGGTGACGGACGGCAGCGCCGGCGCCGTCTACACGCGCACCGGGCGGCCGTTCTTCAACGACATGGCGCCGCTGGTCACGCGGCTGCGCGAGGCGTGCGAGCCGCTGTGGGCCGAGCTCGGCTCTGACTGGGTGGTGCTCGACTGCGAGCTGCTGCCCTGGTCGGCGAAGGCCGGCGAGCTGATCAGGTCGCAGTACGCCTCCGTCGGGGCGGCCGCCCGCGCCGCGCTGCCCGAGGCGGTCTCGGCCTTGGAGGCGGCGGCAGGGCGCGGGCTGGATGTGGGCGATCTGCTGCATCGCACCCGCCGCCGCTCCCACAACGCTGCCCTTTTCCGCGACGCTTACGCACGGTACTGCTGGCCGGTCGACGGTCTGGAGGGCGTCCGGCTGGCGCCGTTCCAGATCCTGGCCTGCGAGGGGCGGGCCACCGCGCTGGAGCCGCACGCCTGGCACCTGTCCACGCTGGCGCTGCTCGACTCGCCGCTGATCACCCGTACCGAGCACGTCTTCGTCACGCTCGACTCGCCGGAGTCCCGCGCGGAGGCGACCGCGTGGTGGGAGTCGATGACGGCGGCGGGCGGCGAGGGCATGGTGGTCAAGCCCGCCGCCTACGCGCCCGGGCGGGTGCAGCCGGGAGTGAAGGTACGCGGGCGCGAATACCTGCGCATCATTTACGGCCCCGACTACACCGAGTCGCTCGACGTGCTGCGCAGGCGCTTCCTGGGCAAGAAGCGCTCGATGGCGCTGCGCGAGTACGCGCTGGGGCTGGAGGCGCTGTCGCGGCTGGCCGACGGGGAGGCGGGCTGGCGGGTGCACGAGCCGGTCTTCGCCGTGCTGGCCCTGGAGTCCGAGCCGGTCGACCCGCGGCTTTAACGGCCTGGCCTGCGGGTATCTCCCCCACCTCGGGGGAGGACCTGCATGGCGACCAACCACACCCAGCACGAGCATCTCGGCCACGTGGTGTTCATCACGGCGGCCGCGGCCATGGGCGGGTTCCTGTTCGGCTACGACAGCGCAGTCATCAACGGCGCGGTCGTCGGGATCCAGAAGTACTTCCGCGTGGGGCCGGTCGAGACGGGTGTCGTGGTGGCCATCGCGCTGCTCGGATCCGCCGTGGGGGCGTGGGCGGGCGGCGGGCTGGCCGACCGGCTGGGGCGCACCAGGACGATGCAGGTGGCGGCGTTGCTGTTCGCGATCAGCTCGATCGGGCAGATGCTGCCGTTCTCCGTCTGGGCCCTCGCGTTCTGGCGCGTGGTCGCGGGCTTCGCGATCGGCATGGCGTCGGTGATCAGCCCCGCGTACATCGCCGAGGTGGCCCCGCCCGCCTACCGGGGCCGGCTGGGCTCGTTCCAGCAGCTGGCCATCGTGCTCGGCATCGCGGTCTCGCAGCTCGTCAACTACCTGATCGTCCAGCTGGCCGGCGGCAACGTGAACAACCCTCTGGGCGCCCTGCAGGCCTGGCAGTGGATGCTGGGCGCCTGCTTCGTGCCCGCCGTGCTCTACCTGGTGTTCGCCCTGACCATCCCGGAGTCGCCGCGCTACCTGATCATGGCCGGACGCACGAGGAGGGCGCGCGAGGTGCTGGCCGAGGTGGAGGGCGAGGACGTCGACCTCGACACCCGCATCGCGGAGATCCAGCACGTGCTGCGCACCCAGCGCGTGCCGACGATGAAGGACTTGCGCGGGCCGGCGTTCGGGCTGCTGCCGATCGTCTGGATCGGGATCACCCTGTCGGTGTTCCAGCAGTTCGTCGGCATCAACGTGATCTTCTACTACTCGTCCGTGCTGTGGCAGTCGGTCGGCATCAACCAGGCCGACTCGCTGCTGATCAGCTTCTCCAGCTCGATCATCAACATCGTGGGCACGTTCATCGCGATCTCGCTGGTGGACAAGATCGGGCGCCGGCCGCTGCTCCTGATCGGCTCGGCCGGGATGACGGTCGCCCTTGCCACCGCCTCGTGGGCGTTCAGCGCCGCCCAGGTCGTGGGGAAGTCGGTCACGCTGCCGGACCCGCAGGGGCCGATCGCGCTCGTGGCGGCCAACGTGTTCGTGCTGTTCTTCGCGCTGTCCTGGGGCGTGGTGGTCTGGGTGCTGCTGGGGGAGATGTTCCCCAACCGCATCCGCGCCGCCGCCCTGGGCGTCGCGGCGGGAGCGCAGTGGCTCGCGAACTGGGCGATCACGGTGTCGTTCCCGGCGCTGGCGCAGTGGAACCTGCCGGCCACCTACGCCATGTACGCGTTCTTCGCGCTGCTGTCGTTCCTCTTCGTCATCAAGTGGGTGCGGGAGACCAAGGGCCGCAAACTCGAAGACATGGGCTAATCTCCGGCATGTGATCGACGACGTCCTGGGTCCCGGGCTCGACGTGCTGTTCTGCGGCATCAACCCCGGCCTCATGTCCGAGGCCACCGGCCACCACTTCGCCCGCCCGGGCAACCGCTTCTGGCCCGCGCTGCACCTGTCCGGCTTCACACCGCGCCTGCTGGCGCCTGCCGAGCAGCATCTCCTCCCCTCGTACGGCCTCGGCATCACGAACGTCGTGGCCCGCCCCAGCGCCAAGGCATCGGAGCTGACCAGGCAGGAGCTGATCGAGGGCGGACTGGCGCTGGCGGCGAAGGTGGCCGACGTGGCGCCCAAGATGCTCGCCGTACTGGGGATCTCGGCCTACCGGACGGCCTTCGCCCGCCCCAAGGCCCGCATCGGCCCTCAGGACGAGCTCGTCGGCGGAGCCAGGGTCTGGGTGCTGCCCAATCCCAGCGGGCTGAACGCCCATTGGACCCTGGCCACCATCGCCGGCGAGATGGGCCGCCTGCGCGGCTACTTGGCGACGAAGTCCTGGGTCCAGTAGATCCGGCCCTGGGAGTTCTTGGCCGCGCCGACGCCGATGAGGTTGTACCTGCAGTTCATGATGTTGGCCCGGTGACCCGGGCTGTCCATCCAGCCCTGGACCACTGAGGCCGGGGTGAGCTGGCCGAAGGCGATGTTCTCTGCGAAGGCGTTCCCTCCGGTGAAGCCGGCGGCCCTGACCCGGTCCATGAAATCGCGGCCGTCCTTCGAGTCGTGGTCGAAGTAGTTCTGCTTCGCCATGTCGGCGGAGTGGCCGAACGCGGCCTTGCGGAGCAGCGGGTCGAACTTGAGCGGCGCGCAGCCGCCCTTCGCCCGCTCGGCGTTGGTCAGCCTGAGGACCTCGTTCTCCTGGGGCGTGCCGACCCCGCTCGGGGACGGGACCGTGGCGGGCGTGGACGTGCCGGTGGGCGCGGGCGTGACCGCGGGGGCGCAGGTCAGCTTGGCGGCCCTGGACTTGGCGGTGCGACCGCGGTAGTCGGTGGCGAACGCGTAATAGGTGCCCGATTTGCAGGGGAGTGCGAGGTTGATGCGGTCGTTCTTGGTGGCCCCGCTCTTGACGACGGGGTCGGTGCCGGGGACGGCGCGCATGATGCGGATACGCAGCAGCGCCGGATCGGCGCAGCCGCGACGGGTGGCGAACGACGTGATCTTGCGTTTGGCGCCGAGCCGGGGCTTGGCCACGCGCACACGGCACGAGGCCTCCGACGACACTTCCGAGCCCCGCGACGCCGCCGAGCCGCGTGCCGCCGGGCCCGGCGCCGCAGTGGTGCCCTGCGCCGCCGGCGGGGCCGGTGCTTGTGCCGCGCCCTGTGCCGAGGGCTCGGCCGCACAGCCGGCCACGGAGAGCGCCGCCAGGCTCACGAGCCCGCCGAATACCCCAAGGGGTCCACGCATAGGGGGTTGCCTCCAGTTGCGATAGACGCTGGATGGCTAGGCATTCTGTCGGGTTGAGACCGTTTTGTCATCAAATTGGGGCATTTGCCACAAGACTCGGGTAAACCAAAGTGATCGTTGAGGCGTCTGCGTCGCCGCGGCGCAGGCCCGGAACTCCTGCGCCATCGGGCTTCGCGAGCCACCATCTCCGTCACGGTTGCCTGAAGGTACGCACCGGGGTGGCGTCCGGTTCAGAGGGCAGGCGTCCGTGCCCGGGTTCGCGCGGTGGTAGGGCCCGCCGGCTTCGGTGCCCACGTTGAACCGGTTAGCCGGCTCGCTCACGTTCTGCCTGGGCAGCCCGCATTTCCGGCCGTGAGAGCGTTTGCGGGCAGCACGTCTCGAAACCGTTACGGCTATTGACGGCACTGATTCAGGATTTTACGGTCACGTTACTTATCCGGTTCAGCAGGTCCGGCGACCTGCGACTACTGAAGAGTGATCGCTCACCGGCGCCAAGGCGGGAGCGTTTTTGTGACTGGCCTGGGAGCGCTCCCAGCTAGTCGGAGCACGCGGTCCGTTTCGAGAGCAGCCGGCCCATCGGGGTGTCGACAAGACGTGCGAACCTTCGCGCCTGGCGCGGAGGAAGGAGAGAAGCGATGCGTAACCGGGCTCGGATCATGATTCCGCTCGTGGCGGCGGGCCTGCTCGCCGCGGCCTGCACCGGTGGCGGAGCCACGCCGACCCCGCCGGCCGGCCAGGCCAGCCAGGGTGCGGCGGCCCCCGCCAACCCTGACTCGCTGCCGCGCAACGAGACGCTCTACACGACCGGCACCCAGTGGGGCCCGCCCGCCAACTTCAACCCCATCAGGGAATGGGACCATGCCACGGGCACGAAGGGCCTGGTGTACGAGACGCTGTTCCACTATGACGCGACCGCGGGCAAGCTGACTCCCTGGCTGGCCGAGAGCGGCTCGTGGGCCGACGACAAGACCTACCAGGCCAAGCTCCGCCAGGGCGTCAAGTGGTCCGACGGCAAGCCTCTGACGGCCAAGGACGTGGTGTTCTCCTTCGAGCTCGGCAAGATGGAGACGATCCCGTACCACAACCTGTGGACCTGGCTGAAGAGCGTCGGGGCCGTGGACGACCAGACGGTGAAGTTCACCTTCGCCACGGCCAACTACCAGCAGTGGGACTTCAACCTCTTCAACCGGTCGATCGTCCCCGAGCACATCTGGAAGGGCCGCTCGGAGAAGGAGGTGCTCGACGGGATCAACGAGAACCCGGTGGGCACGGGCGCGTACACGTTCATGGCCAAGGACCAGGACCGCGTCGTGCTGCGGCGGCGTGACGACTGGTGGGGCAAGAGCGCGCTGAACATGGAGCCCAAGCCGCGCTACATCGTGGACATCGCCACCCCGAGCAACGAGGTCGCGCTCGGCCTGCTGCTGCAGAAGGGCATGGACCTGAGCAACAACTTCCTGCCCGGCGTGGCCAACCTGGTCAAGGGCAACTTCGGCCTGACGACCTACTACAACGAGCCGCCGTACATGTTGTCGGCCAACACCGCGTGGCTGGTGCCCAACACCACCAGGAAGCCGCTGGACGACCCCGCCTTCCGCAAGGCGCTCGCCACCTCGATCGACGTCAAGAAGATCGTCGAAGGCGTGTACGGCAACCTCGTCAAGGCCGCCAGCCCGACCGGCCTGCTGCCGCAGTGGGAGCAGTACGTCGACCAGAACGTGGTGGGCAAGTCCGGGTTCGCCTTCGACGCGGCCAAGGCGAAGACGATGCTGGCCGACGCCGGTTACAAGGACACCGACGGCGACGGCTACGTCGAGAACAAGGACGGCTCCAAGCTCAGCCTGACCGTCATCGTGCCGTCCGGCTGGACGGACTGGATGGAGTCGGCCAGGTCCATCGCCGCCAGCGCCAAGACCGCCGGCATCCAGGTCACCCCGGACTTCCCCGACTTCAACGCCCTGGTGGAGAAGCGCAGCAAGGGCGACTTCGACCTGCTGATCAACAACGAGCGGCAGCTGTCGAACTCGCCGTACACCTACTACGAGTACATCTTCCAGCTCCCGATCCAGAAACAGCAGAACACCGTCAACTTCGCCCGCTACGAGAACAAGCAGGCCTGGGACCTGACCAAGCAGCTCGACCAGGTCAAGACCGACGACGTCGAGGGCATGAAGAAGATCGTCTCCCAGCTCCAGCAGATCCACCTGGACGATCTGCCGGTGATCCCGCTCTGGTACAACGGCCTGTGGGCGCAGTCGAGCAACCAGGTCTGGAAGAACTGGCCGGCTGCGGCGGGCAGCACGCCCAAGACCCCGGCCGTGATGTGGCACAACTGGTTCGAGCTGGGTGGCTTCGAGACCCTCACGCAGCTTCAGCCCGCCGGCTCCTGACCCCATCGCCCCCCGCTCCGGCCAGGAGCGGGGGCTCTCGCGGCTCTCACGGCTCTCACGGCACTCACGGAGAAACCATCACGTGCGTCGATATTTCGGCAGAAAACTGCTCATATACGGGCTGACCTTCTTCGTCGCGGTCACCGTCAACTGGATGATCCCGCGTTTCATGCCGGGCGACCCGGTGGCGAGCATGGTCGCCAGGGCCAACGTCACCCAGCCCGCCGCCGCGGAGGCGATGCGGGCCTACTACAACAACCTCTTCGGCTTCGACCAGCCGTTGATCACGCAGTACCTCAACTTCTGGGCCGCGCTGCTGCGGGGCGACTTCGGGATCAGCATCTGGCTGTTCCCGACCCCGGTCAGCACCGTGATCACGAACGCGGTGCCGTACACGCTGGGGTTGATCATCCCGTCGGTGCTGCTGAGCTGGGTGGTGGGCAACCGGTTCGGCGCGTACGCCGCCCGGCGCAAGCTGCTCGACAACACCGTGCTCCCGGTCGGGTACGTCCTGACCGCGATGCCGTACATGTGGCTGGCCGTGCTCCTGGCGTGGGCGCTCGGCGTGATCACGGGCCTGTTCCCGGTGGCCGGCGGCTACAGCTTCTCGATGCGGCCCAACTGGTCGTGGACGTTCCTGCTCGACCTGCTGCACCACTGGACGCTGCCGTTCCTGTCGCTGTTCCTGGTGGCGCTGGGCGGCTGGGCCATCGGCATGCGCAACATGATCATCTATGAGCTGGAGTCCGACTACTCGAACTACCTGTCCGCGCTCGGCGCGCCGGCCAGGCTCATCCGCAGGTACGCCTTCCGCAACGCCGTCCTGCCCCAGATCACCGGCCTGGCACTGCAGCTCGGCGTGATCGTGGCCGGAGCCCTGGTCACCGAGATCGTCTTCGCCTACCCGGGGCTGGGCAGCCTGATTCTCAACGCCATCAAGAACAAGGACTTCTTCCTGCTCCAGGGCACGTTCCTGTTCATCGTGCTCGGCGTGCTGATCGCCAACTTCATCATCGACATCGTCTACGTCGTGGTCGATCCGCGTACCAGGGCGGGAATGGCGGGTGCGCAGGCATGACGGCACTCCAGGAAGTCGCCCCGCGCGAGCGCGCCGGGATCCGGCGCGAGGCGCTCTACTTCGCCGTCCGCAACGGCAAGCTGATGTTCGGCTTCGGCCTCGTGCTGGTGCTGCTCCTGCTGGGCCTCATCGGGCCCGTGCTGACCGGCGGCACCCCCAACGAGTACGGCCCCCGCCCCATGAGCCCGCCCTCGGCCGAGCACTGGTTCGGCACCACCACGTTCGGCCAGGACATCTTCCTCCAGTTCGGGTACGGCCTGCGCAGCACCTTCGCCGTGGGCGTGGTCGGCGGCGGCATCGCGGCGGCCATCGGCATGCTCGTCGGCTTCGTGGCCGGCTACCGCGGCGGCATCGTCGACGAGGTGCTCAACATGCTGACCAACGTCATCCTGGTCATCCCCACCCTGGCCGTGCTGCTGATCATCAACGCGTACCTGGGCATCAGGAGCGTGGCCGTGCAGGGCCTGTTCATCGGCCTGACGCAGTGGCCGTGGGCGGCGCGGGCGATCAGGGCACAGACGTTCTCGCTGCGTACCCGCGAGTTCGTGGACCTGGCGCGGATGAGCGGCGCGGGCACCTGGAAGATCATCACCAGGGAGATCGCGCCGAACATGAGCTCCTACCTGTTCATGACGTTCATCCTGCTGTTCGGCGGCGCGATCCTCATCGCCTCCTCGCTCGACTTCATCGGCCTCGGCCCCACCGAGGGCGTCTCGCTCGGCCTGATGCTGCAGAACGCCAACCAGTGGAGCGCGCTCCAGCTCGGCATGTGGTGGTGGTTCGTGCCGCCGGGCGCGGCCATCACCGCCATCGTGGGCGCCCTGTACGTGGCCAACGTCGGCCTCGACGAGGTCTTCAACCCGAAACTGAGGGAGACATGAGCCTGCAGGTCAGCGAGCTGAGGGTGTACTACCGCACGCTCAGGGGCGAGGTCCGGGCGCTCGACGGCATGTCCTTCGAACTGTCGGACGGCGAGATCCTCGGCCTGGTCGGCGAGTCCGGCTGCGGCAAGAGCACGCTGGGCAAGAGCCTCATCCGCATGGACGGCCGCATGCGCCACGCCGGCGGCCGGGTCGTGCTCGACGGCCGGGAGCTGCCCATCGCCGACGACCGCCGGATGAACGACTTCCGCTTCAAACAGGTCTCCCTCATCCCGCAGTACGCCATGAGCGCGCTCAACCCCACCCGCAAGATCCGCAAGATGGTCGGCGAGCTGCTCAGGTCGAGGGGCGAGCAGGTGGACACCCCGGAGCTGGAGCGCCGGATGGCCCAGGTCGGACTGCCCCGCGAGGTGCTCGACCGCTACCCGATCGAGCTGTCCGGCGGCATGAAGCAGCGCATGGTGATGGTCATCTCCACGCTGCTCGACCCGTCCCTGCTGATCGCCGACGAGGTCACCTCCGCGCTCGACGTCTCCACCCAGAAGGCCGTCGCCCGCGCCCTGCTCGGCTTCCGCGAGAGCGGCTACGTCAAGAGCATGATCTTCGTCACCCACGACATCGCGCTGACCCACCAGATCGCCGACACGATCATGGTCATGTACGCGGGCAAGCTGGCCGAGAAGGCGCCCGCCGACGTGATCGTCAAGGCGCCCCGCCATCCGTACACGAGGCTGCTCCTGGACTCCCTGCCGGAGGTCGGTGTCCGCTACGCAGAGCGCAGGCTGGCGGGCATCTCCGGCAGCCCGCCGTCCCTGCTCGATCCGCCGACCGGCTGCCGCTTCCGCGACCGCTGCCCGATCGCCGGACAAGAGTGCGCCGAGGACCCGCCCGTGGCCGAGCTCGCCCCCGGCCACCACGTCGCCTGCTGGAAGGCCTGATGCTGAAACTCGACGAGGTCACCAAGGAATTCAGGATCGGCGCCTTCGGCGGCAAGAGCGTCACGGCCGTCAGGAACGTGAGCTTCGAGGTCGTGCCCGGCGAGGTCGTCTCCCTGATCGGCGAGAGCGGCAGCGGCAAGAGCACGATCGGCCGGATGATCCTCGGCCTGAACCCGGTCACCAGCGGCTCGATCACCTTCGACGGGCGGCCCGTCCGGGCCGGCAAGGAGTACTACCGCCACATCCAGGGCATCTTCCAGGACCCGTTCAGCTCGTTCAACCCGGTGTTCAAGGCCGACCGGGTGTTCGCCATGATCAAGGAGGCGTACTACCCGGCCGTCCCCGATCCCGAGTGGGCCGCCCGGGTCGCCGGGTCCCTGCGTGACGTGCGGCTCAACCCCGACCAGGTGCTCGGCAAGTACCCGCACCAGCTCAGCGGCGGCCAGCTCCAGCGCCTGCTCATCGCCCGCGCGCTGCTGCTGGACATCAAGCTGCTGGTGGCCGACGAGATCACCAGCATGCTGGACGCCTCCACCCGCATCGACGTGCTCAACCTGCTGGCCGAGCTGAAGGCCAGGGGGCTCGGCGTGCTCTACATCACGCACGACCTGTCCCTGGGCAACTACCTCGCCGAGCGCACGGTGGTGCTGCGCCGGGGGAGCGTGGTCGAGATGGGCCTGACGGAGAAGGTCTTCGGGGACCCGCTGCACCCGTACACGCGCGAGCTGCTGTCGGCCGTGCCGCGCCTGCACGAGGAGTGGGACGACGCCGCGCCCGTGGACACCTGCCGGTACCACCAGCGCGGTGCCGTCGGGGGACTGCTGGAGGCCGAGCCCGGCCATTTCGTGGCGTGCGCCCAGCTCGAGACCTGTTGACGAGCTGGGCGGACCCCTCAGCGGCGGTAGTGGAAGCGCCGGTGGATCACGCTGAAGAGCATGGCCCCGAGCCACACCACGAACAGCGCCTTGAAGATCCCGAACCCGCCGAAGATCAGCCCCAGCACCATGAACACGAACAGCACGCCGAGGAACGGGTGCGGCCCCCGGTGGCGCCGCCACGGGTGGCCGTGGTGGTGCCATTGCCGCCGCATCTCCCGGTGCTGCTCGTGCATGGACTGCCGCATGTCCCGGTGAGCCTGGCGCATGGACTGCATCTGCCGCCGGTGCGCGCCCATCGCGTCCCGCCAGCCGTCCATGTCGTAGCGGGGGACCGCGGGCTCGCCGTAGCCGGGCATCGGCTGCGGCGAGCCCGGCAGGTCCGCCGTCACCTTCGCGAGGTCGCGGGCCGTCTTCGAGGCCAGCGCCTGGTCGAGTCGCTCATCGAGCTCCTCGTGGGTCAGGCGGCCCTGCGCGAAGTGCTCGCGCAGTGCGGCCATCGTCTGCTCCCGCTCGGCATCGCCGATGCGGAGTTCCTTCGGGTCCATGCCCAAGCCCTCCCGGAAGGTGATGGTCACTCCTCGCCCGGTTCGCCGTCGGCCAGGATCTGGTAGAGCTTGCGCCGGGTCTCAACAAGAGTCTTACGCGCTTCGCGGATTTGTGCGTCGTTCCCGGTCTGGAGAACCTGCATCATCGCGAAGGCGGACTGCCGGGCGATGTGCCAGAGATCGGCGGTGTTGTCGTCGATGTCCGGCCGCATATCGTCCCACGGGGCCCGGACCTCGTCCGCGTGCGCCTCGATGTAGTTGCGCCCTTCCTCGGTGAGGCGGAAGGTCTTGCGGCCCTCGTTCTCCTCGGAGATCACCAGGCCCTCGTCGGTGAGCTGCTGCAATGCCGGGTAGACGGCACCGGGGCTGGGCTTCCAGCCTCCCTCGCTGCGCTCGGCGATCTCCTGGATGATCTGGTAGCCGTTGCGCGGCTCCTCGGCGAGCAGGGCCAGGATCGCGGCGCGCACGTCGCCCCGCTTGGCCTTGCGGCCCCTGCCCCAGCCGCGGTGGCCGCCGGGACCGCCCCACGGCGGCCCGCCGGGGCCGCCCCACGGGCCGCGGCCCCAGTCGAACGGGAACGGGCCGGGACCGCGACGGCCGCGCTGCCGGTGCTCGTGACGCTCGTGATGGTGACGGTGGCCCTCACCGAAGGCCTCGGACATGGCCCTGAACGCCTCGCGGGCGGCCTGCTTGGCCTCTCGGGCCGCCTGCCGGTACTCGCGCGCGCCGGGCCATTGGCCGCCTGCTGCTTGTGCGGAAGTCATTCTTTCCCCCTATATCGTGATCTGTTCTCGATGTGTCAACGATATATCGATACTATGTCGTTCGCAAGGCTAAGGGTTGAGTGAGCTAGATCACGAAAAAGTTGCGGAATCCGGGAACAGGATGGGGGAGGGGCTCGTTATTCACAGCAGACGAGGTCGTTCCGCGTCGGCAGGGCTGGGGGGTGCTGTCGCCGCGGAGACGACCTCGTCTGCGTTTCCCGGAAGATTGCCCGGATGATTCCGGACGCTGACCCGCGTGCCCATGCGATCGTGAAGGCCCGCTGGGCGGGTCTCGGCGCGTAAAGGACTTCTTTGCCGTACAGTCCGGATCATGATGGGGCACACTCACGCGATGACCGGGGCCATCGCCTGGCTGGGGCTGGCGCCGCCCCTCGCCGCACTTCCACTGGTGAACGAGTCCTCCCGCTTCATCGAGACCGGGATCATGGCGGGCGCGCTCAGCCCGGCCGAACTGATCGCCGGGGCGATCATCTGCGCCGGCGCCGCGATGCTGCCCGACCTCGACCATCCGAGCGCGACGATCGCGCAGACGTTCGGGCCGGTCACGTGGGTGCTCAGTAAGGCCGTGTCCTGGATCAGCGGCGGGCACCGCGGGGCCACCCACTCGCTGGCGTTCGCGGTGGCGCTCGGGTTCGGGGCGCACTGGCTGGCCAACACCTATCCCATCGGGCGCGACATCATGGTCGTGCTGCTCATCGGCCTGGCCCTGCGGGCGATCGGCGTCGGCATCCCCGGCAACAAGGTGGGCTCCGCGCTGATCAACATCGGGCTGACCGCCGGGCTGTACGCCGTCTTCCTCTCGCTCCAGGTGGGTTACGCCTGGCTGGGGCTGGCGGTCGGGATCGGCTGCTTCATCCATGTGGTGGGCGACTGCATGACCGAGCGGGGATGTCCGGTGCTGTGGCCGCTGGGGGCCAAGTTCCTATTGCCGTGGAAGATCGGCATCAAGACGGGCAAGAAGTTCGAGCAGAAGATCCTGGCTCCGGTCCTGTCCGTGGCCATCGTCGGGCTGCTGTTCTGGCGGCTGGTCCCTGCTTAACTTGATGTCGAGATATCCTAGAGATACCTTGACGTCGAGACATCCGCCGTGACGCTCGCGGACTTAGGGTCACCTAACGTGGTTCCCGTCCGAGGAGTGCGGCAGGATTTGCTGTGAAACCTTTCTGATGGAGGAGGCGAATCACCGTGTCCGCGAACAGCTTCGGCAGCCGTGACACGCTACGCGTCGGTGACGCGGCATATGAGATTTTCCGGCTGGATGCCGTCGAGGGCGCCGCACGCCTCCCGTACAGCCTGAAGATCCTGCTGGAAAACCTCCTCCGCACCGAGGACGGCGCGAACATCACCGCCGACCACATCCGTGCGCTGGGCGGCTGGGACCCGAACGCGAAGCCGAGCGTGGAGATCCAGTTCACGCCCGCCCGCGTGATCATGCAGGACTTCACCGGCGTGCCCTGCGTGGTCGACCTGGCCACCATGCGCGAGGCCGTACGCGACCTCGGCGGCGACCCGGCCCGCATCAACCCGCTCGCGCCGGCTGAGATGGTCATCGACCACTCGGTCATCGTCGACTACTTCGGCCACCCGGACGCGTTCCAGCGCAACGTCGAGCGCGAGTACGAGCGCAACCGCGAGCGCTACCAGTTCCTGCGCTGGGGCCAGACGGCCTTCGACGAGTTCAAGGTCGTCCCGCCCGGCACCGGCATCGTCCACCAGGTCAACATCGAGCACCTGGCCCGCGTGGTCATGACCCGCGACGGCAAGGCCTACCCCGACACCTGCGTCGGCACCGACTCCCACACCACCATGGAGAACGGCATCGGCGTCCTGGGCTGGGGCGTCGGCGGCATCGAGGCCGAGGCCGCGATGCTCGGCCAGCCGATCTCCATGCTCATCCCGCGCGTGGTCGGCTTCAAGCTCAGCGGCAAGCTGCCCGCCGGGGCCACCGCCACCGACCTGGTGCTGACGATCACCGAGATCCTGCGCAAGCACGGCGTGGTCGGCAAGTTCGTGGAGTTCTACGGCGAGGGCGTCGCGTCCGTGCCGCTGGCCGACCGGGCCACGATCGGCAACATGAGCCCCGAGTTCGGCTCCACCTGCGCGATCTTCCCGATCGACGGCCAGACCGTCGACTACCTGCGGCTGACCGGGCGCTCCGAGGAGCAGATCGCGCTCGTCGAGGCGTACGCCAAGACCCAGGGCCTGTGGCTCGACCCGTCCGCGCCCGAGCCGGTCTTCTCCGAGTACATCGAGCTCGACCTCGGCACCGTCGTCCCGTCGATCGCCGGTCCCAAGCGCCCGCAGGACCGCATCGCGCTGTCGGCCGCCAAGGCCACCTGGCGCCACGACGTGCAGAACTACGTGACCGACGGGGTCGACGAGGCCGGTGAGGAGACCTTCCCGGCCTCCGACGCGCCGGCCTCCAACGCCGCCGCCAACGGCGGCCGGCCGCACAAGCCGGTGCCCGTCACGCTGGCCGACGGCACCTCGTTCGAGATCGACCACGGCATCGTCTCGATCGCCGCGATCACCTCGTGCACCAACACCTCCAACCCGTTCGTCATGCTCGGCGCGGCGCTGCTGGCCCGCAACGCCGTCGACAAGGGCCTGACCCGCAAGCCGTGGGTCAAGACCTCGCTGGCCCCCGGCTCGCAGGTGGTCACCGGCTACTTCGAGCGCTCGGGGCTGCAGCCGTACCTCGACAAGATCGGCTTCAACCTCGTCGGCTACGGCTGCACCACCTGCATCGGCAACTCGGGCCCGCTGCCGCCGGAGATCTCCGAGGCAGTCCAGGCCAACGACCTCGCGGTCACGGCCGTGCTGTCGGGCAACCGCAACTTCGAGGGCCGCATCAACCCCGACGTCAAGATGAACTACCTGGCCTCGCCGCCGCTCGTGGTGGCGTACGCGCTGGCCGGGACCATGGACATCGACCTCGACACCGAGCCGCTCGGCATCGGCAACGACGGTCAGCCGGTCTACCTGAAGGACATCTGGCCGTCGCCGGAGGAGATCTCGGCGGTGGTCAACTCCTCCATCGGCCGTGACATGTTCGAGCGTGACTACGCCGACGTGTTCAAGGGCGACGACCACTGGCGTTCGCTGCCGATCCCGACGGGCGACACGTTCGAGTGGGACCTGGACTCGACGTACGTGCGCAAGGCCCCGTACTTCGACGGCATGCCGTCCAAGCCCGAGCCCGTCACCGACATCACCGGCGCCCGCGTGCTGGTCAAGGTCGGCGACTCGGTCACCACGGACCACATCTCGCCGGCCGGCTCCATCAAGGTCGGCACCCCGGCCGCGCAATACCTGCAGGCCAACGGCGTCGAGGTGAAGGACTTCAACTCCTACGGCTCGCGGCGCGGCAACCACGAGGTGATGATCCGCGGCACGTTCGCCAACATCCGCCTGCGCAACCAGATCGCGCCGGGCACCGAGGGCGGCTACACCCGCGACTTCACCCAGCCCGACGGGCCGGTGTCGTTCATCTACGACGCCTCGGTCAACTACGCCGCGGCTGAGACGCCGCTGGTGGTGCTGGCAGGCAAGGAGTACGGCTCCGGCTCCTCGCGCGACTGGGCGGCCAAGGGCACGGCGCTGCTGGGCGTGCGCGCGGTCATCGCCGAGTCGTACGAGCGCATCCACCGCTCCAACCTGATCGGCATGGGCGTGCTGCCGCTGCAGTTCCCCGAGGGGGCATCGGCTGAGGCGCTCGGGCTGACCGGCGAGGAGACGTTCGACATCACGGGCGTCGAGGAGCTCAACTCGGGCGGCATCCCGCGCACGGTCCACGTCAAGGCGGGCGAGGTGGAGTTCGACGCGGTGGTGCGCATCGACACGCCGGGCGAGGCCGACTACTACCGTCACGGCGGGATCATGCAGTACGTTCTTCGCTCGTTGCTCGCGAAGTGACTTCCCGGGCTCGCGCGCGGTCATGAGCCGCGCGTGGGCCGGGAGCCCTTGGCTTTCTTGAGCCGGGGTTGGGCGCGATCCTCACGCGCCCGTATCGGGGGAACCACCCGACACAGAGGAGAGCCGCCCGGCGGGACACCCCCCGCCGGGCGGCTCTTCGTCATCGGGGCGTCGTCCGGTGGCGGTGGGTGGCCGGCGGTATGAATCCCGCGAGGATCGCCACCGACCAGATCGGCCTCGCGGGCACCGGGTGCTGGAGCGGGAGGATTGCGCTTAACAATCGGCGACGTGTGGCACGATGAGAGTGCCACCCGGCGAACTGCTATTTCGCCGGGCGGCAAACTCTCACTAGATTGAGTCGACGATCCAGTCAGTGACTTCGCGGACGACGTCGTCGGGAGCGATCCCGATCCTCTTCGTGAACCGTTGCGGGGACACGCTGCGCACGTGCTCGACCATGGCCCAGCTGGGTTTCTCCAGACCGGTGCCAGCGCAGCCGATGTGGATGTGATTGTCCCATCCCCTGTCGGTCGTCGTCAGCGGCACGACAATCTTGACTGGGGCTGCGGCGTTGAACTCGTCGTTGCTGACCACGAGCACGGGGCGGGGGAAGCCCTGCTCGCGGCCGACGGGTTCGCCCAGGTCAGCGAGCCAGAGCTCGCCCTGGATCACCCTCATCTCTCTCCTCGGGGAACGTGATGAGCCCCTCCCACTCCGGTGCGATGCGGGTGGAGCGTGACGGCTTGCCCTGAACCACCTCCGATTCGGCGAGGTAGTCGGCCCAGGCTTGCGGATCTTCTCGTCGTGTCTGCTCCATCTGCTCCGCGACGTGCTGCCAGCGCTGCTTCTTCTCCATCTCCCGGATGGCCTGGTCGATGATCGCGGTCATGGGTTCACCTGCCTTCTTCGCGAGTGCTGCGATCTTGTCTCTGGTCTTGACGCTGACGCGTATGCTCGTCGCTTTGGGCTTCATCGGCATACTCCTGACACTACGTCGGCGTCGTGGGAAGAGGTTACACGCTCGATGTCACTCTCGCGGTAGTAATCACAACAGAGAGTAAGGGTGATTGACTCTCGTCCATGACTGATGCGGCATCGGTGCTGATTATTGGCGGTCTGGCGGTCTTCGTCGGGGCGATTGTCCAAGGTGGTGTGGGTTTCGGGCTGGGGCTGGTCGCCGCTCCCGTGCTCACCATGCTGGGCCCCGACCTCATGCCGGGCGCCATGCAGGTCGTCAACATGACGCTGCCGCTGTTCACGCTGGCCGCCGAGTGGCGGACGGTGGACTGGCGCGGGCTCGGTTTCGCGGTGCTGGGAAGGCTGCCCGGGGGTGTGGTCGGTGCAGTCGTCGTTGTCTACGTTTCCGTATACGCCAGGGGTGTCTTCGTCGCGGTCATGGTGCTCATCGCGGTGGCGCTGACGGCCAGGGCGCTGAGCGTGCCGCGTAACGGGCTGACGATCGCCTCCGCCGGATTCGTCTCGGGGATCACCGGGACGGCCACGGGCATCGGCGGGCCGCCGATGGGGCTCGTCTACCAGCACGCCAAGGGGCCGCAGATCAGGGCGACGCTGGCGATGTTCTTCTTCCTGAGCGCCGCCCAGTCGCTGGTCGTCCTCGCGGTCGTGGACGAGCTCCCGGCTCGGGCGCTGATGACGGGGGCGGCGCTGATCGTGCCCATGCTGCTGGGCTTCCTGGCATCGGGGCCGCTGCGGCGTTTCCTCGACGGCGGCAAGGTGCGAGTGGCCGTCCTGGTCGTGGCGGCCGCCTCGGCGCTGGCGCTGATCGTGCAGACCGTGATGACCGGGTTGCTCACCTGACGTTCGGCTGAACCTGTGACCAAGCCGGTTACCGCTGCGCCCACGCGGTCAGGGCAGCGCGTCGGCGCTTCGGCTCGTGCCGAGCGCGGGGACGGCGGCGACCAGGAACTCGCGGATCGCGCGCTCCATCTGAACCGAGTCGCGGTCGAAGAGCCACTGGGCCTGCACGCCGTTGATGAGCGCGATGGTCATCGTGGCGAGCGTCTCGGGATCGCTGGACGAGCGCAGCTCTCCGCGTTCGGCCAGGGACTGGAAGGCCATGCCGAAGAAGCGGCGGAGCATGCGGTAGCGCTCGGCGTAGTAGGCGTGCGCCGGATGGTCGGGAGAGGTGGCCTCCCCCGACACGACACAGTGCAACTCCATCAGACCGGGCTGCAGTTCGTTGTCCACGATGACGGAGAGCATGCCCCTGAGGCTCTCGACGGGGTTGGCGGTCGGGTCGAGGGCGTGTGCCGATTCGAGGTAGGCGGTGCCGCGTTCGTCGCGCAGCGCCAGCACGGCCGCGAGCAGCTCCTCCTTGCTGGAGAAGTGGTGCAGCAGGCCCGTGTAGCTGATGCCGGCGCGTTTGGCGATGTCTTTCATGGTCGCGCCGTAGAAACCGGTCTGGCCGAAGGCATCCACGCAGGCTTCGACGACCCGGCGGCGGATGGCCGCCGTCTTGGCGTAGGGCCCGCGGCTGGTGCTCTGGGTCACGGCTTCCTCCGGCAGGGATTTTAAATTCGTACTCCTATTCGGGTTTTATGGTATCGCGCCGCCGGCCTGGCGAGCGCGGATTGCTCGCCAGGCCGGGTGTGGAACGGGTTACGCCTGCTCGCTCACCTCGATGGCGGCGGCAGGGCAGACGGCCGCGGCCTCGCGGACGGCGGCGTGCCGGTCCGCGGCCGGCTCGGGTTCCAGCAGGATGACGATGCCGTCGTCGTCACGCTGGTCGAACACCTCCGGGGCGAGCAGCACACACTGGCCCGCGCCGCAGCATTTGTCCTCGTCGACGATGACTTTCATGGTGATCCCTCTCTGCGATGTCACCAGCGGACCGGGACCGTGCGCAGGCCGCCGACGGCCAGCCCCTCGACCCGCTCCAGCTCCTCCACCGGCACGGCCAGGTCCAGGCCCGGCAACTTGCGCAGCAGCACCTCCAGGACGACCTGTAGCTCGGTACGGGCCAGCGCCTGGCCCAGGCAGGAGTGGGCGCCGGAGCCGAAGGCCAGATGCGGGTTCGGGGTGCGGGTCAGGTCCAGCTCTGCCGCGTTGCCGAAGACGCTCTCGTCGCGGTTGGCGGCGGCCATGCTGCACACCACCGTGGTGCCCTTGGGCAGGTGCGTGCCGCTGACCTCGGTCTCCTCCTTCAGGTAGCGGGGCAGGCCGAAGCCGGAGTTGGCGTCGAGGCGCAGCGACTCCTCGACGGCGGTGCGGATCAGCGACGGGTCGGCCAGCAGGGCCTCCCACCGGCTGCGGTCGGCCAGCAGCATGGCGACCATCTTGCCGATCATGTTGGCGGTGGTCTCGTGCCCCGCGACCAGCAGCGCCATGCCGGTGACCAGGAGCTGGATGTCGGACAGGCCGCCGTCCTCGGGGCCGCCCGCCGCGATCAGCTCGCTCAGCAGGTCGCTGCCGGGCTGCTCCCGCTTGGCGGCCAGGTGCTCGGACATGTACTGGAAGAACTCGGCCTGGGCGGCCTCGATCTCCTCCTTGCCGTAGCGGGTGAGGTTGAGCAGGGTGTCCGACCAGTACGAGAACCGGTCCCGGTCCTCGGCGGGCACGCCGAGCATGTCGCAGATGACGTACACCGGCAGCGGGAAGCCCAGGCTCGCCTTGAGATCGGCGGGCTGGCCCCGCTCGACCATGTCGTCGATCAGGTCGGCGGCGATCTGCGCCATCTGGGGCCGCAGCGCGTTCATGCGCTTGGCGGTGAACCACTTGCCGACCAGCCGCCGCCAGTGCTGGTGCTCCTCCCCGCCGTCGGGGATGATCGCCGCCATCTCGCTGCTGAACAGCCCGCCGTCGTCGGTGGCCGACAGGCGGGCCGCGTCGGGGGCGTTGAGCAGCCGGGTGAAGCGCGGGTCGGCCAGGACCTGCTTGACATCCTCGTACCGGGTCAGCAGAGACGCCTGGTCGCCGCTGGGCAGCTTCACGTGCGCCACCGGACACGTACCGCGCAACTCGGCCCACTCCGCGGGCGGCTCCAGCGCCGCCGGAGCCGGGATCGGATAGTCCAGGACTTGCTCGCTCTGGCTCATTCGACTTCTCCTCGGAAGTGGTGTTTCGCTGTCAGGTTGCTGGATGAGTGGTGCGAGGCCCGCCCGACGGCGTTCAGGCCGCGGACCAGCCGCCGTCCACGGGCACGATCGCGCCGTTGACGAACGAGGCGGCGTCGGAGGCGAGGAAGAGTGCGGCCTCGGCCATCTGCTCCGGCTGCGCGATGCGTTCGCCGAGGGCGAGCACCGGAGCAAGACGGGTCAGGCCGATCTCGTCGAAGGTGGCGGTGGCGGCCATGCCGGTCATGGTCGGGCCGGGGAGGATGGCGTTGCAGCGGATGCCGTCCTTGGCGTACGCCCAGGCGATGTTGCGGGTCAGGCCGACGACGCCGTGCTTGGAGGCGGTGTAGGCGACGCCCGCCGCGCCGCCCCTGATCCCGGCCTCGGAGGCGGTGTTGATGATCGCGCCGCCGCCCTGGCGCAGCATGTG
Organism: Nonomuraea sp. NPDC049400; assembly: GCF_044466425.1. Lineage (NCBI taxonomy): Bacteria > Bacillati > Actinomycetota > Actinomycetes > Streptosporangiales > Streptosporangiaceae > Nonomuraea > Nonomuraea sp. NPDC049400. The sequence continues at coordinate 132,791 of NZ_JBITMP010000003.1, forward strand.
CGGCAGGACCGCATGAGCGACCAGGAACGTGCCGGTCAGGTTGACGCGCAGGACCCGCTCCCACTGCTCGACGGTGACGTCGGCGGGCAGCGCCATCGTGTCCATGATCCCGGCGTTGTTGCACAGCACGTCGATACGGCCGTACGCGCTGACCGCCGCGTCGACGAGCCCGGCCACGGAGTCCTGGTCGGCGATGTCGGCGGGTACGGCGACGGCCAGGTCGTCGCCGATGTCGGCGGCGGTGCTCGCGGCGCTGTCGGCGTGGATGTCGCAGACCACGACCCGCGAGCCCGCCTTGGCGAAGGCGACGGCCATCGCCCGGCCGATTCCCGAGCCTGCTCCTGTGACCAGGGCAACGCGGTCGTCAAAGGTTTGCGTGGTCACATGCAGGTCCTTTCGGGGTCAATCGGCGACGGCGGCGCTCGAGAGGGAGTTCCGGGGCATGGCGGTGACATGGCACCGCTACCGGACTATGGGGTCCGGATGCACCGTAGCCGCTGCCATCGGCACATGTCGAGCGGATGCCACAGAAATCCGGACTATGGGGTCCGGTTGCTACCGTAGCCACCATGTCCCACACCCGGCGGCCCAACAGAGGACCGAGCGCGGCGGCGGAGAACCGGGCGGCGCTCATCGCTGCGGCCCGCGAATGGTTCGCCGCAGACGGATACGACGCGCCTCTCGCCTCGATCGCGCGTACGGCCGGTGTCGGCAAGGGCAGCCTCTACCGGCACTTCCCCGACCGCGCCAGCCTCGCGCTGGCCGTCTTCGAGGAAGGTGTCAAGGAGTTGGAGGCGCTCGCCGCCGAACCCGGAACCACCCTGGACGACATGCTGGCGCTGATGACCGAGCAGGCCATCGCCTCGACCGCGTTCGTCGGCATGGTCAGCGCTCCCGTCGACCCGCGCATCGCCCGGGTGCGCGACCGGGTGGCGGCGTTGCTGCGCGACCTGCTCGCCGAGGCGAGGGAGGCCGGCCGCGTGCGCGCGTACGTCACCACCGAGGACCTGGTCACGGCCATGGGCATGATCGCGGCGCTGCTGGCCAAGATACCGGCGGCCGAACGGCGCGAGACCGCTGAGCGGGCATGGCTGCTCCTCTTTTCGGGCATCGCGTGCGATCCCCGGGGGTCCGCGCCGCCCGCTCCTTCTGATCGCTGAGGCAGGCATCGCTTGAGAGGCCCCCTCGGCGCTCAAAATAGTATCGCGATTCGAGTTTCGATGTTACTGTGTGCCGACTCAGCAGTCTCGAGCAAGGATCGACCGATGACCCGACCCGGATTCCTTTGGGGAGCAGCGACCGCGCCACACCAGGTGGAAGGGAACAACGTCAACAGCGACTGGTGGGTTCTCGAGCAGCGTATGCCGGGCATGGAGCGCAGCGGCGACGCGTGCGACAGCTACCACCGCTACGCCGAGGACATGCGCCTGCTCGCGGAGGCCGGACTCGACACCTACCGTTTCGGGATCGAGTGGGCCCGCATCGAGCCGGCTCCGGGGCAGTTCTCCCGGGCCGAGCTGGCCCACTACCGCAGGATGATCGACACCGCCTTCGACCTGGGGCTCACTCCGGTCATCACCCTGCACCACTTCACCAACCCGCGCTGGTTCGCCGAGGAGCAGGGCTGGATGGGCGAGCGGGCGATCGAGCGTTTCCGGGCCTACGTCCAGGCCGTGGCGGGCATTCTCGACGGAGTCGAGTGGGTCTGCACGATCAATGAGCCGAACATGCTGGCCCTGATGGTGACCATGAGCAGGGTCGCGCAGTCCGGCGACGCCAAGTCGTGGATGAGCCCGACCGTGGAGGGCGCGGCCCGCCCGGTGCTGCCGAACCCCGACCCGGAGGTCGGCCACCGCCTGGCCGAAGCACACGACGCCGCCCGCGAGGTCCTGAAGAAGGAGACCTCCGCGTCGGTCGGCTGGACGGTGGCCTGTCAGGCGCTCACCGCGACGCCGGGCAACGAGGACAAGCTCCGCGAACTGCGGTACATCCGCGAGGACCTCTACCTGGAGGCCGCCCGCGGCGACGATTTCATCGGCGTGCAGTCCTACTCCAGCCAGGCCGTGGACGAGAACGGCGTCGTGCCGCACCCGCAGAGCCCGGACAACACGATGACCGGCAACGCCTACCGGCCCGACGCGATCGCCATCGCCGTCCGCCACGCCTGGGAGGCGACCGGGCACACCCCGATCCTCATCACCGAGAACGGCATCGCCACCCCCGACGACACCCGCCGCATCGCCTACACCTCCGAGGCCCTGCGCCACCTGTTCGACTGCATGGACGAGGGCATCGACGTGCGCGGCTACCTCCATTGGACCGCCGTGGACAACTTCGAGTGGGGTCACTGGGGGCCCACGTTCGGGCTCATGGCCGTGGACCGCGAGACGTTCGAGCGCAAGCCCAAGCCGAGCCTGGCTTGGCTGGGCGAGGTTGCCCGCCGTGGCGGGCTCGCGTAAGCGCTTCGGCCCGGGATCAGGTCGAAGCGCGCTGGATGACGTGCGGTTCCAGCGAGGCGGGCGCCGGCTGAGGTTCGCGTCCCGACAGGCTCGCCACCACCGCGTCCGCCAGGGACCGGCCCACTTTCTCCAGGTCGAAGGCGATCGTGCTGAGCGGCGGATCGGCCACTTGGGCGAGGGGGATGTCGTCGGCGCCGATGACCGCCAGATCGCCGGGAGCGGTGAGCCTGGCCTGGCGCATGCCCGCCAGCAGGGCGATCGCGATCTCGTCGTTGTAGGCGCACACCGCCGTCACCGCCTCGCGTCGCCAGCGCCGGGCGGCGCGTGCCGTGGCGGCGGTGTCGAGCTTGGTCTCGAGCGCCAGCGGGGGTTCGAGGCCGGCCTGCGCGCAGGCGTCGGCAGCTCCGTGCAGCCGCTCATCGGCGATCTTGCGAAGCAGGGCATGCTGGGGCAGGGCGTACCCGAGGCGCCGATGGCCGAGCGCGATGAGGTGCTCGGCCTGGCGACGGCCGGTGCGCCGCATGATGGAGTGGGCCGCCAACTCGGTGGTGAACACGATGTCCGCGCCCGCGCCGCGCAGGGCCTGGGCGGTCTCGTCGTCCAGCGGATCGAGGCTGGCCACCACCGAGGCGTCGATGGCGGCGCAGACGTCGGGAAGCGACCGCCCGGGTGCCCCGGCCAGGTGGGTGACCAAGGTCAGGCCGGCGTGTGCCAGCGAGGTGGCGAACTGCTCGACGAAGCGGGTGATCCCGGGGCCGATCGACAGGTGCGGGATGGACAGCAGGACGACGTCGCTGCGCCCGGAGGCCAGCGCGCGGGCCGAGCCGCGAGGGCGGTAGCCGAGCTGCCTGACCGCCTCCAGGACGCGCTGCCTGGTCTCTTCGGGGATCGACTGCCCTGGCGTGTCGTTGAGCACGAAGCTCACGGTCGCTCCGGAGACGCCGGCCGTACGGGCGACGTCAGCGATGGTGGTCCGCTTCGCAGGACGAGTCATGTCGGCTCATCGTAGAAGATTGCCGGCCACATATGTGAACGGCGTCTCGTTGCGCAGTCGTTACGGGGAGATGTCTTGCGACCTGGACGTCAGCCAACGGTAAGTTACTAATGCGCTTAAGTAGCGAGCTGCAGTTTCTTCTGGCCCTGACTTCTTTAAGGAAGGGTGTTCATGGCCACTCCCCCCTCTCTCGGACCGCTCGGCACCGAGGCATCCGACGACCTGCCGAGGGCAAGCGCGGGCTACATCTTCTGGATGATGGCCCGCCAACTTCGGCATCTCCATGGCATTCGTGGTCCCGCTGTCGTTCTCGCTGGCGGTGCGGATCGACGAACTCGCCCCCGGACACGAGGAGGTGCTCGGGTACGTCACGGGCACCGCGCAGACCATCTACCTCGTGCTCAGCCCTCTGCTCGGCGTGTGGAGCGATCGCACCCGCACCCGGCTGGGCCGTCGCCGCCCCTTCATGCTCGCCGGCCTGGTCCTGGGCCTCGTGGCGCTGGTCGGCATCGCGGTCGCGCCGAACCTGCTGCTCGTGGGAGCCGGCTGGATCCTCGCGATGCTGGGCTGGGCGACCGCCTCACAGGCGATACTCAACGTGCAGGCCGACCGCATCCCCGACGCCCAACGCGGCAAGATCGGCGGCTTCACCGGGCTGACCGGCCAGATCGCCCCCATCATCGGGGTCGGCATCACGACCGCCGTCACAGGCAACACATTCCTCGTCTTCGTCCTGCCCGGTCTCATCGGCGCGGCGCTGCTGGCGGTCTTCCTCGTCGTGGGCAAGGAGGACGACACGCATGGCGCCGTCCACACGACGCCCGTGTCGATGCGGACGCTGGCGTCCAGCTACGTCTTCAACCCCCGCAAGTACCCGGATTTCGGCTGGAACTGGCTGGGGCGCCTGATGTTCTTCATGGGGCTGTACCTCAACACGACGTTCACCACCTTCTTCTACGCCCAGCGCCTGGACCTGCCGGTGCGGGAGGTCGCGGGTGCGGTGGCCGTCATCGGAGTCCTCGGCGTCGTCGCGGCGGCTTTCGGCGCGATCGGCGGTGGTTTCCTGTCGGACAAGCTGCGCCGGCGGAAACTGTTCGCCCTCATCGGTGCGCTGTTCTTCGTCGCGGGCGGGCTGGTCGAGGCCTTCGCGTACTCCTTCCCGGTGTTGATGATCGGGTCCGTGCTGATGCAGCTCGCGATCGCGTTCTTCAGCGCCGTCGACCAGGCGATCGTGCTCGCCGTGCTGCCCAGCCGGGAGGAGGCCGGCCGGTACATGGCGGTGGTGTCGTTCGCGCACAAGCTCCCGAGCGCGATGGCGCCGCTCATCGCGCCGTTCCTCATCGGCATCGGCGCGAGCGGCGGCGACAAGAACTACACGCTCCTCTACCTCGCGGGGGCGGCGCTGGCGCTGATCGGCGGGCTGCTGGTGTTCACGCGCGTGAAGGGGGTGCGCTGAGCATGAGCGCGCCGTACGACCTTCGGATCGCCGCCGGCGGCGACCAGTTCCCGGTCTCCGAGGAGCGGCCGCCGCTGTCCTGGCAGCTGCCACCGGCGTGGAGCGGACAGGACGGCTACGACCTGCAGTTCCGCGTGGACGGCGAGGAGCGGGCGCTGGCAGGCGTCGCCTCCGCCTGGCACCTGTTCGTCGCATGGCCGTTGCCGCCGCTGCGCAGCCGCCAGTCCGTGGAGTGGCGGGTCCGCATCCGACGTGGCGAGCAGTACTCGGACTGGTCGTCCTGGCACGCCTTCGAGTCGGGCCTGCTGAACCGGGACTGGTCGGCCCGCTGGATCTCCCCGCAGGAGGACGGCGAGGACGCCCGTCCCGCCTACGTCCTCGCCGGCAGTGTGGACCTGCGCGACGCCATCGCCCAGGCCCGGCTGTACGCCACCGCGCTCGGCGTCTACGAGGCGTTCGTCAACGGCACGCGAGTGGGCACGGCGGAGCTGACGCCGGGCTCCACCTCCTACGGCGACACCCTCCACGCCCAGGCCGCCGACGTCACCGAGCTGCTGCGCGGCGGCGCCAACGACCTGGAGATCCTGCTCTCGGACGGCTGGTACCGGGGCAGCGTCGGCACCTGGCGCAAACGCGACTGCTGGGGCACGGCCACCGCGGCCCGGCTCCAGCTCCACGTCCGCTACGCCGACGGCACCGAGACGGTCGCGGTCACCGGTGAGAGCTGGACCTCGCGCCGCAGCCACATCGTCGCGGCCGACCTCATGAACGGCCAGACGACCGACTTCACCGCCCCGCCCGGCCCTGCCCGGCCGGTCCTCGTGGACGCGGTCGACGCCCCGCCGATCTCCTGGTCGCCGGCCCCGCCGGTGCGCCGGGTCGAGCAGCTCGCCCCACGCTCGGTGACCAGGCACGGCGACGACACGTGGATCGTGGACTTCGGCCAGAACGCCTCCGGCTGGATCACCCTCACCGACCTCGGCCCCGCCGGCACCCGCACGGTGATCGACCACGGCGAGCACCTGGACCCGGCCGGAGACCTCACCACGGCCCACCTGGACAGCCAGAAGCCGGGCGAGGCCGCGATCCCGTTCGTGCAACGCGACGAGGTCGTCTCCTCAGGCAGAGCCGGCGAGGTGTTCGAGCCCCGGCACACGGTGCACGGCCTGCGCTACGCCCGCGTCCGCCGCGCCGGCGGCGACCTGGACCCGTACGGCATCGTGCTGCGGGTCGTGCACACCGACCTGCGCCCGACCGCGACGTTCGCCTGCAGCGACGACGACCTCAACCGCCTGCACGAGGCCGCCCGCTGGAGCTTCCGCGGCAACGCCGTCGACATCCCGACCGACTGCCCCACACGCGAGCGGCTCGGCTGGACGGGCGACTACCAGATCTTCGCCCCGACCGCCGCCCGCCTGTTCGACGTGGACGGCTTCAGCCGCAAATGGCTGCGCTCGGTCCGCGACGACCAGCTCGCCGACGGCCGCGTGGTGAACTCCTCACCGGACGCCAACCGGCTCAAGATCCACGACGATCCGATGGCGGACGCGATCACCGGCTCGGCCGGGTGGGGCGACGCCATCGTCCTGGTCCCGTGGGTGCTGTACGAGACCTATGGCGACACCGCCGCTCTCGCCGAGAACTGGCCCGCGATGCGCCGCTGGGTCGAATGGGCGCTCACGACCGCGCGCGACTCCCGGCACCCCTCCCGTGCCGAACGGTCGGCCGAGCCCCTGCCCCATGAGGAGTTCATCTGGGACGGCTCCTTCCACTGGGGAGAATGGCTGGAGCCGAAGCGGCGCGCGGCGGACGGCACCCTCATCGACCCCGTGATGAGCGACCCCATCGCCTGGTACACGGCAGACAAGGGCGAGGTCGGCACCGCCTACCTGTACCGCTCCGCCCGCACCCTCGCCGCCGTCGCAGACGTGCTCGGCCATGCCGGAGACGCGGCCCGCTACCGCGAGACGGCCGATCGGGTGCGCCAGGCCTGGCAGACGGAGTTCCTGGACGCCGACGGCCGGACGAAGGCGGGCACGCAGGCGAGCTACGTGCGCGCCCTGGCCTTCGACCTGGTCCCCGGGGAGCTGCGCGAGAAGGCGGCCCGCCACCTCGTCGACCTGATCGACGCGGCCGACGGTTACCTCGGCACGGGTTTCCTCTCGACGGCGGACCTGCTGCCCGTCCTCGCCGACTCCGGCCATGCCGACGTCGCCTACTCGGTGCTGTGCCGGCGGACCTCCCCGTCCTGGCTGGGCATGCTCGACCGGGGCGCGACGACCATCTGGGAGGACTGGGACGGCGTGTCAGAGGACGGCGCCGCGACCGCCTCGCTCAACCACTACAGCAAGGGCGCGGTCGTCCGCTTCCTGCACACCCACACCCTCGGCCTGCGGCAGGCGGCGGATTCCGCCGGTTGGGAGTCCTTCGTCGTCGCACCGGCGTTCACCAAGGCGATCACCTGGGCCGAGGGCACCTTCGACAGTCCGCAGGGCCGGATCGCCGTCGCCTGGCGCGTCGAGGACGGTCATCTGACCATCTCGGTCGACGTGCCCGGAGGCTCCGAGGCGGAGATCCGGTTCACGGACGGCAGCACGTTCCACACCGGCCCGGGTCGTTTCTCCCGGCGCCGTCCCCTCTGAAGGAGATCATTCATGCCCATTCCCGATGTGTCGGGCAAGCCCTTGGCCGAGCTCGTCTCTCTGCGAGGGCGGCGTGCGGTCGTGACCGGAGGCGGCCGTGGGCTGGGCAAGGCCATCGCCGCGCGCCTGGCAGAGGCGGGAGCCGACCTGCTGATCGGCGACATCGACGAAGGGCCCGCCGTGACCGCGGCCAAGGAGCTCGCCGAGCGCCACGGGGTGCGCGCGATCGGCGTCGCCATGGACGTCACTGACGCGGCGGCCGTGGCGGCGGCGGCCGACCGCGCGGTCGCCGCGCTCGGCGGCCTGGAGGTCTGGGTGAACAACGCGGGCATCTTCCCGGCCGTCCCCCTGCTGGAGATGAGCGAGGAGACGTGGGACCAGGTGTTCGACGTGAACGCGCGTGGCGTCTTCGTCGGCGCGCGTGAGGCGGCACGTCGCATGTCGGCCGCGGGCACGGGCGGTGTCATCGTGAACATCGTCTCGACCGCCGGTTTCCGCGGGAGCGCGCCGGGACTGGCCGCCTACGTCGGTTCGAAGCACGCCGTCCGCGGCCTCACCCGCGAGCTGGCACTCGAACTCGCTCCGCTGGGCATCCGCGTGCTCGGAGTGGCGCCGAGCTTCGTCCCCACGGAAGGCAACATGATGATGGCCGCGGCCGCGGGCGTGAACCTCGACGACGTCCCGCCGACCGACCTCATGCTGAACAGCCCGATCGGCCGGGTCGGCACTCCTGATGACATCGCGCGCGTCGTCCTGTTCTGCGCCTCGGACCTGTCCGCCTTCATGACCGGCAGCACCTTGCTCGCCGACGGCGGCGACACCGCCTGACCAGCCCGAGGACTGCCCGTCCGGCCGCGGACCCGCGCCGTGATCAACGCTGGGTACTGGACGCGGCCGATGCCGGCATCGCCGTACGGAGGCCACTGCCCCGCATCGGCGGTCACGGTGACCCGATACAGCTCGAGTAGGCCCCACAGCACGTTGAAGGCGAGGGCGCCGTCGGGCGGCTCGGCCCATCCGAAGGCGTGGACGTGGTGGCCGAACCGGACGCCGTGCGCGGGCTGGCCGCCCGCGGCGATGGTGCGGTGCGCGGGTAGGCCGCCCGCGGTGATGGGGCCGCGCGCGGCTGGCCGCCCGCGGTGATGGCGCCGTGCGTCGAACTCCTGGCGAGACCTGCGGCGTCCGGCCGGCTACTGCGCGGCTACGGCGCGGCTACGGCGTGCTCGACGGCTTGCGGCCCGCGAGCGGCTTCCAGCGCGCCCGCAGCGCGTGGGCCGCGGCCTTGGGCTTGCGGTCTCGGGTGAAGACGCCCTTCTTGTTGCCGTCCACGCGGTGGATGCCGTGGGAGGTCTGGAAGTCGGCGAAGTTCCACACGTGCTCGCCGACGAACGCCTCGATCCGGTCGAACACGCGGTGGTGCATCGCGAGGTAGGCCTGCTGGTACTCCTCGGTCCACGGGGTGTCCCATACCGAGTGCAGGCCGGGCATGGTGTCGGCGCCGTACTCGCTCATCATGATCGGCTTGCCGAACTTCTCCGCCCAGCCGCGCAGGTCGTGCTCCAGGTAGGTCTCCGCGGTGGCGAGATCGCCGGTGGCGATGTACCAGCCGTAGTAACGGTTGATGCACAGGACGTCGAACAGGTCGGCGAGGCGATCGTTCTCGTGCGTGGCGAAGATGACGGCGGCGTAGCAGACCGGGCGGGTGGGGTCGAGTTTGCGGGTCAGCTCCACCAGCGGCTCGAAGTACTCGCGGGCGCCCTCTTCGGCGGAGGACGGCTCGTTGGCGATGCACCACATGACGACGCTGGGGTGGTTCTTGTCGCGGGCGATCAATTCGCGGATCGCCTGGGCGTGCGCCTCGCGGGTGGCCTCGCCGAAGGTCTCCGGGGAGAAGGTCGGCTGAGGCGGTACGCCGGTGAGCCCGCCCTGCACCGCCAGGTTGAGCCCCACGGCGGCGGTCTCGTCGATGACGACGATGCCGTGCCGGTCGGCGAACTCCATCACCTCCTCGGCGTAGGGGTAGTGCGAGGTGCGGAAGGAGTTGGCGCCGATCCAGTCCATGAGCTGGAAGTCGTGGACGAGGTAGGCGTCGTCGTGGCCTTTGCCGCGCACGGGCGTGTCCTCGTGCTTGCCGAAGCCGGTGAAGTAGAACGGCTCGCCGTTGATGAGGAACTGTGTGCCCCGGACCTCGACGGTGCGCACGCCGAACTGCTCGGTGTAGGTGTCGACCACCCGGTCACCGTCGAGCACCTCGACGACCAGGTCGTAGAGGTAGGCCGCGCCGGGCCGCCACAGCGTCACGTTCTCGATCCGGAGCACGCCGTTCGCGCCCTCGGCTCTGGCGACCTCCGTTCCCGAGGCGTTCAGGGCGCGGACCCGGACGTCCGCGGGGGCGCTGGTCTGGACGAAGTAGGCAACCGTCCCGGTGCCCGCCTCGCCGCCGGTCACGATCGTGATGTCCTCGACGTGCACGCCGGGAACGCTGCAGAGCCACACCGAGCGGGCCAGCCCGGCGTAGTTGTAGAAGTCGTGCAGGTAGGTCTGCTGCCGCCGCCCGTCCCGCGTGACGGTGATCGTGCCGGGCGGGATGGTGAGGTTGGTCAGCTCGTTGTTCACGCCGATGGTGAGCCTGAACTCCGCGCCCGCCGCCACGTGCTCGGTGATGTCGGCCTCGAACGGCGTGTAGCCGCCCACGTGCTCGGCGACCAGGACGTCGTCGACGTAGACCTGCCCTTCGTGCGTGGCGGCGTCCACGCGCACGAACACCCGCTCGCCCGCCCAGCCCCGCGGCACGCGCACGGTCCGCTGGTACCACACCCAGCCGACATGATCGCGGATCGCGGAGTCGGTGAACAGGTCGTTGTAGCTCGCCGGCACCGCGGCCTCGAGCGGGGTGTCGAGCGTCCCGCTCCACGGCCGCTCGCCGACGGCGGAATCGACGGCGAACCGCCACAAACCATCCAGATTGACCAGCTCACGGGTGGCGGTGGCACGTGGCCTCAGCATCGCAATGCCTCCTTGGCGCGTCTTTGACGGCCACCCTAGCATCGAAAGTCGAATAGCAATACGAGTTTCAGTTATGCGCCGGCGAGCCGCAGGAACCCGTGAGAGGGGAGCGCACCGAAAAGCAGAGTTATCGGGCCGGTGCGTCGACCACGCCCGTTACGTCTGCGATGCCGATGGTTCCGCCATCGGGAGCGTCCCGGTAAGCGCGGGAGTCCCGGGAGACGTGGCGGTTGTCGTTCATGATCCAGAGCCGGCCGCGCGGGACCTGGACGTCGAATGTCACGTGGGAGGCGGAAGGGAGCGCCAGGTACGGCTCGTCGAGTGCCTTGCCGTTCAACTCCAGCCGCCCCCTGGTGTCGCAACATTTCACCGTGCTTTCCGGCAGGCCGATGACCCGCCCCACGCGCTCGTCACCCGCTGTGGTGTTGGACCAGCCTTCGGGCGTGCGAAAGACGACGATGTCGCCGAGACGGGGGGTGTAGTCGCTGGTCCGCCGGGCCGACAGACTTGCCCCCTTCTTGATCGTCGGCTCCATGGACTCGCTCGGCATGGTGACGGTGAAACCGCCGAGAGCTGAGCCGGCGAGCCCGCGACCGCAGGTCCGGTTGCTAACCGGATAACTGTCCGGTACGTTGCGTCGTACCGGACAGATGTCCGCTTAGGTCTTGTGTTACGCCACGAACGCCGTCGGCAGTGACGGAAGGCATTCCCCGCACCTGCCCACGCACACGGAGGGTTCCCTTGCCATGAATCTGCTCATCCTGGGTGCGACCGGCCCCACCGGTCGCCACGTCGTCGACCTGGCCCTGCGGTCCGGCGACAGGGTCACGGTCCTGGCACGCAGGCCGGAGGCGCTGCGCGACCTGGCAGATCAGGTCACCGTGGTCGCCGGAGACGCCACCTCGCACAACGATGTCGCGAAGGCCATGGTCGGACAGGACGTCGTCATCTCGGCCCTCGGCAGGAGCGCATCCGTGCGCGCCGATGGCCTGTTCGCCCGTGCCGCGGCGGCCGTGATCGGCGCGGCCAAGGAAAAGGGCGTCTCCCGCCTGGTATGGCTGTCGTCGTTCGGCGTGGGTGACACCTACCGGTCGGCGAGCGCCGTACAGAAGGTCATGTACCGCACGTTCCTTCGGAACATCTACGCGAACAAGGAGATCTCCGAGAAGAAGATCCGCTCCAGCGGCCTGGACTGGACGCTGGTCTACCCGACCATGCTCACCAAGGGCCCCGCCAAGGGCACCTACCTGGCCGGCGACCGTCTCCCGATGAAGGGCAACCCGACGATCAGCCGCGCGGACGTCGCCGACTTCATGTACAAGGCGGCCCACAGCCCCGAGTGGATCCACCGCGACGCCGTCATCACGGACTGAGGAAGAACCCCGATTCCCACCTCACGCGACTAGCTGCGGCGCTGCTCCATCATGCACCGCGTCCGTCTGATCGATTCCCGCCCGGGCAAGATCGAGGAACTGGCCGCCAAGTCCTGCGCGCTTACTCGGGGGCGGGGAGCCGCGGTGCCGGGAACAGGTCACCGACCAGCAGCGTCGCCGCCTGCGTGGCGATGGTGAGGATGTCGTCGTCTGTGGCCTCGGTGCCCTGGGCGGCCATCACGGCGTTGTGCACACTGAGCAGGGCCATGCGGATGCGCAGCCGGTCCGTCATCGGCGCGTCGGGGCCGAGGAGAAGCTGTGCCGCCCTGTCGACCCGTTCCAGTGGACCGCCGTGCCGCAGCGGCATCACCGTACGCAGCGCGGCGTGGTTGGCGGCGGCGAACCGCATGGTCCGCAGTCCCTGCCTGGCGCTCAGGGCAATCCAGCGGCCCAGGAACTCGGCTGACAGCTCGGGAGTGAGTGACTGGCCCGCGGCCCAGTCCAGCAGGTCGTCGAGCGCGCGCATGTTCTCTTGGAAGAGGCTGAGGATGATCGCCTCTTTGCTGTCGAAATGGTAGTAGAGCGCCGCCTTGGTGATGCCGATCTGCTCGGCGATCTCGCGCATCGAAGTGGCGTCGTAGCCGCGCTCGGTGAAGAGCGTCAGCGCGGCTTGCTGGATGTCGGCCCGCGTCTCGCTGCCCTTGCGCCGCGGGGCCGTCATCCGTTCCGTCTCTGTCATCGCTCTTCCTTGCTCCCAAGCTCAGCTCCGCTCAGAAGTTTACCCCCACTTGCCTACCGGCCGGTCAGCAAGTACCTTACTAACCGACCGGTAGGCAAGGTGGCCATGACAAAGTCCGTGATCGCGGTCAGGCGGTCCCCTGCACGAGGACACCGATGAAGGCGATCCGCGCGTCACCGAGCGTCTGCCGACCTGACATGGCCGAAGGCGACTCCGATCGCCGTGATCGAGACAGGAAGGGCCGGTATGGCTTTGCGAGTTGTGGGGGCGGGGTTTCCGCGTACGGGGACGACGTCGCTGAAGGCGGCGTTGGAGCGGCTGCTCGGGGCGCCCTGCTATCACATGCAGGAGTTGTTCGAGCGGCCGGACGACGCCGCGGTCTGGCGTGACGCCTGCGCGGGAGTCATGCCGGACTGGGACGGATTCCTCGCGGGATACGCAGCCGGGGTGGACTGGCCGGTGTCGTGGTTCTGGCGGGAGTTGTCCGCCGCGTACCCGGACGCGCTGGTGCTGCTGTCTCGGCGGGAAAGCGCCGAGCGCTGGTACCAGAGCATGGACCGGACGGTGCTGGAAGGGGCACGCCACCTGACGCGCGGAGACTTCGCCGGCAGGCCGCCGATGCTTGCCCATGTCACCCCCGAGCAGGCTCACGCCACGCAGGAGATGATTCGTGCCCTGTTCGGCGGCGCGTTCGGCGACCCCCACGACCGCGACAAGGTCATCGCGGCCTACGAGCGGCACCTTGCCGAGGTCCGTGCCACCGTACCGGCGCACCGGCTGCTGGAATGGCAGCCGTCCGACGGCTGGGAGCCGTTGTGCGCCGCACTCGACCTCCCGGTTCCCGACGAGCCGTTCCCGCACGAGAACACCACGGCCGACATGCGGGCCCGGATGAGCGACCTCGACGGCCGATGATGCCGGCGGGGAGGGGCCGCCGGCCCGCATGCACCGCGTCGGCGTCGAGGACATCGCTCTGGTCGCGTGGCCCAGGTGAACGCCTGCGGGTCACCGGCGCCGACGCCTGACCCGGTAAAACCGCCCTGGCCTGCTGCAGATGGCAGGCCAGGGCGAGGTCTCACGGATCGGCCGGAAGGTCGGCCTCCGCGCCGCCCAACACACCTCATTCATCATTTGCTTGCCGACCGGCAGGTAAGTTTTCTTCGCAGTGGCGGGAGCCCACGTGATGGCAGATGACAGCGCGAAAGGCGCGACAAGTCCCCCGACGGCGGGGCGCCAGGCCGGACTGGGGTTCAGCCACCGCCAGATCCTCGTGACGATGAGCGGTCTGGTCATCGCCATGTTGCTGGCGATGCTCGACAACATGATCGTCGCTCCGGCGCTGCCGACCATCGTCGGCGAGCTGGGTGGCCTGAACCACCTGGCGTGGGTGACCACCGGCTACGTCCTGGCCTCCACCGTGGCCACGCCGATCTGGGGCAAGCTCGGCGACCTGTACGGCCGGCGCATCACCTTCGTCGCCGCCGTCGCCCTCTTCCTGCTCGGCTCGGTCCTGTGCGGGATGTCACAGGACATGGCGCAGCTGATCGGGTTCCGCGCCCTGCAAGGCCTGGGAGCGGGCGGCCTCATGGTCGGCGTGCTGTCGATCGTCGGGGAGATGATCCCGCCGCGGGATCGCAGCAAGTACCAGGGCGTGATCATGGCCGCCATGCCGGTGGCGATGATCGGCGGCCCGCTCATCGGCGGCTTCATCACCGACAACCTCACCTGGCGCTGGGCCTTCTATGTCAACCTGCCGCTCGGCGCCGTCACCCTGATCCTGTGCTGGATCACCCTGGCCAAGCTGCCCAAGGGCACCGGCAAGGCGGTGATCGACTGGTGGGGCACCGCGCTGCTGACGGTGTGGATCACCGCGCTGGTGCTCATCACCAGCTGGGGCGGCACCCAGTACGACTGGAGCTCGCCGCAGATCCTCGGCCTGGCGGCGCTGGCGGTGGCCGGGTTCGTCGCCTTCGTGATCGTCCAGCGGCGGGCGGCCGAGCCGATCATGCCGCTGCGCGTCTTCAAGAGCCGCAACTTCTCCCTGTCCGGGGCCGTCGCCTTCATCTCGGGTTTCGCCATGTTCGGCGCCATCGGCTTCCTGCCGCAGTTCCAGCAGTTCGTCCAGGGCTCCTCGGCCACCAGCAGCGGCCTGCTGCTCATGCCGATGATGATCGCCTCCATGATCGTCAGCCTGGCCGCCGGCGCGCTGATCGGCAGGACCGGGCACTACAGATCGTTCCCCATCGCCGGCACCATCCTCGTCACCGCCGGCCTGGCACTGTTCGCCACCATGCACGTCGACACCACCACCACGATGACGACCCTCTACATGGTGGTCCTGGGCGCCGGCATGGGCGCGCTGATGCAGACCGGCACCCTCATCGCCCAAAACAGCCTCGACCTGCGCGACATGGGCGCGGGCACCGGGGTGTCGACCTTCCTGCGCAACATGGGCAGCTCACTCGGCGTCTCCCTGCTCGGCGCCGTCTACACCAGCCAACTGGCCGATTCCCTGGCCGGCGCCGGGCCGGCCGCGCAGAGCGTGGCCGCCTCCGCCGCCTCGATGACCCCGCAAGCGCTGCGTGCCCTGCCAGAGGCAGCCCAGCACCTGTTCCAGCAGGCCGTCACCGACGGCATCACCACCCTGTTCGCCTGGGGCGCGGCCGTGACCGCCGTCGGCATCGTCGTGGCCCTCTTCATCCGCCAGGTCCCGCTGCGCAGCGCCGCCACGCCAGCCGCCAGTCCCGATGCCGAGCCGGTCTCGGCCGGTAGGTGAGGCCGTCCGCCCCGACCAGCCCGGACCTCCTGATCGTCACCCCCGCCCGGGCGCCCCCGCGCGCAACCCGTCCATGACAAGGTCCAGGAGTCGAGCGGCCTGGGCTTGCCAGTCCCCACGGGTATCGAGCTGCCAGACGCCGGCGATGGCCAGGATGAAGTCGTCGAAGGTCACCCCCGGACGGATGGTGCCGGCCTCGTGATTGGCCGTGAGCAGAGTCTCGATCGCCTCGACCACCAGCGCGTATCCCGGCTGCGCCGGGCCGTCCGTCGTGCCGACGATCTGCCGCATCGCGTCCGACAGGCCGGCCTTGGCGACGGCGAAGCGGGCGAGTTGGTCCATCCATTCACGCAGGGCCTGGTCGGGCGCCAGGGTTTTGAGTAGCTCCGCCGCGGCGCCAGTGAGCTGCTGCACCTCGTGCCGGTGCACCTCCAGGACGAGCGCTTCACGGTTGGGGAAGTTGCGGTAGAACGTGCCCTGCCCAACCCCCGCCTTCTTGGCGATCACACTCAGCGGGACATCTGCGGCACGCGACAACTCGGCCAGTGCCACCTCCAGGATCCGCTCCCGGTTGCGCTGCGCGTCCGAGCGCTGAGGCCCGTCGTTCCTGGGCTCCACTCCCGCTCCTTCCGGGCTCACGTCCAAACCCTTTGCCATGACTGTCCGATGCAGCCCGGTAGTGGACATCAGTCCGCTTAGGGGCCACCATAGCGCCGGCGCCGCAGTCGAAGCGAGTGGCCGATGGCGCGCGACCGGTGTCCGGGTTCGCCATGGCGGCAGCTGATTCCAACGCAAGGTTGAGGTGGTGTTTCTGGATTGTTACCGGATACAACAAACTCCCGGCCCACAGGGTCTTCCAAAGCAGGCCATCCCGGAATACGTTGCCGCAAACAACATTCATCCGGGCCCCTCCGGAAGAAAGGACCCTGCACCATGCGCAAGGGGATCCTCAGCTTGACCACCACGGCAGCGGCGCTCGCCCTCGGTCTCACCGCCTGCGGGGGCAACAGCGGTCAGACCACCACGTCGACCACGTCGGCCTCGGCCCCGGCGGCGAAGGCCGGGAAGATCGGCGTCATCCTGCCGGACAGCAAGTCCTCGGCCCGGTGGGAGACGGCGGACCGCAAGTACCTCGAAGAGGCGTTCAAGGCCGCCGGCGTCGAGTACGACATCCAGAACGCCCAGAACGACAAGACGGCGTTCCAGACCATCGCCGACCAGATGGTCACCAACGGCGCCACCGTCCTGATGATCGTGAACCTGGACAGCGGCAGCGGCAAGGCCGTCATCGACAAGGCCAAGTCCCAGGGCGTGGCCACGATCGACTACGACCGGCTGACGCTCGGCGGCGGCGCCGCGTACTACGTCAGCTTCGACAACACCAAGGTCGGCACGTTGCAGGGCGAGGGCCTGAGCAAGTGCCTGGCCGACAAGAAGGTCAGCAAGCCGATCGTGGCCTACCTGAACGGCTCTCCCACCGACAACAACGCCACCCTGTTCAAGAACGGCTACGACGGGGTGCTCAAGCCGAAGTTCGACTCCGGCGAGTACGTCAAGGGCCCCGACCAGGCCGTGCCCGACTGGGACAACACCCAGGCAGGCACGATCTTCGAGCAGATGCTGACCCAGCAGCCGAAGATCGCCGGCGTGCTGGCCGCCAACGACGGCCTGGGCAACGCCGCCATCACCGTGCTGAAGAAGAACAACCTCAACGGCAAGGTGCCGGTCACCGGCCAGGACGCCACTGTCCAGGGCCTGCAGAACATCCTCGCCGGCGACCAGTGCATGACGGTCTACAAGGCCGTCAAGAAGGAGGCCGACGCCGCGGCCAAGCTCGCGGTGGCGCTGGCCAAGGGCGAGAAGCCCACGGCGAGCAGCAGCGTCAAGGACCCCGAGACCGGTCAGGACGTGCCCTCCGAGCTGATGGAGCCGCAGGCCATCTACCTCGACAACGTCCAGGACGTGGTGGCCGACGGTTACGTGACCAAGGAGGAACTGTGCACGGGTGACTTCGCCAAGAAGTGCACCGAGGCCGGCATTCAATAAGACCGAGGGGCGCGGCCAGGTCCGGCCGCGCCCCTCTTAGGGAGCCCCATGACCCCCCTCCTTGAAGTGCGCGGGATCGACAAGAGCTTCGGCCCGGTGAAGGTGCTGCACAAGGTCGAGTTCGCGGCGTACGCCGGCGAGGTGACGGCCCTGGTCGGCGACAACGGCGCGGGCAAGTCGACCCTGGTCAAGTGCATCGGCGGCATCTACCCGATCGACGCCGGCGAGATCCTCTTCGACGGCCGGCAGGTGCAGGTCCACAGCCCGCGCGACGCGGGCGAGCTCGGGATCGAGATCGTGTACCAGGACCTGGCCCTGTGCGACAACCTCGACATCGTCCAGAACATGTTCCTCGGCAGGGAGCGCAAGAACGGGCTCCTGCTCGACGAGGACAGCATGGAGGAACTGGCCGCGCAGACCCTCAGCAGCCTGTCCGTGCGCACGGTGAAGTCCATCAGGCAGCAGGTCTCCAGCCTGTCCGGCGGGCAGCGGCAGACTGTGGCCATCGCCAAGGCCGTGCTGTGGAACAGCAAGGTCGTCATCCTCGACGAGCCGACCGCGGCCCTGGGCGTGGCCCAGACCGCGCAGGTCCTGGAGCTGGTGCGGCGGCTGGCCGACACGGGCCTGGCCGTCGTGCTCATCTCGCACAACATGAACGACGTCTTCGCCGTCTCCGACCGGATCGCGGCGCTCTACCTCGGCAGGATGGCCGCCCAGGTCAGGACCGCCGACGTGACGCACGCCCAGGTCGTCGAACTGATCACCTCAGGCCGCAGCGGGGATCTCGGCCTCAAGAACGGGGTCACCCCATGAGCAAGGTCAAGGAACTCCCTGGCGAGGCCATCGCCGCCGCGACGCAGTCCCCGTCGATCGGCAACAGCTTCCTCGCCTACGTCGAGCGGGTGCGCGGCGGGGACATGGGCGCGCTGCCCGCCGTGCTGGGCCTGATCGTGCTCTGCACGGTCTTCGCCGTCGCCCGGCCCGCCTTCGTCACCTCGATCAACTTCGCGAACCTCTTCACGCAGGGCGCCGCGATCACCCTGATCGCGATGGGCCTGGTGTTCGTGCTGCTGCTGGGTGAGATCGACCTGTCCGCCGGCTTCGCCAGCGGCGTGTGCGCGGCGGTGCTCGCCGTCACGCTCACGGGCATGGGCCTGCCCTGGTACGTGTGCGCACTGGCCGCCATCGTCACCGGCGTGGTCATCGGCACCGCGCTCGGCACGCTGGTCGCCAAGGTCGGCATCCCGTCGTTCGTGGTCACGCTGGCCGCTTTCCTCGCCTTCCAGGGCCTGGTCCTGGTCCTGGTCGACGAGGGCACGAACATCTCGATCAGGGACAGCGTGATCGTGGCCATCGCGAACAAGAACCTGCCGCCCTCGCTCGGCTGGGCGTTCTACGCGGTCTGCGTGGCGGTCTTCGCCGCCGTGCAGCTCCTGCGGGCCAGGAAGCGCACCAAGCGCGGGCTGGTGGCAGACCCGCTGTCGCTGATCGCCGCCCGGGTGGGCGCGCTGGCGGTGCTTGCCGGGCTCGCGGTGTACGTGCTCAACCTGGAGCGCAGCCGCAACCCGGCGCTGGTCTCGCTCACCGGGGTGCCGATCGTGGTGCCCCTGATCCTGGTACTGCTGGTCGTGTGGACGATGGTGCTGCGCCGTACCGCGTTCGGGCGTCACCTCTACGCGGTCGGCGGGAACACCGAGGCCGCGCGGCGGGCGGGCATCCCGGTCGACAGGATCAGGATCAGCGCGTTCGTGATCTGCTCCTCGATGGCCGCGATCGGCGGGATCGTGGCCGCGTCCAGGGCCAGCTCCGTCGACCCGAACACGGGCGGCAGCTCCGTCCTGCTGTACGCGGTCGGCGCGGCGGTCATCGGCGGCACGAGCCTGTTCGGCGGCAAGGGCAGGGTGCTCGACGCCGTGCTCGGCGGCGCCGTGGTGGCGGTGATCGAGAACGGCATGGGCCTGATGGGGTATGGAGCCAGTGTGAAGTACCTGGTCACGGGGTCTGTGCTGCTGCTTGCCGCGGGGGTGGACGCCCTGGCGCGCAAGCGGGCGGCTGCCGCTGGTCTAAGGTGATCAGCGACTCACAGCCCCCCTTGAAGGAACCCCAGACGATGCGTGCCGGCCCTTCCCAGGAGGACATCAGGCGCCACAATCTCGGCGCGCTGCTTCGCCATGTACACCTGGGCGGGCCGATCTCGCGTGCCGAGCTGACCACGAAGATGGGGCTCAACCGCAGCACGATCATGGCGCTGACCTCCGACCTCACCGCGGCGGGGCTGGTGCGCGAGGAGCTGCCCCGCGAGACGGGCCGCGCGGGGCGGCCCTCGCTCGTGGTGCGGCCGGAGTCGGCGCGGGTCTACGTGTTCGCCTTCGACGTGGGCCCCGACCGGCTCGCGGTCGCCCGCGTGGGGCTGGGCGGGGTGATACTCGACCGCCGCGAGACGGCGCGCGAGCGTGGCCCGTTCCAGCTGGACGAGCTGGCCGGGACGCTGGCCGGCTTCGCCAGGCAGATGCGGCGCAAGACCAGGGACGACACCGTCTGCGTCGGGGCGGCGGCGGCCGTGTCCGGCGGCGTGCGCAAGGCGGACGGAGTGGTGCGGTTCGGGCCCAACCTGCTGGCCGAGGAGGTGCCGTTCGGCGAGGAGCTGGGCCGCAGGCTGGGCCTGGGGCTGCCGGTCAGCGTGGGCAACGACGCCAACCTGGCCGCGCTCGCCGAGCACAGCCGCGGCGTCGGCGCCGCCGTCAGGGACCTCATCTACCTGCATGGTGACGTGGGCATCGGCGGCGGCATCATCGCGGGCGGCCATCTGCTGGGCGGCCACGACGGTTACGGCGGCGAGGTCGGCCACATGGTCGTCAACCCGGGGGGCCGCGCCTGCGGCTGCGGCTCGCACGGGTGCCTCGAGGCGGAGGTGGGGGAGCGGGCCCTGCTGGAGGCCGCGGGCCGCGTCGGTCCCGGGCAGCACGGGCGGGACGCGGTGCGTGCCGTGGTGGAGGCCGCCGACCGGGGCGACATCGAGGCACAGGACGCCCTCAGCAAGGTCGGCGACTGGCTCGGCCTCGGCGTGGCGAACCTGGTGAACATCTTCAACCCGGAAATGGTGATCTTCGGGGGGATGTTGCGGGAGATCTACCTCGGGTCGGCGGCGCAGGTGCGTACCCAGCTCGCCCTGCACGCGATGGCGCCGCAGCGGGAGAGGCTGCGGCTGCGCACGTCGTCGCTGGGGGACGCCGCCACGCTGGTCGGCGCGGCCGAGCTGGCCTTCGCCCACGTCCTGGCCGACCCCCTGGAGGTCCTGGCCCGCGCCAACGCCTGACCGAGGGTCAGGCGACCTTGGACTTGGTGGCCGTCCACGTGTTGCAGAAGCCCGTGGCGCCGCCCCGGTAGCCGCGGTCCTGCCAGAAGGCGAGGTTGCGCGGCTTTCCGTGGATCTTGCTCTCGTCCGCCCTGCGCACGGCGTCGATCCAGTCGTCCCACTCGATCCCGGGGTTGATCGACTTGAGGGTGGCGCTGTAGAAGACGCCGGCGAAGCATTCGGCCTGCATCTCCAGCCGGTGGCTCAGCAGGGCCCGCGCGCTGTCCGAAGCGGGCCAGTACAGCGCGTTCTGCACGTCCAGCACGCCGATGAGCTGCTGCACGTGGTGCCCCCATTCGTGGGCGACCGAGTGCGCGATGTTCATCCTGAACGGGTCGCCCAGGTCGTGGCGCATGATGCGGATGGCGATCGTGCGCTGCACCGGGCAGTACTGCGCGCCGTTGCTGGTGATCTTCCCGCAGACGGAGTCGCTCCCCGTCGTGATCGTGACCTCGGGCGAGGTGTACGTCAGCCCGGCGGCCGCGAACCGATCGGCCCAGAAGCGGTCGGCGCATTCGGCCATCGCGCGGTGGAAGGACTTGAGCGAGGCGACGCTTCCCGCGCGGATCTGCGGGACGGCGCATCTCTGGGCGGCCACGCGTCCGCCCATCGCCCCCGACAGGCCGGCCCGCGCGATGCTCGACGCCGCCCAGGCCGGCTCGGAGAAGAGGAGCAGACCCGCGACCATGCCCGCTAAGAGGGAAATGCGCATGATCGCGGATCTTAGATTACTTAGTAGCGATTCGGGCTAAAGGACCTTGGCCTTCGGCGCGGCCCAGGTGTTGCAGGCGCTCGCCGACTCGCTCTTGAAGCCGCGCTGGAGCCAGTAGGCGTTGTTGGCGTCCTTGCCGTGGGTCTGGTCGGCGCCGCTGCGCACCTTCACGCCGATGGAGCTCAGGTCGAGGAAGTTGTGGGTGGACTTGAGGATGGCGTCCCATTCGGCGTCGCCGCGCCCCAGCGAGTCCCAGACGCGGCCGACGAAGGCAGCGGACAGGCACTGCGCCTGCAACTCGGAGCGACGGACCCCGTCGAGCGCCCGTGCGCTGCTGCCGGCGTAGAAGGTCTCCGTGGCGTTGCCGATGCCCGTGAGCTGCTGGACGTGGTGCCCGTACTCGTGGGCCAGCACCTGCATCAGCGCCAGGTTGCGCGGCTCTTCGACGATCTCCGGGCTCAGCAGGAACGTGATGGACTTGTTGTTCGGGCAATAGAGCGCCTGCGCGCCCTCAGGGAACTTCCCGCACGCCGTCTTCGTGCCCACCCTGGTGATCACCGTGAGCTTGGGGGTGCTGAAGCGGTAGCCCGCCTTCTTCACCACGGGCGCCCACGCCTGCTTGAGGCAGTCCATCACGGAGGAGAAATAGACCTCCGCCTCTTCGACGGACCCGTGGTTGACCGGCGGCTCCTCGCACGTCTGGATGCCGAGCTTGCCCGCCTTGTACAGCGGGTTCTTCGTCAGGACCGGCTTGAAGGCCGGCGCCGAGACGGTGGCCGCGTGGGCCGTGCCGGCGAAGAGCAGGCTCGCCAGGGCGCCTGCCATGAGCGCCAATCGGTGGATACGCATGAGAAGGCACCCTATTAAAGAGGGAGTTCCAGGTAAAGGAACATTAAAGTGTATTTCTGGGTGAGGCGGACCAAGTGTTGCACGCGCCCGGAGTCCCGCGGTTGAAGCCGCGCGTCATCCAGGCGGCCTGGGTCGGTCCCCTGCCGTGGTCGTTCTGCGGCCACCCCTTGGCGCCGTTCTTCCTGAACCAGTCCACGGTGTACGCCCAGTCGGCGTCCGTGACCAGCTCCGTCCCCTTCATCGTGCTCATGAAGACCGAGGAGAAGCATTCGGCCTGCAGCTCCGAATTGCGCGAGAGCTGCAGTCGCTTGGCCTTCGCCGCCACGGTCCTTGCGGCCCAGTAGTAGTTCCAGATGCCGGAGATCTGCTGGACGTGGTGGCCGTACTCGTGGGCGATCAGGCGGGTGATGCCCAGCGGGAACGGGTTCCGCAACTGGTCCCGGCTGATCATCAGGTACATCGTGCGGTCGGTGGAGCAGTAGACGCCGTCGGCGCCGGCGTTCCACGCGCCGCAGGGCGTCTTGACCTTGGTGGTGATGATGCGCAGCCGCGGCTTGGCGAACGGCAGCCCGGCCTTGCGGAACTGGGCGCCCCACGCCTTGTTGAGGCAGTTGGTGACGCGGGTCAGGAAGCGCCGGTACGCGATCATGCTCCCGGCCGGGAGGTTGCCGGGCGCGCAGTTCACGTCGGTCAGGCGCCCGGTCTTGTAGAGCGGGTTGGCCGTCGCCACCGCCCTGCCGATCGAGGGGCCCTGGTTCGACTGGCTGGAGACCTTGGCGGGGGGAGAGGCGAGCTGCTGGGCCTCGTTCTGCGGCTCCGTCGAGGTGGTGGCCACGTCGGCCAGCACCAGCACTAAACCGGCCGCTGCCAGGGCAAGTGCCAGCATGGCGACCGCCAGTGCCGCGAGTTTACTTTTGGGGACGGAGTTCATATGTCCCGAAAGACTAGGTCAAGATCGGACATATGTGGGTGGATTTGACTCGATGGAGTCAGTGAGGCTTCAGCGAACTAGACTCGGGACGTCGGCGCACAAGAGCAGAGGGGAGTCGGATCCGTGAGCGGGTTGCTGGGCTCGATTAAGGGACCGCACGACGTCAAACGGCTCGCTGTCGAGGAGTTGCCACAACTCGCGGGGGAGATCCGTGATCTGCTCGTCGACTCGTGCGCCAGGTTCGGCGGACACCTGGGACCCAACCTGGGTGTGGTGGAGCTCACCATCGCCGTGCACCGGGTCTTCGACTCGCCGGACGACCCCGTCGTCTGGGACACCGGCCACCAGGCGTACGTGCACAAACTGCTGACCGGACGGGCCGCGGGCTTCCAGGCGCTCAAGCAGGAGGGCGGCCTGTCGGGCTACCCGAGCCAGGCCGAGTCCGAGCACGACTTCGTGGAAAACTCCCACGCCTCGACCGCGCTCTCCTACGCCGACGGCCTGGCCAAGGCGTTCAAGCTGCGCCGCGAGCACGACCGCACGGTTGTCGCGGTGATCGGCGACGGCGCGCTGACCGGCGGCATGGCGTGGGAGGCGCTCAACAACATCGCCGCCGCCAAGGACCTGCCGGTCGTGATCGTGGTCAACGACAACGGCCGCTCCTACTCGCCCACGATCGGCGGCCTGGCCTCCCACCTGTCCTCGCTGCGGGTCAACCGCAGGTACGAGGACATGCTCGAATACGTCAAGGAGAAGCTGGGGAACGTTCCCGTCCTCTACGACGCGCTCCACGGCTTCAAGAAGGGCGTCAAGGACGTCCTGGCGCCGCAGGTCATGTTCGAGGACCTCGGGCTGAAATACGTCGGCCCCATCGACGGCCACGACGAGCAGGCCATGGAGGCCGCGCTGCGCAAGGCCCGCGACTTCCGCGGCCCGGTCATCGTGCACGCGCTCACCCAGAAGGGCCGCGGCTACACGCCCGCGGAGAACCACGACGAGGACCAGTTCCACTCGCCCGGCGCCTTCGACCGGGCCACCGGCGCGGAGAAGCCCAAGGGGCGCATCTGGACCAACGTGTTCAGCGAGGAGCTCGTCCGGCTCGGCAAGGAGCGCGAGGACCTCGTCGCGATCACCGCGGCCATGCTCCACCCGACGGGCCTCAACGCGTTCGCCGAGGCCTTCCCCGAGCGCATCTACGACGTCGGCATCGCCGAGCAGCACGCGCTGACCAGCGCCGCCGGGCTGGCCCTCGGCGGCATGCACCCGGTCGTGGCCGTCTACGCCACGTTCCTCAACCGGGCCTTCGACCAGCTCCTCATGGACGTCGCCCTGCACCGGCTGCCCGTCACCGTGGTGCTCGACCGGGCGGGCGTCACGGGCGACGACGGCGCCAGCCACAACGGCATGTGGGACCTGTCGATACTCCAGGTCGTCCCGGGCCTGCGGATCGCGGTGCCGCGCGACGGCGACCGGCTGACCGAGCTGCTGCGCGAGGCCGTGGAGGTCACCGAGGGGCCGACCGTGCTGCGCTTCCCCAAGGGCCCGGTCGCCGAGCCGCTCGAGGCGGTGGGCAAGCTGGGCGAGATGGACCTGCTGCGCGCCCCGGCGGGCGAGCCCGACGTGCTGCTGGTCGGCGTCGGCCCGATGGCGCAGGTCTGCATCGACGCCGCGGTCCTGCTCGACGCCCAGGGCATCTCGGCCACCGTGGTCGACCCCCGCTGGGTCAAGCCGCTCGACGAGGCGCTGGTGCTGGCGGCGAGCGCCCACAAGCTGGTGGCCGTCGTCGAGGACAACGGCCGCGTGGGCGCCGTGGGCGACGCCGTGGCCCGCCTGCTGCGCGACTCCGACGTCGACGTGCCTGTGCGTACGTACGGGATTCCGCAGGAGTTCCTCGACCACGCCAAGCGGGCGGCGATCCTCAGCCGGATCGGCCTGACCGCGCAGGACCTCGCGCGGCAGATCACCGAGGCGGTCGCGAAGCGGACCTCCCACGAGGAGCCCGCCCGCCGCTGACCCACCGCGGCGCTGATCCCCGTCACGGCGCCCAACGCCCAGCCCACAGCCGCCCGGCGCGCTGGCAAAGGGCACCGTGTGGCGTGCTGGCAAAGGGCGTTGCCGATCGCGCCTTGCCTCCCCTGGCGTGCGGTGCCGTGGCCGGGCGCTGTGCCGCGGCTGAGGTGCTGTGACGCCGGGTAGTCAGCGGTTCGCGGGTGGCGCCGTTCGTGATCAGGCGTGATCACGAAAGGGTGTGGGAAGGATCGATGCTGTGGAGATCTTTCGCACGAAGAGTGTCGAGCAGTCGATCCGCGACACCGAAGCCCCCGAGCACCAGCTGCGCAAGCGTCTGACCGCCACCGACCTGACGGTCTTCGGCATCGGCGTGATCGTCGGCACCGGGATCTTCGTGCTCACGGGAGAGGTCGCCAGGGAGGTGGCGGGCCCCGCGGTGGCGGTGTCGTTCGTCGTCGCGGGCATCGTCTGCGGGCTGGCGGCCCTGTGCTACGCCGAGTTCGCCTCCACGATCCCGGTCGCCGGCTCGGCCTACACCTTCGCCTTCGCCACCCTGGGCGAGTTCCCGGCGTGGGTGATCGGCTGGGACCTGACCCTGGAGCTGGCGCTGGCCGCGGCCGTGGTGGCGGTCGGCTGGTCGGGCTACTTCGCCTCGATGCTCTCCTCCATCGGCATCCACCTGCCCAGCGCGATCGCGGGCGAGGATCCCGTGGTCAACGTGCCCGCGATCGCCATCATCCTCCTCCTCACCACCATCCTGGTCGCCGGGATCAAGGTGTCGTCGCGGGTCAACCTCATCCTCGTGATCACCAAGATCGGGGTGGTGCTGCTGGTGATCGTGGCCGGGCTGTTCTTCGTCAAGGCCGCCAACTACACCCCGTTCATCCCCGAGGCGGTGTCCACGCCGCGGGTGGAAGGGCTGAAGGCGCCGCTCTTCCAGGTGCTGTTCGGCGTCACGCCCGTCGCGTTCGGCGTGCTCGGCATCTTCTCCGCCGCGGCGATCGTGTTCTTCGCGTTCATCGGCTTCGACATCGTCGCCACTGCCGCGGAGGAGACCATCGAGCCGCAGCGCGACGTCCCGCGTGGCATCCTCGGCTCGCTGGCCATCTGCACGGCTCTCTACGTCGCGGTCTCGCTGGTCGTCGTCGGCATGCAGCGTTACGACCAGCTGAGCACCTCGGCGCCGCTGTCCGACGCGTTCGTCTCGGTCGGTTTCGCCTGGCTGGCCACGATCATCAGCATCGGCGCCATCGCCGGCCTGACGACCGTGGTGCTCGTGCTGCTGCTCGGGCAGACCCGGGTGCTGTTCGCGATGTGCCGCGACGGGCTGCTGCCGCGCCCGCTGGCGCAGGTTCATCCCCGCTTCGGCACGCCCGCCCGGCTCACGATCGTCGTCGGAGTGGTGGCGATGGCGCTGGCCGGGTTCGTGTCGTTCGGCGCGCTGGCCGAGCTGGTGAACATCGGCACGCTCTTCGCGTTCGTGGTGGTGTCGATCGGCGTGATCATCCTCAGGCGCACGCGACCTGACCTGCCCCGGGCCTTCCGCGCGCCGCTGGTGCCGCTGCTGCCGATCGTGTCCGTGCTGGCCTGCCTCTACCTCATGCTCAACCTGCCGGTGGAGACGTGGGTGAGGTTCCTGGTCTGGATGCTCATCGGCGTCATCGTCTACTTCGTCTACGGCTACCGCCACAGCAGGACCGCGGCCCCCTGGGTCAAGAGCGACGACTGAGGGGGGCGGGCGCGACCCCACCCCCCGGAGTCGTCTCAGAGGGCGGCAACGGCCCCTGTCACGGCCTCCACCAGGCAGCCGTTGTCGAAGACCTTGCCCCAGCGCACCGGCTTGCCGTACCACTGGCCCTTGACCCCGACGGCGTGCGGCTGCATCTCACGGGTGCAGGCGGCGTCCGGTGAGACGTTGAGCTGCTTGGGATCCCCGTGGACCTGCTCCAGCAGCTCGCAGGCCTCTTGCGCGTTCGGGTGGCTGCCCCCGGCGGGCCCGCAGTGGAGCCGGACCGTCTTCTTCGCCCCGCCCTTCACCGCTACGGCGATCTTGAGCTGGGCCTTCGGGCGCGCGGCCATGGCGGGCGACGAGGTGCCCAGCATGACGAGGCCGCAGAGCGCGAGGGTGCCTAGTGCTCGGATCATGATAACTACTCTCCGTTCGTAGGAACGTACGAAACGTTACGACGGAGGTGGATGTGGAGTAAGGAGGCCCGCCGGGCGGGCCTCCTTAAAAGGGTCAGGCAGGCACCGAGGCGATTCCCGGGACGAGGAAGCGCGGCTGGGCGATGCCCGTCCTGTCCAGGTACGGGGTGATCCCGCCCAGATGGAATGGCCAGCCGGCCCCGAGGATCATGCACAGGTCGATGTCCTGTGGCGCGGCGACCACGCCCTCGTCCAGCATGATGCGGATCTCCCTGGCCAGCGCCGCCAGGACGCGGTCGCGCACCTGCTCGGCGGTGGACGGCCCAGCGGTGGACGCTGAGCCGCCGGAGAAGAGGGCCACCGCCTCGGGGTCGAGCGTGAAGTCCGGGCGGTACACGCCCGGCTTGCCCGTGGCGACCAGCTTGGCCATGTTCTCCGAGACGCCGAACCGGTCGGGGAAGGCCTCGTGCAGCGTCTCGGCCACGTGCAGGCCGACGGCCGGGCCGACGAGCTGCAGCAGCGCGAACGGCGTCATCGGCAGCCCGAGCCCGTCCAGCGCGTGCTCGGCCACCTCCAGCGGCGTGCCCTCGTCCACGGCCGCCACGACCTCGCCCATGAAGCAGGTCAGCAGCCGGTTGACCACGAACGCGGGCGCGTCCTTGACCAGCACCGACGACTTCTTCAGCGTCTTGCCCACCGCGAACGCCGTGGCCAGCGTGGCGTCGTCCGTCGCGGCGCCGCGGATGATCTCCAGCAGCGGCATGACGGCCACCGGGTTGAAGAAGTGGAACCCGACCAGCCGCTCGGGATGCTCCAGATCGGCGCCCATCTCGGTCAGGGAGAGCGAGGAGGTGTTCGTGGCCAGCACGCACTCGGCCGAGACCACGGCCTCGACCTCGGCGAACACCTGCTTCTTGACCGCCAGGTCCTCGAACACGGCCTCGATCACGAAGTCGGCGTCGGCGAAGGCGTCCTTGGTCAGCGAGCCGGTCACCAGAGCCTTGAGGCGGTTGGCCTGGTCGGCCGAGACGCGGCCCTTGCCGAGGAGCTTGTCGACCTCCGCGTGCACGTACCCGACGCCCTTGTCGAGTCTGGCCTGGTCGAGGTCGGTCAGCACGACCGGCACCTCGAGGCGGCGCGCGAACAGCAGCGCCATCTGCGAGGCCATCAGCCCCGCGCCCACCACGCCGACCTTGGTGATCTTGCGGGCCAGCGACCGGTCGGGCGCGCCCGCGGGCCGCTTGGCACGGCGCTGCACCAGGTCGAACGAGTAGAGCCCGGCCCGCAGCTCGTCGCCCATCAGCAGGTCGGCCAGCGCCTGGTCCTCGGCGGCGAAGCCCTCGTCGCGGGAGGCCGTGCGGGCCTGGGCGATCAGGTCGAGCGCGCGGTAGGGGGCGGGGGAGGCGCCGCGCAGCTTCATGTCCACCAGGAAGCGCGCGTCGGCGACCGTCTTGTCCCAGTCCTCGTCGTGGGAGGGCCGCTCCACGGCCAGCTCGCCCTTGACCACGCGGGCGGCCCAGCGCAGTGACTCCTCCAGGAAGTCGGCGGGCTCGAACATCGCGTCCGCCACGCCCAGCTCGTACGCCTCCTTGCCCTTGATCATGCGGTTCTGCGAGAGCGGGTTCTCGATGATCAGCTTGATCGCGTTCGCCGGGCCGATCAGGTGGGGGAGCAGCTGCGTGCCGCCCCAGCCCGGCACGAGGCCGAGGAAGCACTCGGGCAGCGCGACCGCGGGCACGCCCGAGGAGATCGTCCGGTACGCGCAGTGCAGCGCCACCTCGAGCCCGCCGCCCATCGCGGCGCCGTTCACGAACGCGAACGACGGGATCGGCAGCTCGCCCAGCCTGCGGAAGACATGGTGGCCCAGCGCGCCGATGGCCAGGGCCTCCTCGCGCGTGGTCAGGGCCGCCGCGCCCTTGAGGTCGGCGCCGACGGCGAAGATGAACGGCTTGCCCGTCACGCCCACCGCGGCCAGGTCGGTGCGCTCGGCGATCTCCGACAGCGCGCCGTTGAGCGCGAACAGGCCACGCGGGCCGAACGTGTTGGGCTTGGTGTGGTCGAAGCCGTTGTCCAGCGTGATCAGCGCCATCGTGCCCGCGCCGTAGGGCAGCTGCACGTCACGCACCAGCGCCTTGGTGACGACTTCGTCGCTGCTGCGCTCGCTCAGCAGGCCCCGCCAGGTCTCGATCTCGCTCATGCCAGGTTCTCCCAGATCACAGTGCCGCCCATGCCCATGCCGACGCACATGGTGGTGATGCCGTACCGCACGTCGGGACGCTCGCCGAACTGCCGCGCGAGCTGCGTCATCAGTCGCACGCCCGAGGAGGCCAGCGGGTGGCCGTAGGCGATCGCGCCGCCGTACTGGTTCACGCGGGGGTCGTCGTCGGCGATCCCGAAGTGGTCGAGGAAGGCCAGCACCTGTACGGCGAACGCCTCGTTGATCTCGAACAGCCCGATGTCCGAGATGTCCAGGCCGGCCAGCCGGAGCGCCCGCTCCGTGGACGGGATCGGCCCCACGCCCATGACCTCGGGGTCCACGCCCGCGAACGCGTAGGAGACGAGCCGCATCTTCGCGCCCAGCCCCAGCTCGTACGCGACCTCCTTGGCGGCCACGACGCACCCGGTGGCGCCGTCGTTGATGCCGGAGGAGTTGCCCGCCGTGACGTTGCCGTGCGGCCGGAACGGCGTCTTGAGCGTGCTCAGCCCTTCCAGCGTGGTGCCGGGTCGCGGCGCCTCGTCCTCGACCGCCAGGCCCCAGCCCTTCTCGGCCGTCCTGATCGCGGTCGGCACCAGGTCCGGCTGGATCTTGCCGTCGGCGTACGCCTTGGCCGCCCGCTCCTGCGACAGCACCGCGTACGCGTCCGCGCGCTGCTTCGTGATCGTCGGGTAGCGGTCGTGCAGGTTCTCCGCCGTCATGCCCATGACCAGCGCGCTCGGGTCGACCAGCTTCTCCGACAGGAACCGCGGGTTGGGGTCGACGCCCTCGCCCATCGGGTGGCGGCCCATGTGCTCGACGCCGCCCGCGATGGCCACGCCGTACGCGCCGAACGCGATGCCGCCCGCGACCGTGGTGACCGCGGTCATCGCGCCCGCGCACATGCGGTCGATGGCGTAGCCGGGCACGCTCTTGGGCAGGCCGGCCAGCACCGCCGCCGCCCGGCCGATGGTCAGGCCCTGGTCGCCGATCTGCGTGGTCGCGGCGACGGCGACCTCGTCCACGCGCTCGGGGGGCAGGTTGGGGTTGCGCCTGATGAGCTCGCGGATGACGCGGACGACCAGGTCGTCCGCGCGGGTCTCCGCGTACAGCCCCTTCGGTCCTGACCTGCCGAAAGGCGTGCGCACGCCGTCGACGAACACGACGTCACGAGAGGAAGGCACGAATTCGCTCCTCGTTGGAGAGTGGGTTCCGTGCCTATGCTACTCGCCAGTAACTACTCCGCAGACGAGGGCGGCGGTCAGCAATGCGTAAACGACGGCCGTGCCCGGCTCCCAGAGATGGGCGCGGGCCCCGACCAGGGCCGCGACCGCCATGGCCGCGCCCGTCCAGAGCGCCGCGCCCTCTCGCGGGCGCGCGCCGCGGCCGGGGTCCCATGGATCGCCAGGTGATCCGCCCGACCGCAGGGCACGCACCAGCATCCCCACCGCGTCACGTGCCCACCACAGGACGAACAACACTCCCGCCGCGACACTCATCACCGCCAGCGCCTCGGCGGCCCAGCGCAGGGCGTCGGCGAAGGCGTACCGGGCGGCCTCGCGGAAGAAGTGCGGCGCCGTCCAGCCGAGCAGCAGCGTCACCGCCCAGCCGCAGGCCACCGCCAGCCTGCTGAGTGGTCGTGCCCGTCCCGAGCGGGCGACGGCGTAGAGCTCTCGCTCCTTCTGGCGGACGAGCCGGGCATGGGCGCCCCAGACGTACTGGGTGATCGCCAGCGCGGGCAGCGCCATCAGGAAGACCGCCAGTGACAACACGGCCAGCGGCAGCGTCTGCTCGGCGCTCTGCGCCCGGTCGGCGAGCACCTGGGCGGTGGCCAGCAGCGCGATGGCGGCGGAGAGTGCGATGAAGGCCCGGCGGCGGGCGGTCCTGGCCCTGGCGCGCATCTCGGCCAGTCCCTGAGCGCCTGGAGGGGGCGCCATCTCGGTCAACAGCATGACTGTCATGATGGCGTCACCGCGCGTAGCGACGCCCCCGATTCGCGGGCTTTGGATGGAGCCCTCGCTGGCACGGAAGAGTGGCAGCCCGGTGGATTGCCGCGGCCGGCTGAATGGCGCGACATTTCCTTGGGCCGCGGATTTTCTCAGTACACTGCGCGTCACCGGAAGAGGAACGCGTTTCTCTTCTGCGGAGGGGGGCGTGTGAGACAGAGCGCGAAATACCCGGTGGAAGCTCCAGTCCGGCGGAGCCGCGAGGCTGTCCCGCGACGGCGGGTCTCCGTGCTGGGATGGGTCAGCATCGGGCTGACACTCGTGCTGGTGGCCGTCTCGCTCGGCGCGTACGCGTACTACCGGCGCCTCGAGAGCGAGATCCCCCGCGAGGACATCAACGTCGGCCCGAGCCGCCCGCCGGAGACCGGCGCGCTCAACGTCCTGCTCGTCGGCTCAGACTCCCGCGAGGGCGACAACAAGCAGTACGGCGCCAAGTCGCAGGGCCTCGGCGAGCGCACCGACACGATCATGTTGCTGCACATCTCCCCGAACCGGGACAAGGCCACCATGATCAGCTTCCCTCGTGACTCCATGGTGGTGATCCCCGAGTGCCCGAGCCGTACCGGCGCGGTGCTCCCAGGAGGTCTGCGCCAGATCAACTCCGCCTTCAACGACGGCGGCATCAACTGCACGATCAAGACCCTCGAGTCGCTCACCAACATCAAGATCAACCACTTCGTGAAGGTGGACTTCACCGGCTTCAAGGGCATCGTCGACGCCATCGGCGGCATCGAGATCTGCCTGCCCAAGCCCGTCAACGACCCCAGGTCCAAGCTGGTGCTCGGCGCGGGCAAGCACGTGGTCAACGGCGAGCAGGCGCTGGGCTACGTACGGACCCGGTACGCGCTGGGCGACGGCAGCGACCTGAGCAGGATCCAGCGGCAGCAGGTCTTCCTCACCAAGGTGCTGGACACGGTCACCAGCGCCGGTCTGCTCACCAACCCGGTCAAGCTGAACGCGTTCCTGGAGTCGGCCGTCGCGGCCGTCACCGTGGACAGCGGGCTGACGCTGGAGCGGATGGTGGAGATCGCCAAGAGCGTCAAGGGGCTTACGGCCAAGGAGCTCAAGGGCGTCACCGTGCCCACCGAGCCCTATCCGCAGGACAAGAACCGGGTCCAGTTCAGCCAGCCGGCCGCCGGGGACTTCTTCGAGAGCGTGCGCAACGACGTCGAGGTCACCGCGACCCCCACGCCCGGCAAGGCCGCCGGACCCAAGATCGAGAACAAGCAGGTACGCGTCCAGGTGCTCAACGGCACGGGGGAGCGGGGCAAGGCGCTCCAGGTGGCCGACCAGCTGGCCGAGCAGGGCTTCGTGATCATGGGGGTCGGCAACGCCGCCACGACCGCGACCACCTCCATCCGGTACGCCAAGAAGGACACCACGGACGGGCCCGCCTACGCGGACGCGGTGGCCGCGCGGCTGTCGAAGGAGAAGAAGACGCCGGTGGCGGGCAAGGTCCGGCCGGTCAACACGGAGCCGTACAAGTCGCCGGCCGCCCAGACGCCGGACGGGCCGATCGTCCAGCTCGTCATCGGGGCGGACTGGCCCGGGGTGCGCGTGGTCTCGGCGATCCCCGACTCGCTCAAGGACAAGGTCGTCGACTCCAACACCAACCCCTGTCTGTAAGCCCCGCCCGGGGTTGGGCCGCCGGTGACGCCTCGGGTGCGTCCGGCGTCGATCCGTAGCGCCCATCCGGCCGTTTGCGTGCTTTCAGAAGCAGGCCGCAGCGCTGGTGTTGCGGAAAGTGATGAATGTTACAGAGAGTGTTTTTAGTGAAACATGTGAAATTTCCGGACAAGGGGAGGTTTAGTCTGCTAGGAAAGGGCGCGGTCCGAATTCGTACTAGAGAGGTTCCATCGTGGCGCGCGACGAGAACGACAGGCCTTACGAGGATGGGCAGGGGAGGTCGTTAAACCCTGAGATGACGGGTGACGTGCTTTCCCCACGGTGGAGCACTGAGGACACCGACGAGCAGCCTGCCATCCAGGTGGTCGGCAACGAGACCTACATCCTCCCGCTCGACAAGGGCGAGCCGCAGCTCATCGAGCCCCGTGACCTGCTCGACGACGGTCCCCACGACGTGCTCGGCGGCTCCGGCGGCTCGCGCGACCTGTACGGCGGCTCCAGCGGCTCGCATGACGTGCTGGGCGCCCATGACCTCGGCGGTCCCAGCGGCGCGCACGACGTGCTCGGCACGAGCGGCGCGCGCGACGTGTTCGACGAGCCCGGCACGAGCGGTACGCGCGACGTTTTCGACGAGCCTCGCGCGGGCGGTACGCGCGACGTGTTCGATGAGCCCGGCACGGGCGCGCGTGACGTGCTCGGTGAGCCGAGCGGCCCGCACCGCGTCGAGGACGACAACCCGTACCTCCCGCTCGACCGGAGCTACGACTCGGGCTTCGACGACGACCACGATGACGACAAGCCCAAGCGCGGCTTCCTCGGCTCGGGCTGGACGGACGACTCGGAAGATGCGCGTCCGCGCGCCCGTTCCGGTGACGGCGATGGTCGTGGCCGTGACGGCGAGGGCCGTGGCCGTTCCGGTGACGGCGACGGCGAGGTGCGCCGCCGTACCAGGAAGCTGCTGGTGGCGGCCGCGGCGGTGGTGCTGGTCGGCGTGGGCGCGGGCTTCCTGCTCACCGGCAACTCCTCCGACGACCCCTGCACGGGCGGCCAGTGCGCCAGCGCGGGCGAGGTGACCTCCCCGTCGGAGAGCGCGGCCCCCGAGGACACCGCCGCGGAGGAGGACACCGAGGAGCCCACCGAATCGGACGCTCCTGAGCCGACCGACACCGAGTCCGCGGTCCCGTCCACCCCGCCGACGCAGCGGGCGCGGCCCACGCGTGAGCCCTCGACCCGTCCGACGCACACGCGCATCGGACAGCCCACGTCGAAGGCGAGCAACAGGCCCACCCGCGCCCCGCAGGACCAGACGCCGAACACCGGCAACGACATCGACGACCCCGCCGACAGCACGGTGCAGACCAAGGCGCCGGAGTCCAGGCCCACCACCCAGGCGCCCCAGACCCAGGCGCCGCAGACCCAGGCGCCCGCGCCTACGCCGACGAAGGAGAGCAAGGGAATCCTCGACATCCTGTTCCCCTGGGCCTGAGCCACACTAGGGTGCTCACCGGGGATGCGGATCCACGTACTGGTCTGGCAGACTTGGAAACCGCTTTCCGGGGAGGTCTCGTGGTCACGCTTGAAGACGTCGCCAGGCAGGCGGGCGTCTCGCTCGCGACCGCCTCGCGGGTGCTCAACGGCAGCACCCGCCAGGTGGGCGCGGCCCTGCGAGCGCGCGTCGAGCAAGCCGCCGACGAGCTGGGCTACCGCGCCAACATCGCAGCCCAGACGCTCGCCCGCGGGGCGAGCAACGTCATCGGCATCGTCGTGCACGACCTGACCGACCCCTACTTCGCGGCCCTGGCCGACGGGGCGATGCGGGCGGCCGCCACCGAGGGCCTGCTGGTCATGGTGGGCACCACGCATCGCGACCCCGAGCAGGAGATCGCCTACGTGGCCACGCTGAACGCCCAGCGTGTCCGGGCGGTGCTGCTGGTCGGCTCGCGCGTCGCCGACCCGGCGGTCACCGGGCGGCTCCGCGGCGAGCTGGCCCGATACCAGGCGGGCGGCGGCCGTGCCGCCTGTGTGGGTCAGGACCTCCTCGGCGTCGACACCGTCGCGCCCGCCAACAGGGAAGGGGCGGCCGAGCTGGCCCGCGCGCTGGCCGGGCTCGGGCACACGCGGTTCGCGGTGCTGGCCGGGCCGCCGCACCTGGTCACGGCGGCCGACCGGTGTGCAGGATTCGTCGAGGCGCTGGAGGAGCTGGGGCTGCCCGCGCCGCAGGTGATCAACGGACCGTTCGACCGCGACGGCGGCTATGCCGCGGCCCAGCAGGTCGGGGACGCGACCTGCGTGTTCGCGGTCAACGACGTGATGGCGGTCGGGGCGCTGGCGGCCTACAGGGAGCGCGGGGTCAGGGTGCCGGAGGACGTCTCGGTCGCCGGGTTCGACGACATCGTCACGCTTCGCGATCATGTGCCCGCGCTGACGACCGTGCGGCTGCCGCTGAAGGACATGGGGGCGCGGGCGCTGGAGCTGGCGCTGGGCGAGGAGGACGCTGTCGTGGTCGAGCAGGTGGCCGGCGAGGTCGTGCTGCGGGAGAGTGTACGGAGGCTGGCGTGAAGCTGGCGGTCAGCACGCTGGGGATGCCCGGCGACGGGCTCGACAGGGCGATCGAGATCGCAGCCGGAGGCGGCTGCCAGGGTCTCGAGCTTCGCCTGCACGAGGACACCGGGGTGCACAGCGGGCTCGACGCCGCCGGGCGGCGCTCGGTGCGGGAGCGAGTGGAGCGGGCAGGCCTGGAAATTTCCGCGCTCGCCGGATATGTCGGCATTTGTGAGCCTGGGGCCGACGAACCGGTCATCGAGGCGCTGGCCGCCGACCTCCAGCTGGCCGCCGACCTGGGCGCGCCCGGCGTGCGGGTGTTCCCGCGCGGCGACGATCCCGCCGTCGGCGCCCGCAGGCTCAAAGCAGTCTCCGGTACGGCCTCCGCGCTCGGCACGCACGTTCTCGTCGAGACGCACGACCTCATGGCCACCGGCGCGGCGGTGGCCGGGCTGTTGGCCGAGGCGGGCTGCCCCGAGACCACCGGCGCGATCTGGGACCTGCTGCACCCGTGGCGCCACGGCGAGTCCCCGGCCGACACGCTCGCGGCGCTGGGCCCGTACCTCACTTATGTGCAGGTCAAGGACGCCGTCTCGGCCGAGGAGACCACGCCGGTGCCCATGTGGACGGGGTCGGTGCCGCTGGAGGAGTGCGGCGAGCTGCTGCGCGGTGCGGGTTACGACGGGTGGGTGTCCCTGGAGTGGGAGCGCACCTGGTATCCGCAAGTCGCCCCGGTCGAGGACATCCTGCCGGGGGCGGCTGACTGGGTGCGGCGCTTCGCCCTCTAGGTGACTTTCGCCGCTTAGATAGGGGGATGCCCCTTTCTAAGCGGAACAAGGTGCTCGTCGTCGGCATGGACGGCCTGCGGTTCGACCGGCTCCAAGCCCTGGGCGCGCCCGTGCTGGACGGGCTGATGTCCTCCGGTGCGTACGGCACCAGCAAGCTCCCCTACGGTGAGGCGGGCACGCCGCGTACGGAGTCGCCCGGCGAGGTCGTGCCCAAGAGTCCTGAGCCGGGCGGGCGGGTCATCGCGTCGCGTACCGACTCTGGCCCCGGATGGTCGTCGATCGCCACCGGGGTCTGGCCGGACAAGCACGGCGTAGTGGACAACGGCTTCGCCAACCCCAACTTCACGAAATTTCCGGACTTCCTGACTCGTGCGAAGAATGCCCGGCCGGAGCTGAGCACCGCCGCGTTCTTCTCCTGGACGGCGCTCGACGAGCACGGCGCCTTCAGCCGGGCGATCGACCACCGGCTCGTGCTGGACGGGTACGGGATGGGCTCCTGGGCCGCCGCCGACAAGCAGATCGCCCTGGCCGCCGAGCGGCACCTGGCGACGGCCGACCCCGACGCCGTCTTCGTGTACCTGGGCGACACCGACGAGGTGGCCCATGACCTCGGCCCCCATTGCCCGGAGTACTCCGCCGCGCTCCAGGTGCAGGACACCTACCTGGGTTACCTGCTCGACGCCGTCCGCGCGCGGGCCACGTACCCCGATGAGCGATGGACGGTGCTGGTCACGACCGACCACGGGCACGTGGACGGGGGTGGTCACGGGGGCACGTCGGACGAGGAGCGCACGGTGTTCGTGATCGCGAACCGGTTGGGGGAGGACCTGGGCGGCCGCTCGCTCGGCGGGCCCCGGCTGGTCGACGTGGGGCCGACGGCCTTGGGTGTGCTGGGCATAGCGACCGACCCCGCTTGGGGCCTGGACGGCGAGGATCTTTTCATCATGTGTTGAATTTCTGCCGGGGAAGCGTGAGACTGTGTGACAGGACGCTTACCGGCAGAGGAGCATTCGATGAACATGGCATTGGGCTTCTCCGAGGTCCACGCCGGGATGCTGGCCGAGGTGGGTGGCAAGGCCGCGAACCTCGGCGAGCTGACCCGGGCCGGCCTGCCCGTCCCGCCGGGATGGGTGCTGACCACGGAGGCGTACCGGCAGGTGGCGCAGGGCCTCGAGACGAGCGGCGACGGGCTCGCCGAGCGGGCCGGGCGGCACCTGCTCGAGGCGCCGGTGCCGGCGGCCGTGCACGAGGCGATCGTGAAGTCCTACACCGCTCTGGGCGACGACGTGCCCGTCGCGGTGCGCTCCTCGGCCACGGCCGAGGACCTGCCGTTCGCCAGCTTCGCCGGGCAGCAGGACACCTTCCTCAACGTGGTCGGCGCGGAGGCGGTGGCGGACGCCGTACGCCGCTGCTGGGCCTCGCTCTGGACCGACCGCGCGGTCGCCTACCGCGAGTCCAACGGCATCGACCACGCCGCCGTGCGGCTCGCGGTCGTCGTCCAGGTGATGGTGGACGCGCGGGTGGCGGGCGTGATGTTCACCGCCAACCCGGTGACGGGACGGCGGCGCGAGGCGGTCATCGACGCGAACCCCGGCCTCGGCGAGGCCGTCGTCTCCGGCGCCGTGAACCCCGACCGCTTCGTCGTGTACGGCGGCGAGATCCTCGAACGCCACGCCGGCGACAAGCGCCTGACCATCCGCTCGCTGCCCGGCGGCGGCACCGAACGCGTCGAGACCTCCCACGAGGACTTCTGCCTGACCGACGATCAGGTGCGCGCGCTGGCCGGGCTGGGTTCGCGCGTCGAGGACCACTACGGCGCGCCCCAGGACACCGAGTGGGCCATCGACGAGCACGGCGAGATCTGGCTCACCCAGGCCAGGCCGATCACGACTCTCTACCCGTTGCCGGAGCGGGCCAGGCCCGGCCTTCGGGTGTACTTCTCGGTCAACGTGGCCCAGGGCGTCATGGCGCCCTTCACCCCGATGGGGGTGTCGGCGTTCCAGCTGGTCAGCGGGGGAGCGGCGAGGCTGTTCGGCTACGGACCGGCCGACCCGCTCGACGGCGCGCCGTTCGCGGCCGTGTCGGGGCAGCGCATGTGGCTCGACCTGACCACGGCCGTCCGCAGCCGCTTCGGCCGCGTCCTGCTGCCGCGCATGCTCACGCTCGGCGAGGCCCGCGCCGTTCCGCTCTTCGAGCAGCTGGCGCGGGATCCGCGCCTGTCGGTGGTGCACACCTCCCCCCGCCCGGTCCTGCGCGGCCTGAGCCGGTTCGCCCGCCGGATACACGCCCCCTCCCGGGCCATGCTCGCGCTGACCAGGCCGCGCAAAGCCCTCGAGTACGCCGCGCGCCTCGGCGAGGAGCTGGACAGGCGCCTGCTGGTGCCCGAGTCGGCCACCCCCGAGCAGCGCCTGGACCACGCCGAGCGCATGCTCGCCGGCACCTTCCCGGTCATCGTCTCGGTCATGCCCGTCGCGGTCGTCGGCTACGGCCTGTTCGCGCTCGCCGCCAAGCTCTCCGGCGTGCCGCTGAACGACATGCAGGACATCCTGCGCAGCGTCCCCCACAACCCGACCACGGAGATGGACCTGGAGCTGTGGGACCTGACCACCCGCATCGAGCCGGAGCCGTTCAAGGAGAAGCCGGTGGCCGAGCTGGTCCGCCTCTACCAAGCCGGGCGGCTCCCGCCGGTCGCCCAGCGGGAGATCACCGCGTTCCTGGACAAGTACGGCCACCGCGGCGTCGCGGAGATCGACCTCGGCGTGCCGCGCTGGTCCGAGGAGCCCGCGCACATCCTCGGCGTGCTGGCCAACTACCTGCGGATGGACGGCGGCGCCGGCCTCGCGCCCTCCGCGCTGTTCGCCAAGGGCGCCGAGGAGGCGCGGGCGGCCATCGCCCAGGTGGCGGCCGCGGCCCGGCGCAAGGGCCGGTGGCGGGCCGCGGTGGTGCGCTTCGGGCTGCGGCGCACCCGGGAGTTCGCGGGGCTGCGCGAGCTGCCCAAGTTCTACCTGGTCAAGACCCTCGCCGGGGTGCGCAGGAGCATGCTGGTGGTCGGGGAGCGCCTGGTGGAGCTCGGCGTCCTGGACTCGGCGCGGGACGTGTTCTTCCTGGACCTGCGGGAGGCCAGGGCCGCGCTCGGCGGGGGCGACCTGCGCCAGGTCGTGGCGGAGCGGCGGGCGTTGTACGAGCAGGAGTCGCGGCGCAGGCACGTGCCCAGGGTGCTGCTGTCCGACGGCACCGAGCCCGAGGCCCTCGCGTCCGCCGCCACGGACGGCGCGCTGACGGGAACAGCGGCCTCGGCGGGCACCGTCACAGGTGTGGCCAGGGTGGTGCTCGACCCGATCGGCGCCCATCTGGAGCCCGGCGAGATCCTGATCTGCCCCTCGACGGATCCCGGCTGGACGCCGCTGTTCCTGACGGCGGGCGGGCTGGTGATGGAGATGGGCGGCGCGATGTCGCACGGCGCGGTGGTGGCCAGGGAGTACGGCATCCCGGCCGTCGTGGGCGTCCCCGACGCCACCCACCGCATCACCACGGGCCAGGAGATCACGGTGAACGGCGCCGCGGGAACGGTCACCTTGTCGTGATCCCCGGACCTGGGCAGGTCAGGCGAGCACCACGTCCTCGTACCTGGCCTTCATCGTGGCCACCACCTCGTCGGGGTCGGCGGCCCAGATGTCGGCGTTGAAGATCTCCACCTCGACGTCCCCGGCGTAGCCGGCGTCGAGGACCGCCCGCGTGATCGGCCGGAAGTCGATCACGCCGTCGCCCATCATGCCCCGCCCGAGCAGGATGTCCTGCGGCAGCGGGTGCAGGTAGTCGCACACCTGGTAGGAGGCGATCCTGCGGCCGGCCCGCGCGATGTCCTCGAACACCCGCGGGTCCCACCACACGTGGAACGTGTCGACCACCACTCCGACCTGCTCCTCCGGGTACGCCAGGCTCAGATCGAGCGCCTGGCCCAGGGTGGACAGGACCGCCCGGTCTGGGCAGTAGATCGGGTGCAGCGGCTCCAGGGCCAGCTTGACCCCGCGCTCCCCGGCGTAGGGCGCCAGCTCCGCCAGCGCCTCCGCCACCCGTTCGCGCGCCCCCGCCACGTCACGCGAGAAACCGCCTGCGGGCAGCGGCTCGCCCGGCTTCACGCCGGGCAGGCCGCCGACCACCATCACCAGGCACGCCGCCGACAGCTCGGCCGCCTCGTCGATGGCCCGCCGGTTCTCCTCCAGCGCCTGCGCGAAGGCGCGACGCCCCTCCTCGCCCGGCAGCCCGCCGGCCGTGAGGAAGCCGCCCCGGCACAGCGACGACACCCGCAGCCCGGCCTCGCGCACCAGCTTCACGCTCTCCGCGAGACCCTGCTCGGCGACCTTCTCCCGCCACAGCCCGACCGCCTCCAGGCCGTGCCGCACGCACCCGTCCACGGCCCCGGCCACGGACCAGCGCCTGGTCGTCCACTGGTTCAGTGAAAGTGTCACAGCCCGTTCACCGCCAGCAGCGCCTTCATCCGGCGTACGGCCAGCTCCTGGTCGGCCAGCAGCCCGGCCTGGTCGGCGAGGCGGAACACCTCCGACAGGTGGAGCAGCGTGCGGGCCGACTGGGCGCCGTTGACCATGGTGAACGCGTCCTGGTGGCCGTTCAGCCAGGCCAGGAAGACGATGCCGGTCTTGTAGTGATACGTCGGCGTCTCGAAGATCTTCCGCGACAGCGGGACGGTGGGGGCGAAGATCTCGTCATAGCGGTCCAGGTCGCCGGCGTCGAGCGCGTGCAGCGCCGCTGCCGCCGCCGGGGCGATGGCGTCGAAGATGCCCAGCAGCGCGTGCGAGCCCGACTTGATCAGCGACGGGTAGTTGAAGTCGTCGCCCGTGTAGAGCTTGACGCCCTCGGGGAGCGCGGCGCGCAGCCGCACCTCGTGCTCCTCGTCCAGCAGCGACACCTTCACGCCGTCCACCGCCGCGGCGTGGGCGTGGATCAACTCCAGGAACGACTCGGTCGCGGCGTCCACGTCGCGCGAGCCCCAGTAGCCGGCCAGCTGCGGGTCGAACATCTCGCCCAGCCAGTGCAGGATCACCGGGCGGTCGGCCAGGCCGAACAGCTTGGCGTACACCTGGTGGTAGTCCTTCGGGCCGTCGGCCACCTTGGCGAGCTGGCGGGAGGCCATGACGATCACACCGGCGCCGGCCGACTGGACGGTCTCGATCTGCTCGGCGTACGCGGCGGTGATCGTGTTCAGGTCGGCGGCCTCGGGCGCGTGGTCGGTGCCCGCGCCGCAGGCGACCAGCGTCGCCGGGTCGCCGTACGCGCGGGCCTCGGCGGCGCTGCGCCGGATGAGCTCCTTGGTCGCCGCCCAGTCCAGGCCCATGTTGCGCTGGGCGGTGTCCATGGCGTCCGCGACGCGCAGGCCGTGCGACCACAGGTGGCGGCGGAAGCGCAGGGTGGCGTCCCAGTCCACGGCGGCGGGGGAGCCGGGCGTGTTGTCACCGAGCGGGTCGGCCACCACGTGGGCGGCGGCGTACACGATGCGGCCGGCGGGCGGCTTGTCCGGCACCGGCCACGTCACGGGCTCGCGCAGCTCGTAGGCGCCGATCCCGGGCAGGTCGATCGTCGTCACAGCTGCGGCACCTCGATCCTGCGGCCCTCGGCGTTCGAGCGCAGGCCCAGCTCGGCGAGCTGCACGCCGCGGGCGCCCGAGGCGAAGTCGTTCGGGAAGGGCGCGTCCTCCAGCACGTGCCTGACGAACGCCTCCCACTGCACCTTGAACCCGTTGTCGAACTCGGCGTTGTCCGGCACCTCCTGCCAGCCGTCACGGAAGCGGGCGGTGGCGGGCAGGTCGGGGTTCCAGACGGGCTTGGGGGTGGCGGAGCGGTGCTGCACCCGGCAGTTGCGCAGCCCGGCGACCGCGCTGCCGTGCGTGCCGTCCACCTGGAACTCGACCAGCTCGTCGCGGTTCACGCGAACCGTCCAGGACGAGTTGATCTGCGCGACGATACCGCCTTCGAGCTCGAAGATCCCGTACGCGGCGTCGTCCGCGGTGGCCTGGTACGTGTTGCCCTGCTCGTCCACCCGTGACGGGACGTGCGTCACGGCGCGGGCGTAGACGGACTGGACGCGGCCGAACAGGTTCTCCATCACGTAGTGCCAGTGCGGGAACATGTCGAGCACGATGCCGCCGCCGTCCTCGGCCCGGTAGTTCCACGACGGGCGCTGCGCCTCCTGCCAGTCGCCCTCGAACACCCAGTAGCCGAACTCGCCGCGCACCGACAGGATCCGGCCGAAGAACCCGCCGTCGATCAGCCGCTTCAGCTTGAGCAGGCCGGGCAGGAACAGCTTGTCCTGCACGACGCCGTTCTTCACGCCCTTGGCTGTGGCCGCCTCGGCCAGCGCGACGGCCTCCTGCGTCGACTCGGCGGTGGGCTTCTCGGCGTAGATGTGCTTGCCCGCCTCGATGGCCTTAAGCACGGCCTTGACGCGGGCGCTGGTGACCTGGGCGTCGAAGTAGATCAGGTTGTCGTCGTCGGCGAGGGCGGAGTCCAGCTCCGTGGTGTAATCCGCAATCCCATGCTTCGCCGCGATATCTGCCAATTTTTCGGCATTTCTCCCGACAAGTACGGGCTTGAGCTTCACTCTGCTGCCGTCCGAGAGCGTGACACCGCCCTGCTCGTTGATGGCCAGGACGGAACGGACCAGGTGCTGGCGGTAGCCCATCCGTCCGGTGACGCCGTTCATCACGACGCCGATGGTGCGCACGCTCATTGAGGATCCCTTCAGGACAAACACGGGGAAAGCGCTTTCCCGAACCGTACGGCCGCCCCACCGACCACGTCAAGTAGCGACGCCCGCGGCGCGACTGTCCATCCACGCTCGCGCCCCCACCGGAGCGCCGCGTCAGCGGGATGTGTGCAGCGGCGATCGGCGCAACGCGCACGGCGCCAAGCCCGGCGACCCGCGGGTCGCGATGTGACGCTGGGCCGGGCGGCGGCGCGGAGTTACTGGTCGCCGCCGCGGGTTTCGAGGCGGGACAGGGCCTTGGTGATGGGGTGGGCTGTCAAGGACAGCTGCCACTCACGGGCTCCCAGCTCGCGCAGCCGGGCGGTCACCGTCTCCTCGCTGATCTCCGCCGGCGGCTCCCACGTGAGCCGGCGTACGGCATCCGGCTGCAGCAGGTTCTCCGTGGGCATGTGGTGCTGCTCGGCCAGCCCCGCCACCACCGCGCGGGCGGCGGCCAGGCGTTTGGCGGCGGCCGGGTCGCGGTCGGCCCAGCGGTTGGGCGGCGGCGGCCCTTCGCCGGGAGTGCTGGGCGCGGGGAGCTGGCTGTCGGGCAGCTGGCGGGCGCGGGTCACCGCGGCGAGCCAGTCGCTCATGTGCCTGCGCGCGCTGCGCCCGGTGAATGCCGATATTTCGGTCAAGGCCTTCTTGGTACGGGGCCCCTCGAGCGCCGCCGTCACGATGGCGGAATCGGGCAGCACCCGGCCGGGCGCCAGATCGGCCTCCCGGGCGATCCGGTCGCGCATGGTCCACAGCTCCCGCACGATCGCCAGCGACCGCACGTTGCGTACCTTGTGAATGCCCGAGGTGCGCCGCCAGGGGTCGGACCGGGGGACGGGCGGCGGCGTGTTGAGCACGGCGGCGAACTCCTCGCGCGCCCACTCCAGCTTCCCGCTCTCCGCCAGCTCCTGATGGAGCGCGTCACGCAGCTCGACCAGCACCTCCACGTCCAGCGCCGCGTAGCGCAGCCAGTCTTCCGGCAGCGGCCTGGTGGACCAGTCGGCGGCCGAGTGGCCCTTCTCCAGCCGCAGCCCGAGCACGGTCTCGACCATCGTGCCGAGCCCCACCCGCTCGTAGCCGAGCAGCCGCCCC
Source organism: Nonomuraea sp. NPDC049400 (assembly GCF_044466425.1). NCBI lineage: Bacteria > Bacillati > Actinomycetota > Actinomycetes > Streptosporangiales > Streptosporangiaceae > Nonomuraea > Nonomuraea sp. NPDC049400. Next base: position 177,287 of record NZ_JBITMP010000003.1, read on the forward strand.
GCCAGCTCGGTGTCGAACATCCGCCGCGGCCTGAACCCCACCTCCATGAGGCACGGCAGGTCCTGGGACGCCGCGTGCAGCACGACCTCCGCGTCGGCCACGGCCGCGTCGAGCGCGGACAGGTCGGCGCAGGCGATCGGGTCGACCAACGCGGTGCCCGCCCCGGCGCGGCGCAGTTGCACGAGGTAGGCGCGGTTGCCGTAGCGGTATCCCGAGGCGCGCTCGGCGTCGACCGCCACGGGACCGGTGCCCGCCGCGAAACGCGAAACGATTTCAGCCAGCGCGGTGGCGTCCGCGATGACCGGAGGAATGCCCTCGCGCGGCTCGAGCAGCGGCTCGACGGTGCGTTCTTCTGTCATGAGTTCACCGACCTCATGACGCTGGTGCTGTCTTGACTGGTGCCCTCACTTCGTACGGTCACTCTCCGGATCATTTCGGCGGCGGGGAAGGGCGGCCACGTCGGGCGGGAGCGGCGGGATCCCCGCCGCCAGGCACATGAGGTCGCACCAGGCGGCGACGTGGCCGGAGAGATCCTCCTGCGCGGGTGACCAGGACGCCCGCAGCTCGAGCTCGGTCGTGACCGGGTCTTCGGCTTTGTTGCCGAACCCCTCTGACACGGCTCTTGTCACGGTACCGCCAGCGGCGCAGTAGTCGGCTTGGTGCGCGTCCAGCGCCTCGGTCAGCCAGCTCCAGGCGACCGGCCCGAGCAGCGGATCGGAGGTGATCTCCGGCTCCATGTCGGCCCTGACGTAGGCCACCAGCCGGAACGGGCCCTCCCACCCGCGCTGCCCCTCAGGGTCGTAGAGCAGGATCAGCCGGCCGACCGCGAGCTCGTCGTCGTCGCGGTAGACCGACGCGCCGATGGCGGCCGAGTAGGGGGCCAGCCGCTGCGGCGCGGGAAGGTCCTCGAGCTCGATCTCCGGCCTGACCTCGGACAGCCGCATGCTCTCCGCCGCGCGCGTGAACGCGGCGGGAGGAGGAGGCTGGTCACCGAGTGTCATAGCGGAAGCGTAGGTCGAAGACGGACGGAAGGGGACCACGGGGGTGCTCATCCTTGGTGATCAAGCCGCTGCCGTAACCAGCTGGCGATTCGGTCGGAGGGATTCGGCGGTACCGAGGATGATCGCGTGACCGCACTCGACGCAGGCCCACTCGGGGCAGTGGCCGGGCTCGTGCCCGTCAAGGCACGGCGGCTGCTCGAACGGCCGCTCACCTGCGCAGGAAGGGCAACGCTCACTGCGGCGCTCTGGGGAACTCCACAACGCGGTCATCGCACGAGTCATCGAACCGGGGCCTTTCTTCGGGTCGTGGCTCCGACGTTGGCACGAGCCGCTGACATTTCCCCGCAACGCGCTCGGCGTGTCCCGAAAGTGGTCTCTGAATCGATGCCGCGCGGTGGGTTGGCGAACATTTGGCCCAGTCGAGACCGGCTCTCTGGCCGGGCATGGGGTGTGTTCGACCCGAGTGCGGCGCCGATGCCGAGCAGACCGGTAAACCTTCATCTGGCTATCTGATCATGCTTTGGGGTGTCCAATCGATGTTTTTCCCGACACGTCGCTCCCGTGTCATGACCGGCACCCGTACGTGGCACCCTTGTGGAGTGAACCTCGCCGACTCAGCGTTCCTGCGTGCCTGCCGCCGCCAGCCCGTCCCGCACACCCCGGTCTGGTACATGCGCCAGGCCGGTCGGTCGCTGCCCGAATACCTGCGGGTTCGCGAGGGCGTGCCGATGCTCACCGCCTGCGCGACGCCCGACCTGATCGTCGAGATCACCATGCAGCCGGTGCGCCGGTACGGCGTGGACGCCGCGATCTTCTTCAGCGACATCGTGGTGCCGCTCAAGGCCATCGGCGTCGACCTCGACATCAAGCCGGGCGTCGGCCCCGTCGTGGCCGACCCGATCCGCGACGCCAAGGGCGTCGGCGCGCTGCGACCGCTGGAGCCGGACGACGTGCCGTACGTCACCGAGGCCATCCAGGCGCTGACCGGAGAGCTGGGCGGCACGCCGCTGATCGGCTTCGCCGGGGCGCCGTTCACGCTCGGCTCCTACCTCATCGAGGGCGGCCCGTCCAAGAACCACGACCGGACCAAGGCCATGATGTACGGCGAGCCGGAGCTGTGGCACGCGCTCATGGAACGGCTCTCCACGATCGTCCTCGAGCACCTGCGCATCCAGATCGCGGCGGGCGCCTCGGCCGTGCAGCTCTTCGACTCCTGGGTCGGGGCGGTGGCGCCGGCCGACTACCGGGAGTTCATCCTGCCCCACACCCGTCGCATCTTCGAGGGCGTGGCGGGGGTGCCGCGCATCCACTTCGGCGTCGGCACGGGCGAGCTGCTCGGCGTGCTCGGCGAGGCGGGAGCCGACGTGGTGGGCGTGGACTGGCGGGTGCCGCTCGACGAGGCGGCCCGCCGGGTCGGCCCCGGCAAGGCGCTGCAGGGCAACCTCGACCCGGCCGTGCTGCTGGCGCCGTGGGAAGTGGTCGAGCGCAAGGCGCGCGAGGTGCTGCGCCAGGGGCGGGCGGCCGAGGGGCACGTGTTCAACCTGGGGCACGGCGTGCTGCCCTCGACCGATCCCGACCAGCTCAAGCGCCTCACCGACCTCGTCCACGAGGCCGGCTGACGGGTCAGGCGGCCTCCGGGTCCGGGTCGCCGGGCCGGGGCCCCTGCGGGGGCACGGGGGTCCGGGGGCGCCTGGCGCGGTCACGCCGGGCCAGGTAGATCACCAGCGCGAGCAGGGGCAGCGAGACGAGCAGCCACGGCAGCACCGCGCCGAACACCGTCACCGCCACCTTCGCGAACGACACCAACGCGTCCCAGCCCGCCTTCAGCCCGCCGAAGAACCCGGCCGGCTCGTCGGAAGGGTCCTCGACGACCGCGACCGGCCCGACCAGCCGCAGCGTCAGCGTGGCCATGGCCACCTGCGTGGCCAGCTCCTTCTGCTGCGCCTGCAGCGACTCCAGATCGGACTCCCGTGCGGAGATCTCCCGCTCCACCTGAAGCACCTGGCCGATGGTGTCGGCCTTCTTCAGCAGCGTGCGCAGCGACTCCAGCGACTGCTGCGCCGACTTCAGCCGGCTGTTGACGTCGGCCATCTGCATGGTGACGTCCTGCGTGCCCTGGTTCATGGACAACTGCTTGCCCAGCTCCTTGCCGAGCCGGCCCAGCACGGCGGCGTACTTGTCCGGCGGGATCTTGAACTCCAGCGTGGCCGTGTCCTCCGTGTCGCTGGCCGAGTTGCTCTGCTCCTTGGACAGGTAGCCGCCCGCCGAGGTCACGATCTGCTTGGCCTGCTGGGCGGCGGTGGTGACCTGCTTGGCCCGCACCGTCAGGTCGCCGGTGTAGATGACCTGGCGATCCTGCTGGGTCAGCTTGACGTTCGAGACCAGGCCGCTCTTGTCCTGCTGTGGTCTCGACTGCTTGGCGGCCTCCTGGTCGGCCGCCACGGCCGGCGCGGGCGCGGCGCCCGACGACTGGCTGGTGGCCTCCATACCGCCGCCACAGCCCGCCAGGAGCAGGGCCGAGCAGGTGGCAGTGAGTGCGACTCCGTACCGGATTCTCCTCATGCCCCTAAGACGGCCACCGGATAGCCGCGGTTTGAGAACGGGCATCACGGTGTTGCAACGCCGGTCCCGCGCAGCCGGGCACTGCGGTGAGGCGGTAGCGTCAGGAGGCGTGGAAGGGAATCGGGCGCACGTGGTCGTCGTCGGTGGAGGGATTTCCGGTCTCGCCGCCGCGTGGTATCTCCGCCAGGGCGCGGGCGAGCGGGTCAAGGTGACCGTGCTCGAGGGCGGGCCGCGGATCGGCGGCAAGTTGTACGCCTCGGAGGTCGCCGGGGTGAACGTGGACGCGGGCGCGGAGGCCATGCTGGCCAGGCGGCCCGAGGGCAAGGACCTGGCCAGGGCGGTCGGCCTCGGTGACGACCTGGTCCTCCCCGGCACCACGAGCTCGGCCATCTACAGCAGGGGCGTGCTGCGTTCGATGCCGAAGGGCCAGGTCATGGGCGTGCCCGCCGACCTGGCCGAGCTGGCCAAGTCGGGCATCGTCTCGCCCGGCGGCCTGCTGCGCGTGCCGCTCGACCAGATCCTCCCGGCCACCCTCGTACGCACCGACGTGTCGGTGGCCGCCTACGTCCGCGCCAGGATGGGCGGCGAGATCGTCGAGCGGCTGATCGAGCCGCTGCTCGGCGGCGTCTACGCGGGCCGTTCCGACATGTTGTCGCTGGAGGCCACGATGCCGCGCGTGGCGGCGGTGGCACGCTCCGAGCGCTCGCTGCTGACCGGGGCCAGGCAGCTCGTCGAGGAGGCGCCGAAGGACGCGGGCCCCGTCTTCACCTCGCTCAAGACCGGCCTCGGCGGCCTGCCCGAGGCGGTCGCCAAGGCGTCCGGCGCGGACATCAGGACCGGCGTCACCGTACGCGAGCTGCACCGGACCGGCGACGGCTGGCGGCTGGTCACGGGCCCCGTCCCGAAGCCCGAGGTCGTCGAGGCGGACGCGGTGATCGTGGCCACGCCGGGGCCCGCGGCCAGCAGGCTGTTCAAGGCCGAGGTGCCCAAGGCGGCGAGCGAGCTGGCCAGGATCGAGTACGCCAGCATGGCCATCGTCACGCTCGCGTACCCGGTCGGCGCCTTCCCCGAGCCGCCCACCTCCAGCGGCTACCTGGTGCCGCCCGTCGAGGGGCGGCCGGTCAAGGCGGTCACGTTCAGCTCGGTCAAGTGGCCGCACCTGGCGCAGGACATGGTGATCCTGCGCTGCTCGATCGGCAGGATCGGCGAGGAGCACCTGCTCCAGCGGGACGACACCGAGCTGGTGTCGCTGGCCGCGGCCGAGATGGCCGACGTGATGGGCGTGAGCGGCCTGCCGATCGACACCAGGGTCACGCGCTGGGGCGGTGCGCTGCCGCAGTACAACGTGGGCCACCTCGACCGGGTGGCCAGGGTGCGCGCCGCGGTGGCCGTGGAGCCGGGGCTGGCCGTCTGCGGCGCCGCCTACGAGGGCATCGGCATCCCCGCCTGCATCGGCACGGCGCGTACGGCCGCCGCCCGGATTCTGGACCACCTGTCTCAACGAGGAGAATAGGCGACATGACAGAGGCTGCGCCGCGGCTCAAGGCCCGCGATCTCAACCAGGTGATCCGTTACACCATGTGGTCGGTCTTCCAGGTGACCGAGCCGTGTCCCGCCGACCGCGACGGCCTGGCGGGCGAGGTCGAGGAGCTGCTGGACCAGGCCGCCGGCAAGGGCGTCGTGACCAGGGGGGTCTACGACGTGGCCGGTTTGCGGGCCGACGCCGACTACATGTTCTGGTGGCACGCGCCCACGCCGGAGGACCTGCAGGACGTCTACGCCAGGTTCCGCCGCACCGAGCTGGGCCGGCACAGCAGGCCCGTCTGGTCGGCGATGGCGCTGCACCGGCCGGCCGAGTTCAACAAGTCGCACATCCCCGCCTTCCTCGCCGAGGAGGAGCCGCGCGCTTACGTGAGCGTCTATCCGTTCGTGCGGTCCTACGAGTGGTACTTGCTGGACGACTCCGAGCGCCGGGCCATGCTGGCCGAGCACGGCAGGTTGGCGCGCCCCTATCCCGACGTGCGGGCCAACACGGTGGCGTGCTTCTCGCTCAACGACTACGAGTGGATGCTGGCGTTCGAGGCCGACGAGCTGCACCGGATCGTCGACCTGATGCGCACGCTGCGGGGCGCGCAGGCCCGCCGCCACACCCGCGTCGAGATCCCGTTCTACACGGGCGCGCGCAAGCCGGTGCGGGAGCTGGTGGCGGCTCTGCCCTAGCTCAACGGCCGGCACCTCGACCTGGGACTCAGGGGAAAGAAGCCAGGCCCAAGTTGGCGATCCAACGGACTTGATCTATCCCCTTTGTCACAATCAGGGAAACCCTTCGCTCGTACGGGCGTGCTCGCGGTGGCACGTTCCAGGCGGCGGGGAGGGCGGGGTGATGGACGGATCGGGCAGACGGGGGAGCCGGCGGCGGACGGCCGGGCGGCATGTGGCGGGGCGCTCGCCGCAGGCAGCGGGACAATCGCCGCATGGGGAGGAGCGTTCGCCGCATGGTGCGGGGCGTTCGCGGCATGGGGCGGGGCGCTCGCGGCATGCGCGGCGCCGTACCGGAAGGCTGCGGTGGGCTGTCGGAGCGGTGGCGCTGGCCGGCGGCGTCGCCGCGGTGCTCGGCGCGAACGGGACTTTCAGCGGGCCGCTGACCGCCACCTCCGTTCAACAGCCGGGTGTGGCGTCCGGGCCACCGGCCCAGGCTGAGCGGCAGAACGGATCCGCGGCGCTGTCCGGCAGGGCCGAGACCGGCGCGGGGGCGAGCGCGCAGGCCAGGGCGCGCGAGCTGCCGAAGTCAGAGCCGCCCAAGGCCGCTGCGGGCGCGGCCACCGCGGGCGCGGTGGAGCCCGGTCGGGTGGAAGGCAGCACCAACCCGGAGGACCTGCTGGCGGGCGGCCCCGACCCCGCTGACGCGGAGGGTTACAAGGCGGACGGGCCGTCGCGGCACACCGACCAGCAGGCGGCGGAGTACTTCCGTACGCACTGGGGGCCGGACGACGCGGCGCTGAAACGCCTCAAGGACGTCCGCAGCATCGGCGGATATTTGCGCATTTATACGGATTTGCCGGAATCGGCGGACAACTCATCCCAAGCGATCACGCTGTGCAAACGCGGCCTGGAATACCTGCGCTCCCTCGGCGTGGCGAACCCGGTCGTGTTCGTCCAGGCCGAGTTCGGCGAGAACGGGAACCCCGTGCTCGCCAACATCCTCGGCGCCTCCGACACCAGCTGCCGGGTCACCCACCCCGAACCCGGCTGATGCCATCGAGACCCGCTATCGCACTCGTACCCGCGTCTTCGAGCACACCTCGCACTGTTGCGTCACGACTCGCCCGATGGTCTCAATCGTCACCCAGCGGTGACGAAGATGGACAAAGCGCACACGAATCTCCTACCCGAGGCAGACGATCGGTACGCGCTGTCGTTAGCCGATCACCCCTTGGGTTCAAGACTAAGGGAGATCGAGTTGATGCAGTAACGGTCGTCGGTCGGTGTCGGGTAGCCCTCGCCGTGGAACACATGACCCAGATGCGAGTCGCACCGCGCGCACCGCACCTCGGTGCGCACCATTCCGTGGCTGCGGTCCTCGATCAGCCGCACCGCGTCGGAGTCGGCCGGTGCGAAGAAGCTCGGCCAGCCGCAGTGGGACTCGAACTTCGTGTCCGACCGGAACAGCTCGGCCCCGCAGGCGCGGCACGAGTAGACGCCTTCGGTCTTGGTGTCGACGTACTCGCCCGTGAACGGGCGCTCGGTCCCGGCCTCCCTGAGGACGTGGAACTCCTCAGGCGAGAGCTGAACCCGCCACTCGGCCTCGCTCTTGACCACCTTCTCCATATCTACAGAGTACGAGATCAGGCAAAAAGAGATCTCCGAAGGGTGAAGCATCCGTTCTGGGGTGAATTCGCGTCTTTGTAGGCAAGGGGGTGTCATCGCCTCCTGCCAAGGGGTGAGGTCATCCGCAGACCCCGGCGAGCGGCACAGCCCACGCCCGTGCTGGAGCCGCCGGGGGTCGCAACGGCCGGCCGGGTGGCGCGCCAGCGCCCGGAACGGCGGCGGATGGTCTAGCGGCCCGTCCTGTCGAGCCCTCGGTCCCGCCACCGAGGAGGCTCCGGGACGGGCCCACCTCGCGCGAGGGAGCGCCGTCGCCTGGACTGAGGAGCGCCGGGAGCGTAGCGACCAGAGCGACGAGGGAAGGCGACGGCTCCCCAGCGACCGAGCCCGCCTCACGGAGTGAGGCCATGGACGCAGGAGTGCCGTTGTCTGGCCATCGAGGTAGGTTCGGGGGCATGGCATCGCCGTACATAGAGCTCGAGGTGGGGGAGCGGACCGTCAAGGTCACCAACCCCGACAAGGTGTACTTTCCTGGGATCGGCGCCACCAAGCGGGAGCTGGTCGAATACTACGTTAGCGTCGGCGAGGGCGCGCTGCGGGCGCTCAAGGACCGGCCCACCAACCTCAAGCGCCACCCCGACGGTGTGCAGACGGAGGCGATCTATCAGAAGCGGATGCCGCCCAAGCACCCCGACTGGCTCCAGTCCGTGACGGTGACCTTCCCGAGCGGCCGTACGGCCCAGTCGCTCAGGGTCACCGAGGTGGCGGCCATCGCCTACTGCGCGAACCTCGGCACCGTCGACTTCCACCCCTGGCAGGTGCGGGCCTCCGACGTCGAGCACCCCGACGAGCTCCGCGTGGACCTGGACCCGCAGCCGGGCCTGGACTTCGCCGAGGTCCGCAAGGCGGCCCAGCTCACGAGGGAGGTGCTGGGCGAGTTCGGGATGACCGGGTTCGTCAAGACGTCCGGCAACCGGGGCATCCACATCGCCGTGCGCATCGAGCCGCGCTGGGACTTCATCCAGGTACGCCACGCCGGCATCGCCCTGGCCAGGGCCGTCGAGGAGCGGGATCCGGCGCTGGTGACCACGGCGTGGTGGAAGGAGGAGCGCGGCGAGCGGGTGTTCATCGACTTCAACCAGAACGCCCGGGACCGCACGGTGGTCAGCGCCTACTCCGTCAGGGCCAAGCCGCACGCTCCCGTCTCGACCCCGCTGACCTGGGACGAGCTGGCGGACGCCGACCCGCGCGACTTCGACATCCGCACGGTCCCTGCCCGGTTCGCCGAGGTGGGCGACGTGCACGCGGCCATCGACGGCGTGGCGCACTCGATCGAGCCGCTGCTGGAGCTCTACGCCAAGGACGACAGGGGCGACATGCCGTACCCGCCCAACTATCCCAAGATGCCGGGCGAGCCGATGCGCGTCCAACCAAGTCGAGCTAGGTCATCTACCAGCGGAAACAATCCGGAGTAGGTTGCCTCGACGCATAGCATAACGCTTGAACTCCAGATAACCTAGCCCTGTGGCCGAGTTACTTGATGACCTCGCAGCATCATTCGCCCGTGACCTCAGGGCGTCCGATAAGGCAGAGCGGACAATCACGATCTACCTCCAGTCCATCCGGTTCTTCAAGGAATGGCTGGAGGAGAACGGTAAGCCCACCACACTCGACTCGCTGACCAAGCCTGAGCTTGTGGCGTGGCTCGGGCACCTCGCCGCGAGGAACAGCACCTCCACGGTGCTCACGCGGTTCCGTGGCATGCGCCGGTTCGTGCGGTGGCTCCTGGCGGAGGAGGAAATCACCTCGAACCCGCTGGCCAACGTCGAGCCGCCCAAGCCGCCAGAGACGCCCGTACCGATCTTCACCGATGAGGAGGTCGCCGCGCTCATCAAGGCCGCGGCAGGAACCGACTTTCTCGGCCGGCGCAATGAGGCCATCGTGCGAGTCTTCTTCGACACTGGCATCCGCATCTCCGAGCTGGCCGGAATCCAACTGGATGACGTCGACTTCAACCACGAGGTCATCTTTGTCACTGGCAAGGGGAGACGACCGCGAGCCGTCCCGTTCGGCGCCAAGACGGCGCGCGCCCTCGACCGATACATCCGAGCTCGGCGCCAGCACAAAAACGCGGACCTGCCCGGACTGTGGCTGAGTCAGCGCGGCACCTACTCGACAGACGGCATTGATGACCTGCTGCGCAACCTGGCGAAGAAAGCGGGCATCGAGGACGTACACGCTCACCGGTTCCGGCACACGTTTGCGCACCGCTGGTTGGTGAGCGGCGGCCAGGAGCGGGATCTGATGCGTCTGGCCGGGTGGCGGTCGTCGGAGATGCTCGGCAGGTACGGAGCATCGGCGGCAGACGAGCGAGCCCGCCAGGCGCACAAGCGGATGAAGCTCGGCGACCAGCTCTAGTCAGGTCGAGGCCGGTCCAGACGCCTGTACTGAGGGTGTACTGATCTTGAGCGTTTGCCCTGTACCGGAGGGGTACCGAGGGTGTACCGGCCAACGAGACATCTTCATCTTCATGTGCCGGATCAGCCTCGCGCGTGCATAATGCGCGGCGCGCGTACACGCGGCGCGCGTGACAGCTTCTTCTGTCGGTGGTGGCCGAGTTAGGTACGGGTTAAGTGGAGCTAACCGGGTTAGATGTTAGGGAGGGAGGCTGCAACGGCCTCCAGAGCGCGTTTTCGAGGGGTGCGCACTGGTGCGTAACCTGGCCTCCCCTGGCCTCCCTTAGAGGGAGGTTCGCTGCTCACGCACAGGGAGGCGCACCAGGGATGCCCGTAGGGAGAACTCCCTACCTCCCTGTGCGGGTCCCTGGTGCGTCGTACACTCGCGCGCGCGTTACGCGGCCGTGCGCGTTACGTAACGCATCCGCGCGTAGAGCCGCTAGGAAGCCGCGAGACCTAGCGCCACGCCCGCGAGGCCTAGCACCTTCGCCAAGAGCCGAACGGCGCGTCTACGTGGCTCCTAGCGCCCTAGCAGGTGTCTAGCGAGGGTCTAGGAATAGAGCCAGAGAGCCTAGGACCTAGACAGCTGCTCTAGGAAGCTAGACCCCAGCGACCAGGGAAACAGGGCTCCTAGACGGGCTAGAGGGTACTCACTGGCGAGGGCGCTGCCCGTCACAGACTGCGACTTTCGAGGCGTCGGGCAGGAATGTCTTTGTGTCCCGTCAGATCCTCCATATAGGGGGCGATGGGGGAGGGGCTGGGGACAATAACCGAGAGGGGCTGCGGGACATTACGGCGGTCACTCAGCGTTGGCGGCGGGCGGCCACTGGTCCGCGGGTGCCACGAACGATCCCTTCGCCGGCAACGTCCGTACGAGTCCGCGGTCCCGTAGCTCTTTGATGACCCGCCGCGCGGTCCCCAACGCGACATGGAGCTGCTCGGCGAGAGCACGTTCGCCGGGCAGTGCGGCGCCGGGTGGGATCCGACCGTCGCGTATACGGGCCTCGAGGTAGTCGGCCGCCGCCGCGTACACGTACTCGCCTACGACGCTCTCGGGGTCGAACTCCTGCTCATCGCTCACCTGAGCACCATAGAACGGCCCTCACCTGCATAAACGTGTAGGTAGCGGCATGCCGCTGTACACCGCTCTATACCGCGTCATACGATCCGGGCATGCCCTCCAAGACCCCTCGCGACGACGAGCACGTACGTCACGCCGCACCCGAAGACGAGCTAATCCGCCTCGAGCAGGCCCACCGCGACCTTGCAAACCGTTCCCGTGGGAGCGATTTGCCCGCGCCCGAGATGCGGCGCATTACCGTGCACAAGCCGCCGGCCGATCCTGAGCTCACCACCGGTGATCTGCCGTGAGTTCGATCGCTCCATACCCATGCGACCGGTGCGGCCTGGCCGTCATCAAGGCATACATCTTCGGCAGCGGCGGCGTACGTATCGTGCTCGACGCCATTCCGGTCGTCGGCGGCGACTTCGCGACATGGCCGCTCGGCTACGACCCTGACAACCTGCGCCTACTCGCCGCCAGGCGGCCGGCTCGGGTCAATGCCCCCTACGACATGCCGGCCACCCTGAAACCACAGTTCGACGGCTACTCAGCGGCCAACGAGCGGGCTTGGTACGTCGAACACGTTCACGGCGTGAGTGCCGCCGAGATCGTTGAGCGCCGCAGCTCTTAGGACTGGTGGCCCCGCCCGGGACCTTGGAGGGCTTCCCGTGGGCGGGGCCACCCCCTGCATGGTCCTCAAGCCCATGCAGGCCAAAAAATCAGTCGGAACCCCTACAGGAAAAAAGCTGACTATCGGCGGGGTCACGAGGGGGTGCCCTTCGACTTTTGCATGCCCCCTGTTGGGGCGGGATCCGGCGCAGGTACAGCTCGGCATGTCAGCATGCCCTGCCTGCGTCTTGGCTGTCCTTGCGGGAAGGAGGCGAGCCCTCCGAGGAGGGCTCACGGTCCGTTTGACGCCGGATCCCGCTGGTCTCAGGTGCTGCGCTTGGGTTTGAGCAGCTTCATCGTGTCCCGGTCGCGGCGCGGCAGGTTCCGCAGCGAATGGGGGATGTCGTCGCCGGCCATCACAAGCGTGTACGTGTTCAGGCCGGTCTCGATGAGCACGGTCTGTTCGGCGATCTCAGGCTCAGGGGTAGCCGGCGCCTGCGGGTGCTCAGGCGGCCGGTAGCCGCGTTCCTTCGCCTGTATGAGGGCGCAGTCCTCGCAATGGTCAGCAAGCCGGTTGTGCTCGCAGAACGCGCTCATCCGCGCAGTCCCGTCACGACCGTGAACGCCTTGGCTCGCGCGACTACGACATCACCGCGCCACCAGGCCAGGAACCCGAGCTGGCCGTTGTCGGCGTATCTCTCTTCCAGCGGCTTGATCATGAGTTGGGTGCGCACGCCGACGTACAGTTGCCGCCAGTTGCCGACGAACGCGTCGCTGGTGTCGGTGGACGTGCCGACCGTCAGGTTGATCGGTACCTGGTTGGTGTCGTAGCGCGGCAGGCCCGCGATGATGGCCGGCGGCGCCAGGTAGGCGTTCGTGGTGGCTTCCTTGAGCTTGCCGAGAACGCGTTTGGTCCGCGGCGCGTAGATGACGCCGGTCGCCTCCTCGTTGTTGTCCTCGAGCGCGCCCACGGCGTCGATGAGGAAGTCGTAGTTGGTGGGCGTGCCGCCGTTGGCGCCGCTGAAGAGCTGCGTCGTGATACCGGACGTGTTCTTCACGCCGCGCGGTTCCGGGGCGGTGCCTGAGCCGTACAGGGCCGCCCGGTCGAGGGTGAGCGCGAACTGTGCGGCGAACGCCTGCGCCAGCTCGTCACCGACGTTCGGAGCGTCCTCGACCAGCTCCCGCGACACGACCGTGAGCGACGTCAGTGCCTGCGCCGTCAGCGTCGCCTTGCCCAGCGTGGCATCGGTTGGGGAGATGGTTGCGTTCTCTGTGTGCCAGGCCGCGGTGGGGTCGCCGGTCCACTTCGCGATGTCGACGGTCTTGTTCGCCATCGGCACGATGCGGGCGCCGGCCTGCAGAACGCGCGTCTGGTTGCGCGCCAGGTCGATGATCTGGGCGGACAGCAGGGTAGGCACCATGTAGCCGCCGGCTGACTGCGTGCCCTCCGACATGGCGCGCCGTTCAGCGTCGGCGTCTTCCCATTCGCCGAGCACCAGGCCGCGCAGGTACTTTCCGAGGTCGAGCTGTTCGTCGCCGCGGCGCCACTCCAGGCCACGCGCCTGGACGAAGTCGGTCACGCGGTCGTCGCGCCGCAGCGGAACCCCGTCCGCGAACCGGGTTGAGGTGGCGGGCCGGTCGGAACCGGTGACGATGATCTGCGACCGGTCGAGCGCCTTGCGGTCGATGGCGTCGTCCACCTGCTCGAGCAGCGTGCTTGCCTCGCGGGTGTTGGCTTCGGCCGCGTTGAAGTCGGCCTCCTGAGAACGGGTCAGGGCGCGGCTGCCAGCAGCGTCCCGGATACGCTTCATGTCCTCGAAAGACTTGCTCTGAACCGAGCGGAGCTGTTCCTTCCAGGAGAGCAGATCGTCAGAGCTCGCGTACAGGATGTCCATCTGGGGCATGTCCCGGAGCTGGTCAAGGATGTTCACGACGTTCCCTTCGTCGTCGATGCACGGGTGAGAACCCCGAGCGTCTCGGCGACTGGGAACGCGACTCTGGCGCTCCTCGTCGTCTGCCCTGCGCAGCTCTGGCGCGGGTGAGACCACGGCACAGACGGGCGCCGGCCACTCCGTGCCGACTGCGATCCGTCGAGATCCACTCTACTGGCCATCGGCGACATTCCCGTCATACGCGGCCAGAGTGAGCGACATTTCCGCCAGGAACCGGTCAGCGTCCGGGACGCGGTCGAGGAAGTAGTCGAGCACCTTGAGCATGCTCGCGAGGGTCATACCGGCCATCTCAGGCGTGGTGAGCTCGGCAAGGAGCGTCGACACGGCCGGCCAGTCCTGGCGGCGGTGGTGCTGTACGAGAGCGACCGTACGAGCGTGGATTGCAGCGTATTCGCTGGTCATGATGCCTCCATGAAGTGAGATGAACGTGGAAGAAAAAAAGCTGAGAACCGTACAGAAAAAGAGCCACCTGCGTCGAGGGTCGCGAGACGGGACCGCTCAAGATCCAACGGCCCCCTCCCGCGATATGGCACAGATCAGGCCCGATTTCAGAATTTCGCGGGTGTGAAAACGGAGCGGGGCGACGGGTCACGAGGGTTGGGGGCGAGACTTTCCTCCCGCCCCTCCCTCTCACGTGGCGTTCTTCCGTTTGGTGTAGGCCGCGGTGCGGCATGCGGGTCTGCAGTACTTCGACGGCAGCTTGACCGGGGTGTAGGTCTTGCGGCAGTGCTCGCACCGCTGCTTGGGCAGCCTCCTTGCGGGCTTGCGACTGGTGGCCCGTGGCCGTTCCGCTGGGGGAGTGTCGGGCACCTGGAGTTGGCCCGGGTTTACGCCTTCCTCGTTTCTGACAGTGTCCGATTGATCATGGTCGCTGACCTGCGGTTCTGACACTTCGGACACTTCTGACAGGGGTGGTACGAGGTAGAGTCCGCGCTTGGGCTTCACGAGTCGGCCAGCCTCGACCTGGCGGTTGAGGTACTTGTATGCGTCCTTGCCGAATCGCTCGGCAACGTCCTTGGCTTGTACGCCCTCAGGGTGTTCGGCGACGAACTCCAGGATGCCGGCGGATGTCTCGGACAGATTGCCTGCCTGCTCTCGCTTGCGGGCGTTGGCGGCGGCCTCGGTCAGGTCGTTGCCGTCAAGGGTCCAGAATCGGCCCTCTTTCATGGTGACGGCGTATTCGCCTTCGGCCACGTCTCGGCCGGTGACCCGGATCAGGCCATCGGTCGTGTTCCGCTTGCGTGTGAGCAGGATGATTGTGTCTGCGGAGCCGGCGAGTCCCTGTGTGCCGCTCACGGCGTCGATGAAGTCGCCCGACTCTGCTTTGCGGTCGTGGTGGATGACCACGAGGGCAAGCTTGGGGTACTCGTCGGCGATGCGCTTGAGCTGGCTACCGATCCGGTAGTCGCGCTGGTAGGCGCTCTCTCCGGGGGCGGCGTTCGGCATCACCTTGCCGAGCGTGTCGAGCACGAGCAGCGTCGTTTCGGGGTAACTCGATAGGTACGCCTCGATGGTTTGGACGATCAGACCGGGCGGGACGACTGTCAGGTAGTTGAACCGCTCGGGGATCGGCACGCCTTCACCGAGGATGGCCCAGCAGCGGGTCTGCATGCGCCTGTCGCCGTCCTCGAGGGCGAAGTACATGACGGTCTGGGGCTCGCCTGTGGGGATGCCTCCGAGCGCCAACCCGCCGGCGGCGGCGGACAGCAGGATATTGCCCATCGCCCACGACTTACCGATCTTGGGCTTGCCAACGAACAACACCAGGCCCGCGGGGATTAGACCAGGCACTACCTCATGGATCGGCTCGAACTCCTGCTCGTCGAGCCACTTGCCTGTACGTAGACCGCCCAGCAGACCCGCGTCAGAAGTGTCAGATTGTCCTTTTGCCTGGTCATGACGCGTATCCGAATCTGACACTGTCAGAAACACGGCGGGTTTGAAGGATCCCAGCGGCTCACACCGGCAGTACACCGGGCGTGTGCCGCAGCGTTCGCACGCCTCGAAGGTGCCCAAGGTCGCCACTTGGTGTCGGCGAATGACGATCGGTGCGCCACACCGTGTGCAGTTCTTCATGCGCTCCTCCGATTGACCGTGCGGAACGCGTCGAGCACCGTGCGGGCGGCCTGCCGCTCGTCGAACCCGTTGCCGAACTGCATGCCGTGGTACAGCTCATGCAGCTCTGCCTCGCTGGCGCCGTTCTCCGCGGCTCGGCAGGCTGCCCAGAACAGGGCTTGGTTCCTGCCCGGCTTTGTCTTGTCGGCCAGCCACGCGGCGAGGTGGTCGATGCCTGTGCCGTTGCTTGCACGCTTGGGCATGACCTGGACGGGCTTGGGCGGGTCGAGGAACTCCCGCACCGCAGACCAATTGAGTTGGCTTCGCGTGTGGGGACGCTCTGAGATGAGCCCGTACGGCGTGCCGTCGACCACGCTCGGCGGGACGACGACGTATCCGCCGGCGCTCTTGAAGTCGAGGAAATGCCGTTTCAGCGACCCGCACGCCTGGTCTGTGCCGACGTAGTAGGCGTGCAAACCCCCCGATGGCGTCGACACGACCATGAACGGCTCCGGCAGTAACCCTGCGGCCTTGAGCCGGTTGAATGCCGGCCACCCGGTGCCGTCCGGCTTCTGGTCGACGTCGAGCACGTCGAACGTGGCCAGGCCGGTAGGCACTGCGATGTTCGCGTCGGGGTAGGACGTCCACCAGCGCGCTACCAACTCAATGTCGGCGGTTGCCCCGTACAGACCGTTCGGGACGAGCTTGCCTATCGGTGCCTTCCTTCCGGGGATGCAGGGGAACACCGGCCATCCGCGCTCGGCGTAGGCCAGTGCGGCGGCCATCTTGCTTTCGGTCATCACGCGCTCACCTGCAACCGTCCGGGTCGGTAGGTGCGGGCGATGACAAGCCAGACGGGGCGTCCGCACCTCGAGCGGCGTAGCCCGTCTGTGACGCGGTCTCGAGAACGCCCAAGGTGGGAGGCTTCGCAGTGCGGGCACCTGTAGGCGAGCCACCACCAGCTGCGGCCGGCGCCGTCTGGCGGGAACTGGCTGGCGAATGCGGACGGAACCCGGTTTGCCTCGAATCCGCGGCGCCCACGCTGTACCGTGGTGGCGTTGGTGGTGCTGGTAGGCACTGAGCTTTTCTGGCGGCTCCCGGGTGTCGTGGCCTGGGGGCCGCTTCGCTTGTTAGGCGGCATCCCGGTCACCACCCGTCTTACGCGCAGCTCGAGCGCGCGCGGACTTGAGCGCGAGCTGCTTGTAGTACGCCTTCTTCGCGTGTTCGGCGAGCTTGGCGCGTACCACTGGGTCCATCTCGTTGTTCGGGTCGACCTGGCGCTCGAACCGGTCGTGGAACGCCTTGCGGGCCGGCGCGGTAGCCTCTGCGGCGTTCGGTGTCTTGGACCACCGCACATGCGCGGCGATCTGCGCGCGGAGTACCCGCTGTTCGGGCGTCATCATGCGACCTGCCCCCCGTTCGTAAGGAGGGCGGCGAGACGGGCACGCTGGTCGAACGTGAGCGCCGGCGACGTCGAGAGCAGACGGACGATGTACTCTTCGGCGCCTACGGCCTTGAGCCTGCGCTGCTCGTTCTCGACCAGTTCGGGCCGGTTGGGGTGGTGCCGCTTGAGAGCCGCGATGCGTGCGCGAGCCTGAGCGACTTGAGGACTGATGGCCACAGACGGGTCCTCCCTTGCATGGCCATGACGAACATGACATGCAAGGAGGTGGTGGCTCCTAACCCTCCACCCTTTGCGGGCGGGGAGCTCCGGCGTCCTTGACCTTCTACGGAGGGCGTCGTGCCTGCTGCGGCTCGGGCTGTAGGCCCTAGCTCCAAGGCGAGTGGTCGCGCCGGCTCGCTCAACAGGAGTGTGTCCGCTCCGCGCGGATTTGCTTTCGACTGTAGCAGAATCGCTCAGAGTGTCGAGCCGGGCGTTGTGAGGCACGTGAGGCGGCATGTACGGAAGCGCCCTCCGCCCATCTCCCCGGAAGGGGAGGGACGAAGGACGCTCGTTGCCGCGGGTGCGGCTCAACACCTGCCCTCGGTTGCCGCGTCGAGGTCGAGCTGCAAGAGGCGGATCGCGAGCCGTTTCGCCTCCGACAGCGACAGCCACATCGTGCCGAAGGTGTTGCCCATCGAGATCATCACCTCGCCGCCAGCCTCCATCTGGTCGAGGCCAATACCGAGGATGTCCGGGGTGGCGTCGGCGCCGGAATTGAGACCGTCGACGTGAATCAAGTACTCGCTGAGGTCGCCGTAGTGGGGTTCGTTCGGCTCCTCGTGTATGCCCGTGCACCATGCCGGGCAGCCGCGGTCAGCGTTGCGTACGGCTCTGGCGGCCAGGTAGACGGGATCGTGGATCACGGTCACGCGGAAACCTCCTGTCCGCGAGCTCTGGCCACCTGGCGCAGGATCGCGCGGGCGTACTCCTCCGCCTGCTCGACGGTCACGTGGTCCAGGCCGTCGCCCAGGTCGATCATCGGCTGCCCGCCGCGCTCCTGGGCGCACGAGGACAGGCCGACGTACCCGTTCGGCGTCACAGGAGTGAGGACGTCTGGCCCCATACAGAACGTCGTCGTCTCGTCGATCTGGCAGTGCAGAGTGCACCAAGGGTGGCAGCCAGGCGTGCGCGGCAGAGTCAGGCACAGCTCGGCCATCGCCTCGCGGTGAGTCTTGGGCCTGTAGGTCCTCTCGGTGAACGTGCTCATTCGCCGGCCTCCTCTGCTGTGATCTCGTGGACGCCCTCGAACAGCAGCTGGCCGAACTCGCGTACAGCGCGCCTGTCGAAGTTGTGGATGATGTCGCCGACCAACCAGGCCTGCTCAGCGGTGAAGCGGACGTTGTGGGTCTCGCCCCTCGCGTCCGTGTACATCACCTGAATGTGGGAGTCGTCGCCGGTCTGGATGTTGACCTCGAACAGGATTGCCGAGTCGTCGAGGTGTACGACCGTGTCGAGGTTCCGCCGGCGGGGTCGTTTCTGCTCGCTCACGCGGCACCCGCCATGCGGGCGGCGACCAGGTCGCGGATGAACAGCACGAGCGCGTTCAGCTCTTGCGCGGACAGCAGCTTGGCGGCCTGGCTGTAGTCGAACTCGCGGACGTCGATGTTCAGCTCGTCGGCGAGGACGACCGTCGAGAGTGCCCCCAGGTGGAAGACAAGCGACGTCTCGCGCTTGGACAGGAACTCGCTGTCGTCGAGGTTGGCGGCATCAGTGACGGCCTTTTGGCCGCGCGCCATGGCGTTGGGCGTGGTGAAATACACCTTGGGTCGCCTCCTGGCTAGACAGGTGGTGATCAAGGGCCTGCTCGGTGTTCCCGCACCGGGTAGGCCCGCCTACATTGAGGCTCCCAAACTCGCCGGATAACTCAGCTTCGTTCACTTCGTAGATGATCTGCTCAAGCCCTGGTTAGCACACGGTTCACGGCACAGGCACTCCCAAGATGCCGGGCGAGCCGATGCGCGTGCAACCCAGCAGGGCGAGGGCGGTGACCAAGGAGAACGGCTCAAGCTGAGCCGGCGCCACGGGGGCGACTGAACTGCGATTACGTCCTGAGATGCCGGGTAGCCAGCCCAGGGGAACACATCTCAACGGGGGGAAAGAGAAATGATCAGACGGCTGCACACGATGGGCGTACGCTCCAGCCACATGTACACCGCCGGCATGCTGTCCATCGCCGCGTCGTTCACGTCCTGGCTGATGTCGAAGCAGTACGAGAGCGAAGGTCTCGCCCGAGCCGACAGGTGGGGGATATTCGTCGGCGAGTGGGCGCCCACCTGCTTCGCGCTGGGGGTGGCGCTGGCTCTGGAGGAGACCCGCGAAGAGCTCGCCGTCAGCGCTCGAGAGGAGATCCGCGAGCGGGAACGCCAGCCCGTCGGGATGTAGTCGAGACGTCTAGCGCACGAGGTGATGGGGGGCGAGCTCGCGGGTTTCGCCCCTCTTGAGGTAGACCACCCGGTCGGCCAGGCCGTTCTGCTCGATGTGGTGGCGGAAGTCGTCCAGCGGTGAGGTGAACGCGGCGTAGTCGTCGTAATGCACCGGTACGACCGCGTGCGGGTTCATCAGGTCCACCCACGACGCGCCCTGTTCGCCGTCCATCGTGACGAGCATCAGGCCGAGCAGCCGGGTGCCGCCCAGGTGCACCAGGGCCAGGTCGATGTCGGGGAAGCGGCGCGGGATCGAGTCGAGGTGGCGGTCGAGCAGCGTGTCACCGCTGACGTGGATACGCAGCTCCACCCGATCGTCCGGGTTGCAGAACTCCAGCATCGTGCCGATCACGGGCGGCAGCAGCGCCTCGGCGAGGCCGGGCGCGTGCTTGGCGGGCAGCGCGGTGATCCTGACCGTGCCGTGCGGGCCGCGCAACTCGTGCGTGTGCCATTCCGTCAGCCCCACGCTCCGGCTGAAGCCGTGGCGGCGAAGGCGGCGGGCCGCCGCGGTGGTCGTGATGACCGGGGTGTCCCGGTCCAGGCCTTTGCGGGTGACCCGGTCCCAGTGGTCGCCATGCAGGTGCGACAGCACCACCCCGTCGAGTGGTGGCAGGTCCTCGATCTCCATGGCCGGATCGGTGAGGCGGCGGGTGGACAGGCCATAGCCGAGATACGCCCGCTGGCCCTGGTGCAGGAAGTTGGGATCGGTCAGCAGCGTGAGGCCGTTGTAGCGGATCAGCGTCGTCGCGTTGCCGATGAACTGCAGGCTTCCTTTCACCTCCGTTCACCCCGGGTAGGGCGGGCGCTGCCCCGGAGGCACGCCGCCGCCCTGGCCGCCGCCCTTGCCGCCCTTGTCCATGCCGTGGGGGCGGGCGGAACGCTTGGCTCCCTGCTTCGTCTGGGGCGTGAGGTGAGCGGACTTGAACTCGGTGGGCGATTTGCCTGATCTGCGAATCTCGGGCTGCTGTGGATTGCTCATGGCATTTGTCCCCCTTTATGCCGTTATTTCCTGCCACATTGGGACGTGCTTAAACCCTCCGTGTCTGCCTAATTTCACTTCGGTCACATTACTTGACTCGTAATCTAATAATTCGCAAGGCTCTCTTGTGCATCGGGGGCGACGAACGAGTCTGGAGCCTTCTCATGGCAAGAGCACGTCTCGCGGCTGCCGTGGCCGCCTTGGTGGTCGGAGGGGTGGCCCTCGCCGCGCCCCCCGCGTACGCCTCCTCCGGCACTGACCTGCCGGTCGAGCTGCCCACCTGCCTCCTTCCGCTGCCGCTGCTCTGCGACGAGCAGCCCTCGCCCGAGGAGTCCTGGTCGAGCCCGCCTCCCCATGCCGAGCCAGAGCCGGAGCACGCCTGGCCAGGCCCGGAGGAGCACGCGGAGGAGCCGTGGCGGCCCGCGGCGGAGGACGAGCGCCGGGTGCCGAGGGGGCATCCGGAGACCGGTGGCGGCGGGCTCGTACCGGACGACCCGGTGTGGCCGTTCGCGGTGGGAGGTGCCGCCCTGCTCGCGGGAGCCGGGCTGGCCGGGCTCGCGGTACGGCGCCGCAAGGGTGTCGCCTGAGCAGCGGCTGCTCCGGACCGGGGCAGTCGTCGTCTCGCTGGCGGGGGTGCTGCTGGTCGGGCTCGGGGTCAGCGGCATCTTCACCGACGAGCCCGAGCCGGGTCCGGTCGCGGCCACGAGCCCCGCGCCGTCGGTCCCGGGCGTGCCGTCCGGCAAGGTGGCCGCGCCCATGAAGGCCGTCAAGCCCACGGCCGTCTACATCCCGTCCATCGGCGTGGCCGCCCCGCTGATGGAGCTGGGCCTGGACGCGCAGGGCGCCATCGAGAACCCGCCGTTCGACCCGCCGAACCAGGCGGGCTGGTACCGCTACGGCGCCGTACCCGGCCAGCGCGGCGCCGCCGTGATCACCGGCCATCTGGACACCAGGAGCGGCCCCGCCGTCTTCGCCAACCTCAAGAACGTCAAACGCGGTGACCAGATCCAGGTGCTGCGCGCCGACCGCT
The DNA here is from genome assembly GCF_044466425.1 of Nonomuraea sp. NPDC049400. Taxonomy (NCBI): domain Bacteria; kingdom Bacillati; phylum Actinomycetota; class Actinomycetes; order Streptosporangiales; family Streptosporangiaceae; genus Nonomuraea; species Nonomuraea sp. NPDC049400. The sequence goes on from NZ_JBITMP010000003.1 coordinate 198,686, forward strand.
CGGTGGCGGTGTTCGTCGTCGACAAGGTCGAGCACACGCCGAAGCGGAACTTCCCCGTCAAGAAGGTCTACGCCAAGCTCACCTATCCGGGGCTGCGGCTGGTGACCTGCGGCGGGACGTTCGACCGGCAGGCGCACAGCTACCTCGACAACACGATCGTGTACGCCCACCTCGCGGCGCCGTACTATCCCAAGAGCTGATCACGGGTCGCGCGGCAGGCCGAGCGCGCGTTCGGCGATGATGTTGAGCTGCACCTCCGTGGTGCCGCCGCCGATGGTGAACGCCCGGGTGGCGAGGATCGTACGGCTCCAGCGGCGGCTCGCCGGCGCCAGCGACCAGCAGAACTCCGAGATCGCCTGGGCGTGGCGCATGCCGAGCAGCTTGCGCACGCTGGACGCGGTCGCGGGGTCGGCCCCGGACAGCTGCGAGAGCGTTATGCGCAGGCCGAGCGCCGAGATGGCCTGGCCCTCCGCCCACAGGCGGCCCGCCTGCTCGCGTTGCGACTGGCGGAGCGGGGGCAGCGTCGCGATGAGCTCGGCCATGTCGGTGTGCTGCGAGCCCGGACCCCAGGAGTCGCCGAGCGCGACACGTTCGTGGGAGAGCGTGTCACGGGCCACCCGCCAGCCCTCGTCCACCGCGCCGACGACCAGGTCGTCCGGTACGAAGACGTCGTCGAGGAAGACCTCGTTGAACACCTCGTCCCCGTTGATCTCCTTGAGTGGCCTGACGGTGACTCCCTTGGCCGCCATGTCCACCAGGAAGTACGTGATGCCGCTATGTTTCGATTTTTCGGGAGAAGTCCGGGCGAGGCAGATGCCCCAATGGGCGTACTGCGCGAGGGACGTCCAGATCTTCTGGCCGGTGAGCGACCAACCGCCCTCCACCCTCGTGGCCTTCGTCGCCAGCCCGGCCAGGTCGGAGCCCGCGCCGGGCTCGCTGAACAGCTGGCACCACACGATCTCCCCGGTGAACGTCTTCGGCAGGAAACGCTCCTGCTGCTCACGCGTCCCGTACCGGACGATGGAGGGGACCGCCCAGGCCGCGATGCCCAGGCTCGGCCGTTTCAGGTCGCGGAACTCCTGATGGATGATCACCTGCTCCAGCGGTGAGGCGGCCCTGCCCCACGGCTTGGGCAGATACGGCATGATCCACCCTTCCCTCGCGAACCTCTCCAGCCTGGCCACCGGCTCCTCGGCCCGCAGCGACTCGGCCGCCGCCCTGATGGCGTCCCTGACGGCGGCGGACTCCTCGGGCAGGTCCGGCTCCATCACCCGCCGCGTCCCGGCCACCGCCGATCCCGCCACCTGCTCGGCCCACGGCCCCGGGTCCCCGGCCAGCATCCGGCCGGACAGCGCCCTGCGGTAGTAGCGGTGCGCGTCGTGCTCGAAGGTGTATCCGATGCCGCCGAGCACCTGGATCGTGTCCGCCGCACATCGCACCGCCGCATCGGGCCCCAGCACCGCGGCCACCGCCGCGGCCAGGCCCGCCTCCTCGGGCGACGCGTGCTCGTCCATGGCCCTGGCGGCGTCCCACACGGCGGCGCGGGCCTGTTCGAGCACCACGAACGCGGCGGCCACCCGGTGCTTGACCCCCTGGAACTGCCCGATCGGCCGCCCGAACTGCTCGCGTACCTTGGCGTACTCCGCCGCTGTCGCCACGGCCCACGCCGCCACGCCGCACGCGTCGGCGCCCAGCAGCACGGCGGCGATCTCCCGTACCGGCACCTCGCCCAGCAGCCGGTCGGCGGGGACGGCGCGCGTGGCGACGGAGCAGAGTGACCGGTCGAGGTCCACACCGTCGGCGGGCTCGGCGACGACGTCGGCACGATCGAGCACCGCCCACGCGCCGCCGTCGACCGGCACAAGAAAGAGATCCGCCTCCGGCGCCCCCAGAGCGAGGACGCCGTTCTCCGGCCCGCCCTGGGCGAGGGCACTGTTCGGCTCCGGCTCGCCCTGGGCGAGGGCGCCGTTCGACTCCGCCCCGCCCAGCACGACGGCCGCGGTCAAGGACCCGTCGGCGAGCCCGGCGATCAGCCCCTTTCCGCCGTCGGCGAGCCCGGGGACCAGTCCCTTCCCGCCGTCGGCGAGCCCGGGCACCAGTCCCTTCCCGCCGTCGGCGAGCCCGGCCGAGTCGCCGTGCCGGGCGGGACCGGCCGAGTCCCTCTGCCAGGCGGGACCGGTGGAGTACCCCGTCCACGCGGGACCGGTGGTGTACCCCGGCCAGGCGAGGACGGCCGAGGCGAGGACCGTCGGCAGGTACGGCCCCGCGACGCGCCGCTCGCCCAACGCCTCCAGCGCGACGCACAGCTCCAGCAGCCCGTACCCCTGCCCGCCGCACTCCTCAGGCAGATGCAGCCCCAGGATCCCCTGTTCGGCCAGGGCCGCGTGGTCGGGCGCCCGCCCGGCGAGCCCATGCACGGAGGCGGCCAGCGCCCGGTGTTCCTCGGTCAGCCCGATACCCATACATCCGAACGTAGAAGATGATTCGGTCAAAAACCATTGGCCGCCCGCGGCCTCACCCGGTTACGCTCCCTGGTGTCCTGACGGTGGAACATTCGGGCAGCCATGCCCTGAAAGGGGTGGATTGATGCCTGGCACCGCGCCTTGCGCGCCTCGCCGTGCCGTGGGCGAATCCTGCCTCTGAGACCTCAGACCTGATCGGCCGGACCGCCCGCCGTACCAGCATGCCCGCGTACGCCGCGAGGCTCGCTCGGCGCTCCCTTGCTGCCCTGAATTGACCATTCCGGCAAGGAGTACCCAGGTTGTCCACCAACAGCAAACCCCGTTCCGTCGTGAACACCGACACCTTCCCATGCGTGCGCTGCGGCCTGACCGTCACCGCGACCGCGCCGGACGGCACCCGCCGCAACCACTGCCCGAGTTGTCTGCACTCGAAGCACGTCCTCGACCGGGTGGAAGGCGGCCCATCGGAGTGCGGGGCGCGGATGATCCCGATCTCGATCGCGGTCCTGCGCACCGGCGACTGGATGGTGATCCATCGCTGCACCCGGTGTGGGGAGCTGACGTCCAACCCCATCTGCGGGGACGACAATCAGCTCATCCTCATGCGCATGGCCGTACGGCCGCTGGCGCAGCCGCCGTTCCCGCTCGAGGCGTTCGGCGACCTGTGACATGCCGAGGAGAAAACCGGGCCGGGAACGGCCCCAACGGCGCAAGAGCACGTGGCACGGCGAACGCGGGGACACGTTCCGCTGCGTCGGATGCCGGCTGGACGTGCCGATGATCGCCCCGGGCACCGCCCACCGCAACCACTGCCCGCACTGCCTGACGAGCCTGCACGTCGACCACCGGATCCCGGGGGACCGGCGGGCGGCCTGCCGGGGCCGGATGGCGGCGCTGAGCGTCACCGTCCGGCAGGACGGCGAGTGGTTGATCATCCATCACTGCCAGTCCTGCGGCGAGCTCAGCGCCAACCGCATCGCGGGCGACGACAACGCGCTGGCCCTGCTCCGCATCGCCATCCGCCCGCTGTCCAACCCCCGCCTGCGAACGAACGCCCTGCTCACCCTCTAGCCCACTCCTCGCCGGGACCCGCCACAAACGGGTCCCGGCGAGAAGCCTGGTAGGTGGGCCGGGTCCCACCCGCCCCTTGCCCGTCTGGGTGGTCATGCGCCTGACACGCGCCCTGAGCGGTGCTCGCTTTCGCTCGCGCGCCCTCCCGGACGGGCTGACGCCCGCCCCCTGTTCGACCTCGCTCCGCTCGGACGGCCCCTTAGACGCTTTCGCCCCTCCTCGACCATCTGCGCAAGATGCAACTCTGGAGGTGGCGGCCAGAACAAGGGCCTGACCCACATTGGACGGGCAGGCGCACAACGCGCGCGCGGTGTGAAACCTGCTGCACGAGTTCTTCACCTTCCGCCAGGGCCGGTTCGCGTCGCCGGCCCAGTGCGACGAGGCCATCCGGCCGGGCGCCCCACGTTCAAGAGCCGGTTGCGTGCCCGGATGGCGAGGAGCACGTCAAGCCCGCCTTTTCTCCAGCAAACGATCGAGCCTGCCGCCCAAGGCGATCATGTCGCGCCGCAGCGCCTCACAGGTTCCGAGGATCTTGCTGCGAGCTGAGGCGAATTGCTCGTTGCGCTGCCGTCGGAGGCCTGCCAGTTCGTCTCGCAGGACTGCGAAGTCCTGCCCCACCCTCATGTGAAGATCGGCGACGTCGGCGCGCACCTCGGCAATGGCGACTTCCCATGCGATGACGCCTTCCTCAGGCGTGCTGCCCTCTGCCGGGAAGTGCTCATACAGGACGTTGGGACGGCCGGAGGCCGTGTCGTCGGAACGCATTATCGCTTCGAGGGCTGCCAAACGGTTTTTCAGTTCGCTAATCGCCGCCTCAATATCCATGTCCCCGGCCTTGGCGCTAGTCGGAAGGACCCCATGTCCTGACGACGGGGTCCCACTGCCAGTGAGTACATGGTGGCAACCGGTTCAAGATCGTATTGATCGACGGGAGGGATCGGGGTGCGGTTTCCCCCTCCTGGGGTGACAAAAAATCGCTGGTGGGATGAGTTCTGCGACAGGCGGACTATCGACAAAGAAGGGCATTTATGGCAAAAATCGCAAATCGCCGACCGTGGCGATGTCCCGTCGCCGAGGCCCCGGCATCGTCACCGACGGTCACTCGCTTCCGTTCCGGCGAAGGGAAGATCTCGACGTGGCGCCAGGAAGCTCCCGATGTGCCGGCCTGCGGCATCTCGCGGTCCCGCTGCCGGGTCCACCGGACTTTCGCGACGGCCCACCACGGTTACGGGACTCCATCCGCTGGTGCTGTGGGTTCGGCCCGCTCGGCATCCGGCCCACCGCCGGGACGGGCTGGGCGCCCGCGGGTGAGCCTGACCGATTGCCGGCCACCTATCGCCGCACCCACGGCATGCGCGGCACCGATCTACGTCATTCTGGACAACCTGTCGGGGCACAAGAACTGGTGTTCACCCCGACCTACGCCTCGTGGGCCAACCCGATCGAGGCGCACTTCGGACCCTTGCGGCAGTTCACCCTGGCCAACTCCGACCACGCCAACCACACCGTCCAGACCCGGGCGCTGCACGCCTACCTGCGCTGGCGCAACGCCCACGCCCGCCACCTCGATGTCCTGGCTGCCCAACGCCGCGAACGCGCCCGAGTCCGCAGCGAGAAAGGCATCCGCTGGGGCGGCCGATCCCTGTCAGCCGCAGCATGATCGGGCCAGGTCAGCCGTCCCTGTCATCTCTCAGCGATCACCAAGCCGGCTTGGTGCCAGCTCCGCGATGACCTCCTCGCCGTCAACTGCTCCCGTCGGCACGAAACCCAGCGACTCGTAGAGCCGTCCAGCAACGATGTTGTCCGGCTGATATGCCAGCCGGATCGTCCAACAGCCCTCCTGCGCCGCCAACCAGGCTGTCATGGTGCGCAGGAGGGCGCGGCCGAGGCCCTTGCCCTGCTCTGAGCCATCGATCATCATTCCCCCGATCCAGTGCGAGCCGTCCTCGTCCACCCCCCACATGACGTGTCCAACGACCGTGTCGTCGGCGTAGACCGCCAGCGAGTTCCAGCTGTCTTCACGCATCGACAGCAACAGATAGCGGGCTGCCATGGCGGGGACATAACGTCGCTGCTCGTCAAGAGGCGCGACGTCAGCGACTGCACGCCAGTTCTCTTCGTCTACCTCCCGCAGCGTGACGCGCCGGCCAGTTCCGTCGAGAATCCCGTGATCAATCACCGGATGAGAATACTGCTCTCAGTCCAGCAACCGATGATCGTCTCCGGTCACAGCGCTGGACGACGAAGACGGTTCAGACGCGCTCACCGATCACGTCAACCGTTTGATCGCGCCTCGCCCGTTCTCGTGTGTTGCAGGCCTGCCCGTGCGCCCACACGAGCGATTCGCCGAGAAAAGCATTGTTTGCCTGCCTGATCGGGGGGTGCCGAACAATCTTGTCGCCACGATCCTGGTGCCACAGCCCTCGGGGGCAAGCGGTCACGGGACCGCTTGCGGCTGCCAACCACGCCGGCACACGCACGCGCGACCCGCGCCGGCCTGCTGGCAGATCAGATTCAGCGGCCTGCTGATGAGCGCGACCGGTCTCGTGATCCCATCCCCTCTTGATCGACCCCTTGAGAAAGGACATCCATGCGTACGAGCTCCAAGACCGCCGCCGTGGTCATGACCGCCCTGACCGTGCTGTCGCTGCCGCCCACCACCTCGGCACAAGCCGCCGTGGCCTCCGCCGGGCCTGGCCGGGCGTACGTCAACGGCGCGACCGGCATGTGTCTGGCCGTGGGCCGGGGAGAGGTGAAGGCGGCCAAGCCGGTGATCCAGTGGCCCTGTAACGGAGGCAAGGAGCAGCGCTGGATTCTCCGGCCCGACCACCGGCTCGTGAACGCCAAGACCGGGCTGTGCCTGGCCATCGGGCGCGGCGTGAAGAAGAAGGGCAAGGTCGCGATCCAGTGGCCCTGCACGGACGGCGGACTGGCGCAGCAGTGGGTCTACAACGAGAGGAAACTGCATCGGCTCCAGAACCTGGCCACCGACATGTGCCTCGCCATCGGGAGCGGCGAGAAGCGCAAGGGCAAGAAGGCGATCCAGTGGCCTTGCAAGATCACCTCCGAGCAGGCATGGCTCCAGCGATGACTGTTTCCGCACTGGGCGGCCGCCTCACCGTCAATGGCGTACGGGGAGAAGACACCACGACAAGCGCCGCCGTTCCCCTGAGTGCCCGCAGCAAGCGCCTCTTCGCCCACACCTGCGGTGGTTCTCGGGAGCCATCACCACCTCCTCGAGCTCGAAGGGCAGGCAGACCGGGGCCAGGGGCAAGCTCAGCACGTCGCGGTGCAGCTCATCGAGGTCGGCCTGTGCCTCGACTGGGCACCGTGCCAGAGCCCGGCGCGTCGAGCGCTGGCCGATGAGGTGGTCCGCCACATCATGATCTTGCTCTGGCTGGTGCCATGCCACTGATCGTCAATGACAGGTTGTCCAAACCCGCCGATGGAGGACCATGAAGGGACGAACGGTCACAGAGCTCTGCCTTCGCTTCGGCTCCTGCCCCGATTCCCTTTTTCAGGCGCAGCTGCGCACAGCCAGTCTGGGCGCGGCTCATCTGGTCGAACTCAGCGCGCCGGAAAGCCATGTGCGCCTCACCGACATACTTGACGGGCAGGCCGAGGGCGAACTCTACAAAATCGACTTGATGACTCGCGGCACACTGGTCACCGAGCAAGCCGGCCGCCAGGCGGTGGTGAAGCCCGGCAACTTCGTACTGATCGACTTCACTCGTCCCGGCCGATGGTCATTCCTGGATGAACAGAACGACCTCGTCGCGATGCTCATTCCGCACTCATTGCTTCCCTTCTCCGCTGAACAAAGCGCTCAGCTTCTGGCGACGGCCTTCTCCGGTCGCTCCGGGGCAGGCGCGCTCATCTGCCGCATGATGCGCGAACTCGCCGTGCACGTCGATGAGCTGGAAGCATCTGATGTCGCCCGGGTGACCGCCACCATCGTGGACCTGCTGACGGTGTTTCTGGCCCGCCGGCTCGACCATGAGCAGAGCCCGCCGGCGGACACCACCCGCAACGCCTTGCTGACCCGCATCTACGCTCACATCGAGCATCGACTCGCCGATCCCTCGTTGACCCCCGCCAAGGTGGCCGCCGCGCACCACATCTCCCTGCGCGGGCTGCAGGCACTGTTGGAAAGCGAGGGCCACTCGGTTGCAGGCTGGATCCGCCGCCGACGGCTGGAACGCTGCCGGGTCGACCTGCTCGACCCCGCCCGAGTGCAGGAGCCAGTGGCGACGATCGGAGCCCGCTGGGGCTTCACGGATGCCGGGCATTTCTCCAAGGTGTTCACCCGAACCTTCGGCAGCCCTCCCGGGCACTACCGGGACACGCATCTCACCGCATCCCGGTCATCGCGGGCCCCACGGTAAAGCCGCTGCCAGCCCGCCGCGCCCGCGTCTCCTGTCCGCCTTACAGCCCGGCAAGCCTGCTGCGCAAACAGACCATCGACGATGCGCGCCTGGCCAATGAACCCTGCGGTGACAGCGGCGATGATGGCGAAAGCGAGCACTTCCGACCACACAGAAGGGGACCTCATGGCAATGCCGTTCGCGTTCGACATCGCCGAGCCCCGGCCACTATGACCCCGAGCGGCAGCAGTTCATCTGACAAGATCACCGCATTGAGGATGGGGCCGTCCGTAGGTCATGGTGCACTATCAGCGCAATCCGCGGTATTCAAAGGCGCGAACCCTGAGCCTCGGCGAGCCAAACACACAACCATTTCCAGAGCCATGTCATGCGTAAGAAACATTCTGCCAGGCATACTCCCTGGCCACTTCAAGGAGGCGAGATGACTCTACTCATCGAGCGTATCAGCGACAGGATGCTCTCGTTTGTGGCGCCGAAGGCGTCCGCCGATGCCGGATGCGTCTACTGGGAGCCCTGCGAGGACCGATGCGCCGGCTCCCGTGCCTATGCGGTCTGCCATTACCGGAACTGCGGCTCCGGCTGGGAGTTCATGTACCGCGAAGGCTGCGGTAGCTGCTGACCCAGAGATGGCACGGTCGGCTCCCCAAGGAAGCTCGGGGAGCCGACCGTGCCGTCAGAAAATCGACGAAACGCAGGGTAACGGATGACGACATGGACCACGTGAGTATTGCCTGCCGCGGCCTGATCGGTGTGGTGTTTCTCCTGTCGGCCGCAAGTAAGATCACAAGCCGCGCAGCTGCAGTAGAATTCTTCGGCGTCATTCGGAGGCTGCTGCGGATATTTGCCGGCCAGCCGTGGGCGACGCGATCGGCGACAAAGGCCACGGGTTTCGCCGTGATATCGATGGAACTCGCTGTTCCATTTGCCCTCGCCATCCCGTCCCTCGCCCGTCTGGGCTTCGGGACCGCTCTGGTGGCGCTGCTGATGTTCAGCTGCGCAATCGCCGCCGCCATACACCGTGGGGTGCGTATGTCATGCGCGTGTTTCGGACGGTCGACAACTCCACTGGGCGTGCCGCACCTGGTTCGCAACGGCATCTTGTCTGTCGCGGCGATCACGGGCCTTGTGCTGGGCGCCGGGCGACCCGTAACCGCCTCGCCCCAAGCACTGCTCGTACCAGTCCTCGCGGCACTGGTCACAGCCCTTGTCCTCATCCGGTTCGACGACCTGGTCGATCTTTTCAAACCTAGGGCCCGTCTATAGCCATGCATACCTGAAGGTGAGCCAGGCGTGACACACATCTCGATAACAGCGGTTGTCTCCCTGTTGTCGCTGTTCAATCTTCTGCTGATGCTGGGCGTAATTCGCCGACTTCGCGAACAGGACAGCCGAATCCGCGACATGTCCGTGCGCAATGATCCGCAATGGCGACTCCCCAGCCCCATTCCCGGCATCGGCGAGTTGATCGACGAATTCACCGCAGAAACCGTTGACGGTGCCATCATCGACCATCGGCGTGTTTTCGGTGGAACCGTTATCTTTCTCGACGCGAGCTGTGACTCCTGTCATGATCGTATCCCGGATATCATAAACTGGGCCAAGAATGGGAGGCGGGAGAATATATTTGCCTTTGTGAACGGCCATGACGCGGACAAGGCGGACATGATAGCCGCACTCAACCCTGTGGCTCAGGTGGTGTCGGACACTTTCCAGCTTCATGTCACCAAGTCCTTCCGGGTGCGAAAGTTCCCGGTGTATCTCACGCTCGATCCCGAAGGGATCATCACCGCGGCCGGTGAAGATTTCCATGCCCTGTTCAAAGCTTCGGCGCGTTGAACATGCATGAGTCCGCACGGCCTTCAGAAAAACGATCGATGCTCCTGGTCGCCCGCCATATGGCAAGCCTGATCTGGCGGGCTGCGCCCCTTCACATCGTCGTCTTTCTGATGACTGCCCTGCTGTCGGCGGTGGCACCGGTCGTGGTCGCCTGGTTCACGAAGCTGGCACTCGACGAACTGGTCTCGCCTGGCCCGCTGGCCATCCTCGTGGGGCTGGCCGCAGGTCTTGCGGTGGCGGGAATGCTGGGGGCACTGTTCCCCCAGGTGGGGTACTACCTGCGGAGCGAGATCGACCGCCGGGCGGGTCTTCGAGCGAACGAAGAACTGTTCGCCGCGCTCGACCGGCTGACCGGCTTGTCGGAATTCGAGAATCCGGACTTCCTGGATCGGCTGCGGCTCGCCCAGCAGAGCGCGGCCATGCCGGGCAACCTCGTTGATCAGGCGACTCAAGTGGGCCGGCAGAGCATTTCTGTGCTCGGCTTCGCAGGTTCGCTTGCAGTGATCAACCCCTGGTTCACCGTGATCGTGCTGGTCTCCGCGATTCCTGCACTCATCATCGAGTTGCGGCTCTCGCGCCAGCGAGCCGCGATGTTGTGGAAGATCGGCCCTGTGGACCGGAGGCAATTCTTCTACCGCCAGCTGCTCAGCAGCGTGGCGGCGGCCAAGGAGATCCGGCTGTTCGGGCTCGGCGCGTTCTTGCGCGGGAGGATGAGGCACGAGCTCGAAGCGGCCAATTCAGCTCGCCGGGAAATGGATCGCCAAGACCTCATCCTGCAAGGAGTGCTGGCCTTGCTGGCGACGCTGGTCTCCGGCGGCGGGTTGATGTGGGTGATGACAAGCGCTTACGGAGGCGCGGTCAGTATCGGCGACATCTCCATATTCATTGCCTCCGTCGCCAGCATCCAGGCGGGCATCAACGGGATCGTCGGCGGGGCTGCCAATTCGCACCAGCAGTTTCTTCTCTTCGCTCATTACGTCGGCATCCTCGAGGAGGCCACCAAATCCCCGGAGCCTCAGGAGGGGCATTCCATCTCGACTCTGCAGCAAGGTGTCGAGTTCCGGGATGTTTGGTTCCGCTACAGCGATGACCACCCTTGGATATTGCAAGGCATGAGCCTGTTCATTCCAGCGGGGCAGGCGACCGCCCTGGTCGGGAAGAACGGCGCCGGGAAGAGCACGATAGTCAAGCTCCTGTGCCGCTTCTACGAACCCACTCGCGGGAGCATCCACTGGGACGGGGTCGACATCAGCACGGTCCCGGCCCGCGATCTACGTGATCGCCTGGGCGTGGTGTTCCAAGATTTCATGTCGTATGAGTTCACCGCCGGGGACAACATCGCGGTCGGCGACCTGTCCGCGTTGGACCATCCCGAGCGCCTGGAATCGGCGGCCCGTCAAGCCGGCGTACATGATCACATGATGAACCTGCCCTTCGGCTATGAGACCTTGCTGACCCGGAGCTTCTTCAATGACCTCACGGACGGGGACGTACAGGCAGGTGTCATTCTGTCCGGCGGGCAGTGGCAGCGGGTGGCGCTTGCCCGGGCTTTCCTGCGAGCGGATAGAGATCTGATGATTCTGGACGAGCCGAGTTCGGGCTTGGACGCCGAGGCCGAGCACGATATGCATAGCCGACTCAACCAGATACGGAAAGGGAGGACAAGCGTGCTCATCTCGCACCGGCTGGGGACGGTCCGGGACGCCGACCGCATCGTCGTCATCAGCGATGGTGTGGTCGCAGAAGAGGGCAGTCATGCCGAGCTTCTCGACATCGATGGGGTTTACCGGCGCCTGTTCGCGTTGCAGGCCGGAGGATATGTTGCTTCCGCGGATCGCCGGTCATCTGCGGATCTCGCCTTTCCAGGGATTCTCTGATGAATGCTGTGGTGCTCACGGCGACGGCGGTGGCTGCCGTACTCGTCGGGGGATACTGTTGGGTGCGTAGTCGTTATCTCGCGATAGCGATCCATGGAACGAGCATGATTCCCGCATTGCAGGACGGTGACCGGATCCTTGTGCGGCGCGGTGCAGTGGAAAAAGTGAGAAGAGGCGACGTCGTGGTTTTCGCCGTCACGACGGGCCTGATGCTGTCCATGGATGCGCCACCGCCCACGAGCAAAGCCGGCGTGCCGGACTTCCTGCCAAGTGCGCCTCGACTGATGGCGAAGCGGGCCGTGGCCATCCCCGGTGACACCATCCCCAAGGAGGTTGTTCACGCTTGCGGGAATGCCGACGTTGTACCACCCGGCAAAATAGTCGTACTTGGCGAAAATCCCTCTGCATCCACAGATTCTCGGCACTACGGGTTCGTATCTGCGGAAGAGGTTGTTGGAGTCGCTATAAGAAAATACGTACCACTTCACCACGCGGCGTAGTCCAAGCCCTCACCCTAGAGGCCGGGCGTCGTCGGCGTGGGGCTGGTCATCTGGTGGCAGCGCGTGGGTCGTCGCTGCGCAGCAGCCCTTTGGGGGTGTGGTCGGATGTGATGGAAGACGCCCGGGATGTCGTACATGGTGAGTTGTCAGTCACGATGGTTAGGCTCGCGGCGTGATGAAGGAGTTCGATCTCGACCTCGGCGACGACCGTACGCTGCACGTCTACGACACCGGCCCGGACGATGCCCCTGATCGGCCGGCCGTCTTCTGGCACCACGGCACGCCGAACATCGGCACGCCGCCGGAGCCGCTCCTCCCCGTCTCCGAGCGGCTCGGCATCCGGTGGGTGTCGTACGACAGGCCCGGGTATGGCGGCTCCACACCTTCGCTGGGGAGGGACCTGGCGTCGGCGGCCGGCTACGTGTCCCGGGTCGCCGATGCGCTGGGCATCGACCGGTTCGCGGTCATGGGCCACTCCGGCGGCGGCTCACACGCCCTGGCCTGCGGCGCCCTGCTCCAGGAGCGCGTGCTGGCCGTCGTCAGCGTGTCCGGGCCGGCTCCGTACGGCGCGGAGGGCCTTGACTGGTTCGCGGGCATGTACACCTCCGGCCAGGCGTCACTGCGCGCCGCCGTCGAGGGCCGCGCGGCGAAGGAGCGGTACGAGGCGTCGGCCGAGTTCGACCCGGAGATGTTCGCCCCGGTTGATCACGCCGCCTTGGAGGGCGACTGGTCCTGGTTCGGCAGTGTCGTCGGCCCGGCGCTGGAGGGTGGTCAGAGCGGGCCGATCGACGACGACCTCGCATACGTGAACCCGTGGGGATGCGACCCCGCGCAGATCACGGCGCCGACGCTGCTCATGCACGGCGACCAGGACCGCGTCATACCCAGCTCACACGGCAGGTGGCTGGCCCGGCACTGCCCTTCGGCAGAGCTACGGACGTTCCCCGACGACGGCCACATCTCGGTCCTCCGCTCTGCCTCGACGGCGCTCGACTGGCTCCGTGCGCACGTCTGATCAACCCCGTCGCGCGGCAGGTCGGGCGACGTCCCGGTGCGGCGCAGGCTGCGTACGCGGTGGCCGGCCCCGCCCGCAAAATGTGACCTGAATCACATTGTTTGCCGGTTCTAATCATGTAACCGATTACATACCCTCATGTAACCGATTACATGGAGGTCAGGTGGCTCGTATCAAAGATGTCGCCGCGCAGGCGGGCGTCTCCGTCGCGACCGTCTCCCGGGTGCTCAACAACAACCCCTCCGTCACCGAGGAGACGCGCAGCCGGGTCCACGACGCGATGGCCGCGCTGAACTACCGGCCCAACGCCGTCGCCCGGTCCCTGCGCACCGAGGCCACCAGGACACTCGGACTGATCATCGGCGACATCCTCAACCCGTTCTTCGCCGAGCTGGCGCGGGCCGTGGAGGACGAGGCCCGCGAGGCCGGCTACACCGTGATCATCGGTAACGCCGACGAGCGTGCCGACCAGCAGGACCACTACGTGCGCACCCTGCTGGAACAGCGGGTCGACGGGCTGCTGATCTGCCCTACCGCCGAGGTGACGCCCCTGGTGGAGGAGGTCAGCCTGGGGGAGCGGCCGCTGGTCTTCCTCGACCGGACGCTCAGCGGCGTGGAGGTGCCGTCGGTGCGGGCCGACGGCAGCACCGCCATCGCCGAGCTGGTCGCCCATCTGCGCGCCCTCGGGCACCGGCGGATCGCGTTCGTGTCCGGGCCGAGCACCCTGTCCACCGGGCGCGAGCGGACCGAGGCCTTCCTGCGGGCGGCGGCCGAGCACGGCCTGGAGGTTCCGGAAACGTACGTGCGCGTCGGCGACTTCCGCGCCGTCAGCGGCCAGCGGATCACCGCCGAACTCCTCGACCTGCCCGAACCGCCGCAGGCGATCTTCCTGGGCGACAACCTCATGGCTCTGGGCGCGCTCGATGAGGTCCGCGAGCGCGGCCTGAACATCCCCGGCGACGTCGCGCTGGCCTCGTTCGACGACGTGCCGTGGTTCAACCACGTCCATCCACGCATCACCGCGATCAGCCAGCCCACCGCTGAGCTGGGCAGGCGCGCGGTCCGGGTGATCCTCGACGTGCTGAGCGGCCGGGCCGCCGAGTCGGTGGTGCTGCCCGCGACGCTCGTGGTGCGCGAGTCGTGCGGAGAGTCAGGCACATGGAAGGAGGACGGCTCGTGAGCCAGGCACGGGAGATCCTGCGCGTGGAGGGACTCGGCAAGAGGTTCCCCGGCGTGGTCGCGCTCGACGGTGTCGACCTGGACCTGCGCGAGGGTGAGGTGCACGTCCTGCTCGGCGAGAACGGCGCCGGCAAGAGCACGCTCATCAAGATGTTGTCCGGCGCCTACCAGCCCGACAGCGGCCGCATCCTCGTCGACGGCGAGCCGGTCGCCATCAGGACCGCCGCCGACGCCCAGCGGCTCGGCATCGCGACGATCTACCAGGAGTTCAACCTGGTCCCCCAGCTGACCGTGGGCGAGAACCTCGCCCTGGGCCGGCCGCCTCGCCGCTTCGGGTTCGTCGACACGCGGCGCATGCACGAGCAGGCCCGCGGCATGCTCGACCTGGTGGGCATCGACGTCGACCCGCGCACCCGCGTCGCCGACCTCGGCATCGCGCAGATGCAGATGGTCGAGATCGCCAAGGCGCTCGCGCTGAACGCCCGCGTACTCATCATGGACGAGCCCACCGCCGTGCTCACCACCAGCGAGGTGCGGCGCCTGTTCGACCTGGTAGGACAGCTGCGCGAGCGGGGCGTCGCGGTCGTGTTCATCACCCACCACCTGGAGGAGATCGCCCAGATCGGCGACCGGGTGACCGTGCTGCGCGACGGCCGCTCCGTGGCGCAGGTGCCGGCAGGCACGCCCGAGGAGGAGCTGGTCCGGCTCATGGTGGGCCGGCCCATCGACCAGCAGTACCCGCGCGAGGCCGCCGGGGCCGGCGAGCCGCTGCTGCAGGTACGCGACCTGAGCCGGGACGGCGCGTTCTCCGGCGTGTCGTTCGAGGTGCGCGCCGGCGAGGTCGTCGGCCTGGCTGGGCTGGTCGGCGCGGGCCGCACCGAGGTGGCCCGGGCGGTGTTCGGCGCCGACCCCCACGACTCGGGCGAGGTGCTGGTGCGCGGCCGGCGGCTGCCCGGCGGCGACGTGCGCGCCGCCATGGAGGCCGGGCTCGGCCTGGTCCCCGAGGACCGCAAGGGTCAGGGACTCGTCCTCGGCGCCGACATCGCCGAGAACCTGGGCCTGGTCACCCTGCGCGGCGCCAGCCGCGGCGGATTCGTCGACCGGGCCGGGCAGCGCGAGGCCGCAGCACGGGTGGCCGCACAGCTCGGCGTGCGGATGAGCCACCTCGGCCAGGAGGTGCGCACCCTGTCGGGCGGGAACCAGCAGAAGATCGTGATCGGCAAGTGGCTGCTCGCCGACGCCAACGTGCTCATTCTCGACGAGCCAACGCGCGGCATCGACGTCGGCGCCAAGGTCGAGATCTACCAGTTGATCAATTCGCTCACCGCCTCCGGCCACGCGGTCCTCATGATCTCCAGTGATCTGCCCGAGATCCTCGGGATGAGTGACCGCATCCTCGTCATGGCCAGAGGCAGGCTCGTCGGCGAGCTGGAGGCCGCCGAGGCGAACCAGGACTCCGTGATGGCGCTGGCCGTCACCGAGGTGGAGGATGCCCGTGTCCACTAACGTGCTGGCCGGACGGCCGCCGGCCAGGAACCTGCTGGCCGAGAACGGCTCGCTCGCGGCGCTCGTCGTGCTCGTCGTGGCGCTGTCGTTGTTGTCCGGCGACTTCCTGACCGTCACGAACCTGCTCAACGTGGGCGTCCAAGCGGCGGTCACCGCGATCCTCGCGTTCGGCTCGACGTTCGTCATCATCACCGGCGGGATCGACCTGTCCGTCGGCGCCGTGGCCGCCCTGTCGGCGATCGCGCTGGCCTGGACGGCCGCCGACACCGGGCTGCCGTGGCCGCTGGCCACGCTCGTCGCGCTCGCCGTCGGCGTCGGGTGCGGCCTGGTCAACGCCGCGCTCATCGCGTACGGCAAGCTGCCCCCGTTCATCGCCACGCTGGCCATGCTGGGCGTGGCGCGCGGACTGGCCCTGGTGGTCTCCCAGGGCAGCCCCATCGAGATGCCGGAGGCGGTCTCCCACCTCGGCGACACCGTCGGCGGCTACCTGCCGGTGCCCGTGCTGGTGATGGCGCTCATGGGCGTGGTCGCCGCCGTCCTGCTCAACCGCACCTACTCCGGCCGGGCGATGTACGCCATCGGCGGCAACGAGGAGGCCGCCCGGCTGTCCGGCATCGCCGTCAGCAGGCAGAAGCTTGTCACCTACGCCCTGTCCGGCGCGTTCGCCGCCGTGGCCGGCATCGTCCTGGCCAGCCGGCTCGCCTCGGCCCAGCCGCAGGCCGCCTCCGGCTACGAGCTGGACGCGATCGCCGCCGTGGTCATCGGCGGGGCGAGCCTGTCGGGCGGCAAGGGCAAGGCGCTCGGCACGCTGGTCGGCGCACTCATCCTGGCCGTGCTGCGCAACGGGTTGAACCTGCTGTCGGTGTCGGCCTTCTGGCAGCAGGTGGTCATCGGCGTGGTGATCGCCCTGGCCGTCCTCCTCGACACGCTGCGCCGCCGAAGCGGCCGCTGACATCACCGCAACCCCCAGTAAAACCCCCAGTAAAACCCCCAGTAAGAAGTAGCGAGGTTCCTCCCCCATGCGCATCCACGCCCTCATCGCGGCGGGCGCCGCACTGACCCTCGGCCTGACCGCCTGCGGCTCCTCCGGCACGTCCTCCTCCTCCGGCTCGACGGGAGCCGCCTCCGGCGGCGACATCAAGATCGGCCTGTCGATCTCCACCCTGAACAACCCCTACTTCGTGCAGCTGCGCAACGGCGCCGAGGCCGAGGCCAAGAAGCTGGGCGTCACGCTGACCGTCACCGACGCGCAGAACGACGCCTCCCAGCAGGTCAACCAGG
Organism: Nonomuraea sp. NPDC049400; assembly: GCF_044466425.1. Lineage (NCBI taxonomy): Bacteria > Bacillati > Actinomycetota > Actinomycetes > Streptosporangiales > Streptosporangiaceae > Nonomuraea > Nonomuraea sp. NPDC049400. Next base: position 215,798 of record NZ_JBITMP010000003.1, read on the forward strand.
TGCAGAACTTCACCAGCCAGAACATGAAGGCGATCATCATCAACCCGGTCGACTCCGACGCGGCCGCGCCGGCAGTCAAGATCGCGGAACGTTCCAGCATCCCCATGATCGCCGTGGACCGCGGCGTCAACGGGGCCAAGATCGCCCAGACCGTCGCCTCTGACAACGTGGCCGGCGGCAAGCTGGCCGCGGAGCAGCTCGCCAAGGAAATCGGCGAGAAGGGCGAGGTCGTCGTTCTCCAGGGCGTGCCCGGCACCTCGGCCTCGCGCGACCGCGGCCAGGGCTTCACCGAGGGCATCAAGGCGTTCCCCAACATCAAGGTCGTCGCCCAGCAGCCGGCTGACTTCGACCGCGCCAAGGGCCTGGACGTCATGACGAACCTGCTGCAGTCTCACCCCGGCATCACCGGCGTGTTCGCCGAGAACGACGAGATGGCGCTCGGCGCGATCAAGGCGCTTGGCGCCAAGGCCGGCAAGGAGGTCAAGGTGGCCGGCTTCGACGGCACCCCCGACGGGCTCAAGGCGATCGAGGCCGGCACGCTGGCGGCCAGCATCGCCCAGCAGCCGGCCCTGCTCGGTCAGCAGGCCGTGCAGAACGCGGTCAAGGCCGCCAAGGGCGAGCAGCTGCAGGCCACCGTCAACGTGCCGGTGAAGGTCGCCACCAAGGACAACCTGTCCGAGTTCACCGGGGCATGAGCGCTGTGGGTGAACACGACGTTCACCGGGGCATGAGTGCTGTTGGTGAACACGACGGCCCGCCCCGCCACCCGTTCGATGTCGTGGTGGTGGGGTCGGCCAACGCCGACCTGGTCGTCCAGGTCGAACGGCATCCCGCGCCGGGCGAGACCGTGCTCGGCTCGGAGCTGGCCGTCCACCCCGGAGGCAAGGGCGCCAACCAGGCCGTGGCCGCCGCCCGGCTCGGCGCGCGGGTGGCGCTGCTCGGCCGGGTCGGCGCCGACGGGCACGGGCGGCTGCTGCGCGAGTCGCTCGAACGCGACGGCGTGGACCTCGGCCACCTGCACGACACGCCCGCCGCCAGTGGCATCGCCATGATCGCCGTCGGGCCGCAGGGCGACAACAGCATCATCGTCGCCCCCGGCGCCAACGCCCGGCTCACCGAAGAGGACGTGCTGGAGGCGGCGCCGCTGCTGCGGTCGGCTCCGGTCGTGTCACTGCAGCTGGAGATCCCGCTGCCGGCGGTGCTCGCCGCGGCCCGGCTGGCCCGCCGCGCGGTGCTCAACCTGTCGCCGGCCGCTCCGGTGCCGGACGAGCTGCTGGCGCTGTGCGATCCGCTGGTCGTCAACGAGCACGAGGCGGCCCTGCTGCTCGGCGCGCCCGGCGAGCCGGACCGGCAGGCCAAGAATCTGCTGGCACTGGGCCCCCGTTCGGTCGTCATCACCCTGGGCGCCGACGGGGCCGTGGTGGCCGAGGACGGCGCCGTACACGCGGTGCCCAGTCCCCGCGTGACGGCCGTGGACACCACCGGAGCCGGCGACGCGTTCGCCGGGGCGCTGGCCTGGCGCCTGGCCGCGGGCGAGCCGCTCGCGGACGCCGCGGCGTTCGCCGCCAGGGTGGGCGCCGCGGCCGTGCGCAGACCGGGAGCCCAGGATTCGTACCCGACGATGGCGGAAGTGGAGGACCTTTGAACCCTCCCCCAGCTGCTGAAGCAGGGGGATTCCTGGCTCAGGAAGCCCTGCAGGTCAGCGACCAGCAAGGTCTTACTCCATCAACACCAGCCGGGACGGAACCTGCCCGGTTTGGTACGGCAAGCTTGGAAACGCATGTGCTGTCTTGGTTCTCGATCAGCACGCGGGGGAGGCTTGGTTCTCGCACCCCGCGGACGCGACTCTACCGGACGCTGATCCGCCCTGGGAGCGCATCAGCCGTTCCTGTCCTGCTCCGCAGGAGTCCAATTCCTGCCCGGCCTGAAGGCCGGGGCATCCTCGGAGGTATTCGGTGAAGCGCGGCGGCGTCATCAACGCGGCCCTGGCGGGCGCCCTGGCCCGGCTCGGGCACACCGACGAGCTGCTGATCTGCGACAGCGGCATGCCGCTGCCGCCGGGCGCGCAGGTGGTCGACCTGGCGTTCGTGGCGGGCATCCCGTCGTTCGCCGACGTGCTCGACGGCATCCTCGCCGAGATCGTCGTCGAGGGCGCCACGGCGGCCGAGGAGGTCCGCGCGGCCAACCCGGCCTGTCACGCGCTGCTCGGCGAGCGGCTGCCGGGGCTGGCGTACGTGCCGCACGAACGGCTCAAGCAGCTCTCCTCCGCCAGCAAGCTGGTGGTGCGCACCGGCGAGGCGCGGCCGTACGCCAACGTCATCCTGCGCTGCGGCGTGGCCTTCTGAAGCCAACGCGAAGAGTTGAAGACTGCCACCTAGCCCCGGGTCGGAGGAACCACCCGTATCCCGAAACCGTACGAGCCGATGGCGCCGGCGATCCCCAGAAAGAGCAAGCTGTAATGCTCCTGGCCCCGAGCCGTGGTGATGCCTCCCAGATCGAGCAGCGACTCCGTGGGCCAGCCCAGCTCATTCAGTAGCCCGCCGACCGTGCGTTTGGCCTCGGCGTCATCCCCCGAGAGGAAGACCGTGCTCGGGCCCTCCAACGAGTCAGGCGCGCCCATGAGCCGTGCGTCGACGGTACAGAGCGTCTTGACGACCATCGTGTCCGGAAACGTTCGCTGGATCTCCTCTCCCAGGCTCTCTCCGGGATGGGAGAGAGCGCCGTCCTCCGTGAAGCCGACCGACACGTCGAGCAGCACCTTCCCCGCCAGGGCCGGGGCGCCTATCTCGGCGAGCAGCGGCACGGATGCGGTGCCGGGCGTCGCGTTGACCACTACCTCCGCTCCCGCGACGGCTGAGGAGGGGGCAACGACCGGTACGCCCTCTCCCAGCACAGCCGCCAGTTCCGCGCGCAATTCCAGGTCGTCCGACCGCCGCGAGCCCAGGACGACGTCATGACCCGCACCGGCCCAGCCGACGGCCAGTGCCCGTCCTACGTTGCCCGTTCCGAGAATTCCGATCTTCATGGCGTTGACGCTACGGCGGTCTCGCCCGCTGCCGCCTCCGGCCACAGCCCGGTCTGCCGTACAGCATTGGTCGTAGGACCTCGCACCCGGCGCGAGGCCGCCCGCCGTTCGCAGGCAGCGCGCCGGGGGAGCTACCGGGGCTGGTGGTGTCGAACACGCCAGGTCCCATGCCCGGAGCAGAAAGGTCCTCCATCGTCAGGGTCGCCCGCCGGCCTGGTATTCCTGTGGCCTGCAGACGCGCACGCCACCGCTCCCGGAGGCTGACGACGCCGAGGCGGATCCGCCGCTCTCGCGTGCCGCCCGGGCGATGGCGTGGAGCTTGGCCCGGCGCAGGTCTTCCGTCGGCATGACGGTCTGCGGTGCGCTTACCTGGTCAGCCGCTCATCGTTCGTGTCGAGCCTCGCATTGTTGCTCCCCTCTTGGTTGCCCTGAGGAGCAGCGACCAAAAGCTGGGATCTGCCCGGAATGGTGTAACGTACCGCCCTCATACGGACAGGAGATCGCGGTGGCCGCCGACATTGACAAGATCGCATGGATTCACCTGGAGGACGGCAAGATCCTCAGCACTCGATCGTACGGTAAGGACGTCTACTACCTCCCGGGCGGCAAACGCGAACTCGGCGAGACCGATCTCGACACCCTTGTCCGCGAGATCGATGAGGAGTTGTCCGTCGCCATCGTCCCCGCCACCGCCGCCCACCTGGGGACCTACCAGGCACAGGCACACGGCCACGCCGCGGGTGTCATCGTGAAGATGGCCTGTTACACGGCCGATCACCACGGGACACCTACGCCCAGCAAGGAGATCGAAGAGATCGCCTGGTTGACCTACGCCGACCGTCATCGCGTGTCAGCCGTGGATCAGATCGTCTTCGACGAGCTACACCGGGCAGGACGGCTCCACTGACCCGACAACGCCCCCGAGCCCATCCATCTCGGGTGGTGCTCCTGCAGAGTCGACTTGCTCACCTGCCTTCAAGGCTCCGTTGCTGATCTGTTAAATCGTCGCTTGTGATCAGTGTGGGTGCGGGATGGTTGGTGTCAGGTTCTGGAGCTGACGGTGCTCTTGTGCCGCCGGATTTCGATGACGTGGTCTTCGCCCAGGGCTGAAGCGTTCTCACGTCACGAGAACGAGTAGCTGAAGACTGTCTGAGGGATGGCTGCGGTAGTGGTCAGCGGCGGCGGTGTCGGTCCAGCCGATCAGGCGCGCCAACCCGATGGCCAGGCTCCGGAAGCCGGCCATGATCCGAGGTGTAGCACCATTACGGATCTTCGTGGCATCTTCGCAGTAGGTGACGCCGCGGATGTGGTGGAGCGCCTCGATCGTCCAGTGGCCGCGGACCAGTGCGGCGAGTTGGGGCGTGGGGTGCCCGGCCTACCGGGAGACTGTGACGGCGTAGATCGTGACGATCGGTGGTCTTGCCGGTCTGCTCCCAGACAGTCAATGAACCGTTTCCAATCCCCCAGATGGGCGCCCTGGTCACAGCACGATCGCGATGCCGGCGTTCGCCGGTGACGTCGCCGGAGTGATCCGGCGCCACCGTTAGGCGATCAGATCGGTCCGGCGGCGGCTGAACCTCGGTCAGCAGGCCCTGCTGATGCCGGTCTACGTGCGCAAAGGCGAGACCTATACCGAACTTGGCGCCGGCTTTGGAGTGTCCACGGCGACCGCGTGGCGGTATGTGGAGGAGACGGTCAAGCTGTTGCCGGCTCGCTCGCTCAAGCTGGGCAGGCGTTACGGAAGGCCAAGCGCGACGGATTGCATTACCTGGTGCTGGACGGCACGCTGATCCAGCCCGACCGGATCAAGGCCGATCTTTTCTGGACTACCGGGGCAGCCTCTTCGCCGTCGGCCTCGCCGACAGCGGTTCGGGCCTCGTCAAAGCGGCGGAGGGCTTGGGTGTAGGAGATTCCTTCGGCGGCCGCGAGAGCGCGGGCTTGTTCGCGGCGGGCGGCGCTATTGTTTCTGGGCATCGTGCCGTCCTTTTCCGGCAGAGCCCCACGCTGCGCCTTTGCGGATGCACATGCGCTCAGCAGGAGCACCGCGCCCGCCGCGGACTCCCCAGGCCGACACTGCCGCACGATGTCGGCCAGCCGCTGCGGGGAGGCCTCCTCCCGCGGCACGACAAGATCCTCCTTGGACTCGAAGTAGTTGTAGACAGTGTTGACCGACACCTCGGCGGCCGACGCGACCTCGGCGATCGTCACGTTCTCGAAGGCGCGCTCCACGAACAGGCCGATGGCCACCTCGGAGATACGCTGCCGAGTTTGCCGCTTCTTGTGCTCCCGCAGTCCTTCCTGCATAAGTGGAGGCTACTGTAAATCTTAAGTCGACTATTTCTTTGCAATGGACTGTAATTTCTGTCATGATCAACCAATGCATGTATCCCGATGCGAGCTGCTGCGCTGGCAGTTCGACTTCACCTGGTCGCTGTTCGATTACCATCTGGAGCGGCTGGAGCCCGCGGACTTCCTGTGGGAGCCCGCTTCCCGCTGCTGGACTGTGCGTCCGGACGTCGAGGGGACCTGGGCGCCTGACTGGGCGGAGATCGAGCCCGACCCCGTCCCGGTTCCCACGATCGGTTGGGTGAGCTGGCACATCGGCTGGTGGTGGAGCGTGACTATCGATCACGCTCAGGGCCGGACACCGCGGGAGAGGGCCGAGATCGCTTGGCCAGGTGATGGAAGGACCGCCATCGAGTGGTTGCGCAGCCTCCGTGAGGACTGGTTGGCGGTGCTGGATCGCCTCACCGACGCCGACTTGGACGCCACGGCCCCCGCCTTCCCATGGCCAAAGGACTCCAAGCACACCGTCGCCCATATGGTCGCCTGGGTGAATTCCGAGCTGATGAAGAACGTCACTGAGATTGGTCAGCTTCGCCTGTTGCGGGCCGCTTCGGGGTGAGGTGAGCGATTCGGGGACCGAGGACTGCGCACCTTAGGGGTGGTTCAGACGTTCTCGTTTGTTACTCAGGTGGAAGATTTTTCATTCAAGTAGAAATCCTTTGCCCTCGGGAGTCGGGGCAGGCCGGCTCCACTGGCCCGACAACGCCCTCGAGCCGACCCCGTCTCGGGTGGTGGTCCTTGCCATACGGCTTTCCGCGGACAGCCGGTCAGGGTTGCACTCTGGGTGGATGGTCATGGAGGGGCGAAAGCGTCTTAGGAAGGCGTCCGAGCGGAGCGAGGTCGAGCAGGGGGCGGGCGTCAGCCCGCCTGGGAGGGCGCGCGAGCGAAAGCGAGCACCGCTCGGGGCGGGTGTCAGGGGCATGACCACTCAGACGGGCAAGGGGTGGGTGGAGCCCGGCCCACCTACCCATTTCCTGTTCAGTCGCCGAATTCCAGGTGGAGGGCCTGGGTGAAGTCGGAGACCGCTTCTTCGTGGCGGTTGAGCTCCTGGAGGATTTCCCCGCGTACCCGGAACGCCCAAATGTATTCGGGGTCCAGCTCGATCGCCCTGTTCAGATCGTTCAGGGCCGCCTCATTGTCGCCCAGTTCGCTCAGCACCGCGCCCCGGCTGCCATAGGCGCGGTCGTTCTCCGGGTCCAGCTCCAGGGCGCGGTTGAGGTCTGCCAACGCCTCCTCGTAGCGGTCCGTCATGCGAAACGCCTCGCCCCTACGGCTCAGCGCGCGTACGTACTCCGGGTTGACCTCCAACGCCTTCGTGTAGTCGTCGATGGCCTCGGGGTAAAGGTTCATTTGCTGGTACAGGTCGCCGCGGGCCACCCAGGAATAGGGCAGCTCCTCGTTCAGGGCGATGATCTTCCCGTGCTCCTCAAGGGCTTCGTGAAGGCGGTCCAGGTCCACCAGGGCGTCGGCCTTCGCCTCCAGGATCCACAGCGAGTCGGGGGCGAGGGTGAGGGCGTGTTCGAAGTCCGTCATGGCGTCCTCCAAACGGCCCATCGCGGCGTACGTCTGGCCGCGCGAGCCCAGGGCGTACGCGCTGTCCGGCTCCAGCCTGAGCGCCTCGTCGAAATCCTCCAGCGCGGCCTCGTAGCGTTCGATGACGCGGTGGCTCTCGCCGCGCAGCCGCCAGGCGCGGGCGTTGTCGGGCGCCAGCGCGATCGACTCCGTCAGATCCGCGATCGCGGCGTCGTGTCTGGACAGGGCGATGTACGACTCCGCGCGGCTGCGCAGCACCGACGCACGGGACTGGGCGGCTGCCTCCGACAGGCCCGGCTGGTCCTTGATCCCCTCGCTCATGAGGGGTAAATCTATCTGACTAAATCTGGATTATGGCTGCCTTTTCGCGGGTGTACTCGAGGACCGAATCGTGCCCGTACCCGCTGTCCTTGACGCCGCCGAACGGCAGCCCGGGCGGCATCTGGCGGAACGTGTTCACCCACACCGTACCGCTCTGGAGATCGCGCACGAACCGGTGCGCCCGGCCCAGGTCACGCGTCCAGACGCCGGCCGCCAGGCCGTAGCGGGAGTCGTTCGAGATCTCCAGGGCCTCCTCGTCGGAGGAGAACGGCATGGCCACGGCCACCGGGCCGAAGATCTCCTCCTGGCAGATCCGGAGCGAGTTGTCCGTGGTCGTGTAGAGCGTGGGGGCGACCCAGTAGCCGCCCGGGAGGCCGGGCGCCACCTCGGCCCCCGTCCGGCCGCCGAATACCAGGCTCGCCCCTTCCTTCTCCGCCAGCTCGAGGTACGACTTCACGTGGTCGTACTGCGCCGACGACACGATCGGGCCCATGGTCGTCCGCAGGTCCAGCGGGTCGTCCAGGACGAGGTCCGCGCAGACGCGCTCGATGCGGCCGAGCATCTCGTCCCAGATCGAGCGGTGGATGAGGATGCGGGAGCCCGCCACGCACACCTGTCCGGCGTTGCCGGTGTAGATCGAGTTCACGGTGACGCCCTGGGCGGCCGCGTCCAGGTCGGCGTCGGGGAAGACGATGTTGGGCGACTTGCCCCCGAGCTCGAACGTCAGCGGCTTGAGCGCGTCCGCCGACGCCCGGGTGATCGCCTGGCCGGTGGCCGTGGAGCCGGTGAGGCTGATCTTGGCCACGTCGCGGTGCCGTACGAGCGCGTCTCCGACCTCCTCGCCCAGACCGCTGACGATGTTGAGCACCCCGGGCGGGAACACCTCCGCCAGCAGCTCGCCCAGCCGCAGCACCGACGCGCTCGCCTGCTCGGCCGGTTTGACGATCACCGTGTTGCCGGCCGCCAACGCGTACGCCGCCTTGGCGGAGAAGGTCGAGATGGGGGAGTTCCACGGGATGATGCAGACCGCCACGCCGTACGGCTCCCGCCGCGTCATCCCGAGCGTGTCGGGGCCCAGGATGACCGTGTCGCCCTTGGCCGCGTCGAGGCACTGCCCGGCGGCCAGCTGCCACAGGTACGCCATCCCCGGCAGGTCCTTCTTCAGCGTGTCACGCAGGATCCTGCCGTTGTCGCGCGTCTCCAGCCTGGCCAGCTCCTCGGCGTTCCCGGCGAACACCTCCGACACCTTGCGCAGGTAGCCCGCTCTGGCCAGGGCGGGCAGCGCCGACCAGGCGGGGAAGGCGCGGCGGGCCGCCGCCACGGCCGCCTCGGCGTCGCGGGGCCCGCCGGCCGGGATCCGCGCCCACACCTCCCCGGTGGCCGGATTGACCGAATCGAGGGTTCTGCCGTCGCTTGCGGGGACCAGTTCGCCGCCGATGAGATTGCGATAGTCAGGCACGCGCCCAAGCATACGCTTGCTCGACAGTCTCGAACACCTAAGGTCACGTAAAGTACGCGAACACCTACGCATGGCTATCAAGTCGGGCGGGCAAGACGCTTCGCATGGCACCTCGACTGTTGGGCCGGTTGGCCTATGGCTCCCGATATGACCGCGTTCCCTGGGGTCAGCGCGTCTACGTCCGTCCAGGGGAGCGGCTGATCCGCGAGGCTCAGTGGCGGTTGCTGACCAGGCGGGCTCCGGTCATGGAGCTGGCGGACTACCGGCAGCTCAGGACGCTGAAGGAGATAGAGGAGTTCCTGAGCTGCATGATGTGCGGGGAGTCCCGCCAGCAGCCGCTCTTCTCGCCCGGGGGCAACGGATGGCGCTACCACGTCGTCCGCTGTCCGGGATGCGGCTTTCTCTACCGCAACCCCAACATCCGTCCAGAGCGCCTCGGCGACCTGTACGCCAACGGCTACAGCACCTTCCTGACCGGCAACTACGCCGCAAACCGGCAACGCCGTTACGAGCTGACCATGCAGGCGTTCTCGCCGGTGTTCGACGAGGGCAAGGAGCGGCGGCTGTTCGACTTCGGCTCCGGGGTCGGGCTGTTCCTCGAGCTGGCGGAGCGGCGCGGGTTCGACGCCTGCGGGGTGGACCTGTCGCCCGAGTCCGTCGTCCAGGCCAACGAGCGGCTGAGCACCGCGCGTACGTACTTCGGCGCGCCCGAGGACGTGCCGGAGATCGCCGCCGGCGGGTTCGACGTGATCACGCTCTGGTCGGTGCTGGCGCACCTGCCCAGGCCGCTGGACGACTTCGCGAGGTTCAGGCGGCTGCTGGCGCCCGGCGGGGTGCTGCTCATCCTGACCGTGAACGCGCGGTCGCTGCTGCTCAAGGCGTACGGGCGGGCGTGGAGCGGCTTCACCAAGAACCACCTGATGTTCTACTCGTCGCAGACCATCCGCACGCTGCTGGGCCGTACCGGCTTCGCGGGCGTCGCCTTCGCCCCCCATTACGGGGACACGGTCGAGGCCGGCACGACCCGCCTGCCCCGCCCGTTGGTGCGCAGGTTGCGCCGCAACGTGGAGCTCAGCGACGGCGGGAACATGATGCGGGTCCTGGCCTTCGCCGACGAGGAGGCCATCGGCCGCTGGGGCGGCGGCCCGCTGACCGTGCACCGCCTGCGCGCGTGAGCCGGTGACCACTCACGATCCGCCGCCGGCACACGTGACGGTTGCCCGCCCGCACGCGTCTCCTCCGCCGCACTTCGGTGGAGGTCCCTTCGGGGAAGGGTGAGGAGGGCCGGGCGCCCCAAGTGCGGCGGGTGGAGGGCCGGGCTGGGCGTCTAGATCTCCGGGACGCCCAGGTCCGGCGCGGGTCCGGCGCCGGCCTGCTTGCCGAGCGCGGGGTCGAGCTGCTCGATCAGCCGCTGCACCAGCGCCGCCCGCCGCACCCGCTCACGTCCCAGCTCCCGCGGCACCGCCCCGAGGTGCGACCCTGAGGGGTAGATGTTGGGCGCGTTCCGCAGCCCCATCTTCAGGTAGACGGGCGCGGCGGCCCGTACGATCTCCACCGCCTCGTAGAACCGCACGAATCCGCCCTGGTCGTCGGGCACCTCCAGGTAGAGGTCGATCGGCAGCCGGGTCGCGGCCCGGATCTCGGCCAGGTGCGGCACGGTCAGGTCGGTGCCCACGTTCACGGTGGTCGCGCCCAGGCGCTCCAGGATCGCCGCGGTCGGCCCGTTGGTGAGCGGCATCAGCACGGACGTCTTCAGGACCAGGTTGGCGGGCAGCGTGCCGTCCGCCTTCAGCGCGCGCAGCACCTCCAGCGTGCCGAGGTCGCCCACGAGGAGGCTGCGGATGCCCAGCGAGCAGGCCCGCAGCGCGTCCGCCACGCAGGCCGCCACCATCGCGTTCCCCCGCGCCGCGGCGCCGACGGCCTGCGTCAGCTTGGCCTGGCCGCCGGTGTCCCAGGCGGCCCGCGGCCCGAGGAACAGGTTGATCTCGATGCCCCGCTCGGCCCCGATGCTCGCCATGTCGGAGATCTCGGCGTCCGTCAGCATCATCACGCCGCTGCCCTGTGACGTCCTGGCGATCGGCACGCCGAGCCGGTCGGATTCGGCCACCACCGCTTCCAGCACCGCGGGGCCCTCGACGCTGGGGATCTCGAACCGGTACGGCGCCCCGTCCGCGAACCGCGACTGCGCGGTGGAGGCGGTCTCGACCACCGGATGCCCGAGCCGGGCCATCAGATCGTGCAGGTCGGCAAGGTTCGTCATCGAGACTCCTCGTCATCAATCACGTCAAAAATCACGTCATAAATCACTTCGGCACGCCCGAGCGTAGTGCGGCGGCCCGTATCGTCCTCGCCCCACAGCTCCAGCTCTGCCCGGTTTCCATCCGTGGCTGTCACCCGGCCCCGGCACGTGTGGGCGCGGTCGCGGAAGTCCATGCCGCGATAGCTGACCTCCAGCGCGGCCAGCCGGCCCCGCCCGTCCAGCCACTCCGTGACGAGTCTGCCCAGGTAGGCGGCCTTGAGCAGCCCGTGCACGGCCAGCTCGGAATGGCCGAGTGAACGGGCGAAGTCGAGGTCGTAGTGCATCCCGTAGAAGTCGCCCGAGGCTCCGGCGTACTCGACGAGCCTCCGCAACGTGGTCGTCTCCGTCAGCGGGGGAATGTCGGTCATTTCCTGATCCTGCTCCCGATGTGCCTGACCACCAGCTCGCCGCCGGGCCGGCGGAACTCCGTCTCGAACGTCAGCAGCGCGAACGAGCCCGCCGACCCGCTCTTCTCGACGACCCCGGTGAACCGCGGTCGCGACACGATCACGTCGCCGACCCGCAGCGGCGCGTGGTACTCGAACCGGTCGCCTCCGTTCAGCCACCCGGACCCGTACGACGCGGCGGCGGGCAGCGACGGCGGCTCGTCGAGGAAGCACGCCGTGAACGTGGGCGGGACCTCGTACCCGGAAGCCCCGAGGTCCCCGGAAGCCCCGAAGTCCCCGGTGGCTCCGATGGCATGCAGGAAGAACACAAGGTGCCGCCGCTCGACGACGTCCTCGCGCAGCGGACCCGTCCAGCCCACCGCCTCCTGGAGCGCCTCGATCATGTGTCTCCTTCCCTGACCCGCTTCAGCCAGGCCAGCGACTCGGGGGTGTGGCCGCCGACCCGCTCCTCGATGCCGTCGAGGAACGCCATGTCCCCATGCCCCGCCAGCTCCCGGTGCACGGCCTCGGGCGAGCCCGCCTCGATCACCTCCAGCAGCCGCCGGTGCCGGTCCCAGTCGTCGACGAGCGATTCGCCGGACGCCCTGGCCTGCCGGTTCATGCCCATGCAGAGCAGCATCTGGAGCTGGATCGACCGGTACGCCTCCTCCAGCCGCCGGTGACCCGACAGCCCGATCACCGAGCTGTGGAACTCGACGGCCTGCTCGAGCACTCCCAGCCAGTCGCCGGATCGCGCGGCGGCCTCGTGGCGGTCGAGCGCGGCGTGGCAGCGCTGGAGCCGGGCGGGCTCGCGTACCGGAACGCCCAGGTCCACGGCCATCCGCTCCAGCTCGCGGCGCAACGTGAGGATCTCGTAGATGTCGTGCAGCGTGAGCTGCGTGACGAACGCGCCCCGCCGCGGCTGCTGCGTGATCAGCCCCTGCTGCTCCAGCACCCGCATGGCCTCGCGCAGCGGCGGCCTGCTGACGCCCAGCTCCTGGGTGAGCTGGTTCTCCACGACCCGGTCGCCCGGCTGCAGCTTGCCGCTGAGCAGCATGCGCATCAGCGCCTCGGTGGCGAGCTGAACCATGCTGGGGGGTGCCTCGATGCGCATCGTGGTCTCTCTTGTCGTAGGCGATCTTTGTCTGCCGCCATAGTGCCGAAGAACTTCCGGCAGAACCCTTGTCTAGCTCACTTGTCTTCTGTAGACAATAGACCAACTCGGCCTGAAGTGAGGTTTTCGAAACATATGACCACTCCACTGTCCGGCATCCGGGTCGTCGAGGTCGGCGCGTTCATGGCTGCGCCCTTCGCGACCATGCAGCTCGCAGACCTGGGCGCCGCCGTCGTCAAGGTCGAGAACCCCAACGGAGGCGACGGGGTCCGCGCCATCGGCCCGTTCACGGCCGGGCACAGCTCCCCGTTCGCCAGGCTCAACAGGAACAAACGCTCGATCGCGCTGGACCTGAAGTCGGAGGCGGGCGTGGCGGCCTTCCGCCGTCTCGTCGCGGGCGCCGATGTGCTGGTGGAGAACCTCCGCCCCGGCGCGATGCGCCGCCTCGGCCTCGGCTTCGACGACCTCCACGAGCTCAACCCCAGGCTCGTGTACGTCTCGGCCTCCGGCTGGGGCCAGGACGGCCCGCTCGCGGACAAGCCAGGACTCGACATCATGGCCCAGGCCCGAGGCGGCCTGATGAGCGTCACCGGCATGCCGGACGGCGACCCGGTCAAGGTCGGCGTGCCCATCGCCGACCTGGTGTGCGGGCTCTACGGCGCGCTTGGAGCGGTCTCCGCGCTGCACGCCCGCGCGCTGACCGGTCAGGGCCAGCACGTGGACGTGTCGCTGCTGGAGTCGGCCGTGTCGTTCGCGATCTGGGAGGCCGGCAAGTATTTCGCGACCGGCGAGGTCGGCAGGCCACTGGGCTCCGCACACCAGAGCACGGCGCCGTACCAGGCGATCCGCACCTCCGACGGCTGGTGCACGGTCGGCGCCGTCACCCCCAAGACCTGGCACGGCTTCTGCGTCGCGCTCGGCCTGACCGCCCTGCTCGAGGACGAGCGGTACGCGGACGCGCACGACCGGCACGGCCTGCGCCACGAGCTGATCCCGGCCATCGAGGCGGCCACCACCCTGCGCACCACGGCCGAGGTCGTGGCCGCGCTCGACGAGCACGGCGTGCCGTGCGCCCCCATTTCCGACTACGCCCAGGTGTTCAACGACGAGCACCTCAACCAGCGCGGGTTCTACTGGGATGCCGAGCATCCCGAGATCGGCCCCGTACGCCAGCTCGGCTCGGCCATGCGCTTCTCGGCGACGCCGACGACACGCGGGCCTGCCGGGCCGCTGCTCGGCGCGGACACCGTCGAGGTGCTGCGCGAGTGCGGCCTGACCGAGCAGGAGATCGACCGGCTGCTCGCCGAAGGCGCGGCGGCCCAATCCCCCACCCCCTTGGAGAGTTCATGAGCGACCAGCTGGCCCCCGGTGTGAGCGCCGGCCTCACCTGGGTCGTGGCGGAGCGGCACTGTACCCGCCGCGGCGACCACGACATCTTCTCCACCCCCAACCTGGTCCACCTGATCGAGGACGCCGCGATCGAGGCGCTGACCCCCTACCTGGCCGACGGCGAGGGCAGCGTCGGCAGCAAGGTCGAGATCGCGCACGTGGCGCCCACGCTCAAGGGCGGGAAAGTGACCGCGACCGCCACGGTGACCGAGGTGGACCGGCGGCGCGTCACGTTCGCCGTGGTCGCCGAGGACGCCAACGGGAAGGTCGGCGAGGGTACTCACGAACGCTTCATCATCAACCTGGACAAGTTCGCCGCCAAGCTCAAGGAGCTGGAGTCATGAGGGCGGCCATCGCGGCGCTCGCCCTGCTCCTGGCGAGCGCGTGCGGCGGCACCGCGGACGCCGGGGGCGGCGCCTGGAAGCCGCGCGGCGACGTACGCATGATCGTGCCGTTCTCCGCGGGCGGCGGCAGCGACCTGGCGGGTCGCGCCATCGCCGCCGCGCTGGAGAAGGCCCAGCCCGGGCTGAAGGTCACCGTGGAGAACCGCGAGGGCGGCTCCGGCGCGGTCGGCTACTCCGCCCTGCTCGGCAAGAAGGGCAACGGCAACTACCTGCTCGCCACCGAGAACGCCATCCTGTCCCTGCCGATCAGCGGGCAAGTGTCGTTCAGCCGCAAGGACTTCACGCCCGTCGCCAAGCTGGCCGAGGACGGCGGCATCCTCGTGGTCAAGAAGGACGCGCCGTTCAAGACCTGCACGGACGTGGTCGACGCGGCCAAGGCCGGCCGGGTCAGCGTGGGCATGTCGGGCGCGTACGGGGTGGACAACGTGATCTTCACGATGATCGAGCAGAAGACCGGCGTGAAGTTCCAGCGGGTGCCGTTCGAGTCGGGCGGCGAGCTGGTGCCCGCGGTGCTCGGCGGCCAGATCCAGGTCGCCCTGCTGAACCCCGGCGAGGTGATCGGCCAGCTCAAGTCCGGTGACCTCAGAGGTCTCTGCGTCACCACCGACAAGCGCTACACCTACCCGGAGTTCGCCTCCCTGGGCACGGCCAAGGAACAGGGCATCGACGTCTCGTATGTCCAGTTCAGGGGATTCATCGGGCCCGGCGGGCTGGACGAGCGCGAGAAGGCGTACTGGGAGCAGGCGGCCAAGGGCGTGACCAGGACCGCCGAGTTCCAGAAGTGGCTCAAGGACAACTACCTGCAGCAGGCCGAGCTGTACGGCGACGACTTCGGCAAATACCTCGAACAGCTCGACACGGCGCTCGCGCCGGTGCTGAAGAAGCCGTCATGAGGCAGCTGCTCCGCGGCGAGTCGGTCGTCTGGGCGGTGCTCGTCTGCCTGTCGGTGGCGATGGCCGCCGCCTCGTTCGGCTACGGCATCATCAAGGACGGCGGGCAGGTGGGGCCCGGGTTCCTGCCGCTGGTGAGCGGCGTGGCACTGGCCGTGCTCTCGGCCGCCTGCCTCCTGCGGTCCGTACGCGGTGCCGCGCCCGCCTCGGCAGAGGGCGACCCCCAGCGCGTCAGGACGTTGTGGACCGTGTTCGCCATGCTGCTGGTCGCGCTGCTGCTGGTGCCGCTGACCGGGTTCCTGGTGGCGTTCGGGCTGCTGGTGTTCGCCGTGTCGGCGTTCGTGGAGAAGCAGCGGGTGGTGTCGGCCGCCGGCGTGGCCGTCGCCGCCACGCTGGTGATCTACGCGGTGTTCGTGCTGTTCCTGGGCGTGCCGCTGCCCGGTGGGCTGCTGGGCGTCGGAGGTGACGGCTGATGCTGGACAACCTGGTCATGGGCTTCGGCGCGGCCCTCACGCCCGCGAACCTGCTCTGGTGCTTCGTCGGCGTGCTCGCCGGAACCGTCATCGGCCTGCTGCCCGGGCTGGGCAGCACGACCGGCGTGGCCGTGCTGCTGCCGCTGACGCTGTCGTTCGAGCCGCTGACCGCGCTCATCATGCTCGCCGGGATCTACTACGGCGCCCAGTACGGCGGCACGATCACCTCCGTGCTGATCTCCACGCCCGGCGAGGCGGCCAGCGTGGTGACCGCGATCGACGGCTACCAGATGGCCCGCAAGGGCCGGGCCGGCGCGGCGCTGTCGATCGCGGCCATCGGGTCGTTCGTGGCGGCCATCGTCTCGCTGGTGCTGCTGGTGGCGATGGCGCCGCCGTTCGCCAAGCTGGCGCTCGACTTCGGGCCGCCGGAGAACCTGGCAGTCATGATCCTCGGACTCACCACCATCGTGAGCTTCTCCGGCGGAGCGCGGCTGCGCGGCCTGGCCATGGCCGTGCTGGGCATCCTGCTCGCGACCGTCGGCGTGGACGCGGCCACCGGGCTGCCGCGTTACACGTTCGGGGACGTGGATCTGCTGTCGGGGCTGCCGTTCGTCCAGGTGATGATCGGGCTGTTCGCGGTGGGGGAGGTGCTCTACCAGATCAGGCAGGGCGCGGCCGAGCCCATCAGGGCCCGCTTCAGGGACCTGATGATCACCCGGGAGGAGCTGTCCCGCTCCAAGGGGGCCATCGCCCGGGGCAGCCTGATCGGCTACCTGCTCGGCTGCCTGCCCGGCGCCGGGTCCACGCTGGCGTCCTTCCTCGCGTACGGGGTGGAGAAGCGGGTCTCACGGAACAAGGACGAGTTCGGGCAGGGCGCGATCGAGGGTGTCGCGGCGCCGGAGAGCGCCAACAACGCCGCCGCGAACGCGAACTTCGTGCCCACCCTCGCGCTGGGCATCCCGGGCGGCGCGACCACCGCCGTGCTGCTCGGGGCCTTCATGATGTACGGGATCCAGCCGGGGCCGCTGCTCTTCGATGAGCAGCCGGAGCTGGTGTGGGGGCTGCTGGCCTCGTTCTTCATCGGGAACGTGCTGCTGCTGGTGCTGAACCTGCCCCTGGCGCCGCTGTTCGCGCAGATGTTGCGGATCCCGTACGGGTACATGTATCCGCTGATCCTGGTCACCAGCTTCGTCGGGGCCTATTCGATCGACAACAACATGTTCAGCGTGTGGATCGTGTTCGCCTCCGGTTTGGCCGGATATTTCATGAAAAAGTTTGATCTGCCGATGGCGCCACTCGTGCTCGGGTTGGTGATCGGGCCGCTGTTCGAGAAGGCGCTCGTGCAGACGTCCGCGATGGGGGACGGCGACCTGACGATCGTCCTCACCCGGCCGATCGCGCTGGTGGTGCTCGTGCTGGCCGCCCTGCTGCTGGCCGGGCCGTCGCTGCTGAAGATCGTTCCGTGGAGAGTGAAGGAGACGGTGTGAGCGAGCTTCTCGTCACCGCCGACGGGCCCGTGCTGCGGGTGACGTTCAACCGGCCGGACCAGCACAACGCGCTGACCTGGGCGATGTGGGACGGCCTGTACGACGCCTGCGAGCGCGCCGACGCCGACCCCGCCATCAAGCTCCTCGTGCTGTCGGGGGCCGGCGGGCGGGCGTTCGTGGCCGGGACCGACATTTCGCAGTTCGCCGCCTTCACCGACGGCGACGACGGCATCGCCTACGAGCGCAAGGTCCAGCGCATCATCGACCGGCTCGAACGCGTCAAGGTGCCCACCGTGGCCGTCGTCCAGGGGTACTGCGTGGGCGGGGGCCTGGTCGTGGCCGCCGCCTGCGACCTGCGGCTGGCCGTACCGGGTGCCCGGTTCGGGGCGCCCATCGCCAGGACGCTGGGCAACTGCCTGTCGATGAACACGTACTCGCTGCTCGTGCACCACCTCGGCCCGGCCCGCACCCTGGACATGCTGCTGCGGGCCCGTATGTACACGGCCGAGGAGGCGCACGCCGCCGGGTTCGTGGCCGAGCTGTGCCCGCTCGACGACCTGCCCGCGCGGCAAGCTGAGGTGGAGGAGCGGCTGCTGTCGCACGCGCCGCTGTCGATGTGGGCGGCGAAGGAGGCGGTCAGGAGGCTGCGCGTGGCCGGCCTGCCGGACGGGGACGACATCGTGGCCGCGGTCTTCGGCAGCGCCGACTTCCACGCCGCCGTCCCCGCCTTCCTCGCCAAGGAGAAGGTCACCTGGCAGGGCCGCTGACCTCGCGACCGGCCCGGTGAAAGGGCGCTCAGAAGCCGGTCGAG
The DNA here is from genome assembly GCF_044466425.1 of Nonomuraea sp. NPDC049400. Lineage (NCBI taxonomy): Bacteria > Bacillati > Actinomycetota > Actinomycetes > Streptosporangiales > Streptosporangiaceae > Nonomuraea > Nonomuraea sp. NPDC049400. The sequence goes on from NZ_JBITMP010000003.1 coordinate 233,735, forward strand.
AGGGCGATGGGCCGCCATTGGTCCAGCTCCCGGCGGACGAGATCGAGCTTGGCCGCCACCCGTTCGACCGCGTCCGCGCCGAGCTGCAGGCGCAGCGGAGGCTCGCCGGCCTCCACGACGTCCACGATCGCGGTGGCGGCCTTCGCCGGATCGCCTGGTTGACGGCCGTCGTTGGCGGCCAGGGCCGCGCGGATCGGGCCCGCGCCGGCGTCATAGTCAGAAATGGCTGCGGGCTGGACCTGAAGGCTCGCGCCGTTGAGGAAGTCCGTGCGGAAGCCGCCCGGCTCGACGATGACGACCCGCACACCGAGCGGTGCCAGCTCGCCGTGCAGCGCTTCGGAGATGCCCTCGAGGGCGAACTTCGTCGCGCCGTACAGGCCCGTGCCCGGGGCCGTCGCGAACCCGGCCACCGAACCGATGTTGAGGACGTACCCGGATCGCTGGGCACGCAGCGTGGGCAGCGTGGCGCGCAACGTGTTCAGCACGCCGAAGACGTTGACGTCGAACAGGTCGCGTGCCGCTTTGTCGGACACCTCCTCGACCGCGCCCACCAGCCCGTACCCGGCGTTGTTCACCACGACGTCGATCCGGCCGAACTCGGCCAGTCCCGCATCGACCGCGGCCTGCAGTTGCTCCTCGGAAGTGACATCCGCGGTCACGGCCAGCAGCCCGGCAGGCTTGTCCGGATATTTCGTGAGCACCGCCGCCGAGTCCCGAGCCGTGGCAATGACACTGTGCCCCCGGGACAGTGCTTCGCGCACGATTTCCGCCCCGAGACCCCGCGACGCTCCGGTGACGAACCAAACAGCCATGGTCATTCCCCATTCGTTCGATCGGCTGGATCGCGACGCTACAAGCTAGAGTCGGCTCTAGATCAAGCGGCGTCGGCGGCGATGTGACGGGAGTCGCTCGTGGATTTGAGCATCGGCGAGGTGTCGAGGCGCAGTGGGCTGAGTGTCCACGCGCTGCGCTTCTACGAGAAGGAGGGATTGTTCGCCAACCCCGTACGCCGCACGGCGAACGGGCGGCGGATCTACCACGAGGAGGACCTCGACTGGCTGGCGAGCTGCACCAAGCTGCGCTCCTCCGGGATGTCGCTGGCGGCGATCCGGCGATACGTCGAGCTGACCCGGCAGGGGGCCGGCAACGAGCACGAGCGCCTGGCGTTGCTGCGCGAGCATGAGCAGCAGGTCGAGGCGCAAATTCGCGAGCTTCAGGAATGCCTGGACGTGATCAGGTACAAGGCCGACGTCTACGCGGAGTATGTCGCCCGCGGCCAGGCCGACGAGCTCTGGAACCCATCCCGTCCCGACGCCGAAGCGGACCGTCACCGAGCCGTGCCGTGATGCGCCTTGCGCGGCCGCTGAGATCTGCCAGCAGGCGCTGCGACTAGGATCGAGCCATGCAGCTGGCCCCTGGAGTGCATGTCGCCATCACCGATCGCCACGGAGGGGTCAGCGCGCCGCCGTACGGGTCGCGCAACCTCGGTGGGATGGTCGGCGACGACCCGGAAGCCGTGCGGGCCAACCGGGCGGGGGTGGCGGCCGAGCTGGGCGTGCGTGCCGTCGTGTTCATGCGCCAGATCCACGGCGCCGACGTCGCCTACGTGAGCGAGCCGTTCGGGGACGATCCGCCGCCGCTCGACGGGGTGTTCACCACCGAGCCGCGGCTGGCGCTGGCCTCGCTCGGGGCCGACTGCCCGGCGGTGCTGGTGGCCGATCCGGTGGCACGCATGGTGGGCGCGGCGCACTCCGGCCGCCCGGGCACCGAGGCGGGCATCGCGAGCGCGCTGGTCGCGGCCATGGCGGCCAAGGGCGCGGAGCCGGGGCGGATGGTTGCGCTGGTCGGGCCCGGCGCGTGCGGCCGCTGCTACGAGGTGCCCGCCGAGCTGCGCGAGCGGGTGGCCTCCCGCGTGCCCGAGACGTGGTCCACGACGTCGTGGGAGACACCCGCGCTCGACCTGCGGGCCGGGATCGAGGCCCAGCTCCGTGCGGCGGGCCTGCGGGACGTACGCCATGACGCCCGCTGCACGATCGAGTCGGAGGAGCTCTACTCGCACCGCAGAGAGCAGCCGGGCGGCCGCTTCGCCGGACTCATCTGGCTCGCCTGAACCTGGAGATGTCCACGTTCCGACGAGCCCGATGGCGATTCGGGAATGTCGGCTAGCGAGCGAGGATGTCGTCGAGGTCGTAGCTGACGGGCCGTTCGAGCTGCTCGTACGTGCATGACTCAGGGGTGCGGTCGGGCCGCCACCGCCGCCACTGGGCGGTGTGCCGGAACCGGTCGCCCTCCATCTGGTCGTAGGCCACCTCGATCACCAGCTCCGGCCTGAGCGGGATGAACGACAGGTCCTTCTTGGCGTTCCACCGCGACACCGCGCCCGGCACCCGCTGCCCGCCCCTCGAGGGCCCGGTGGCGGGCTGGCCGAGGTTGGCCACCGCCTGCTCCGCCCAGTGGCCCCAGGGGTGCTCGCTCAGCTCCGCGATGTACGGCCTGATCTCCTCCACCAGCTCGGCCCTGCGCGCCATCGGGAACGAGGCGGCCACCCCCACATGGTGCAGCCTGCCGTCGTCGCTGTAGAGGCCGAGCAGCAACGACCCCACGATGGGGCCCGACTTGTGCTCGCGGTAGCCGCAGACCACCACGTCGGCGGTGCGCTCGTGCTTGACCTTGAACATGGTGCGCTTGTCGGGGATGTACGGCTGGTCGCCCGGCTTGACGATGATGCCGTCGAGCCCCGCGCCCTCGAACGTCTCGAACCACTCGGCGGCCTGCGCGTCGCTGGTTGTGACCGGGGTCAGCCGGATGGACTCGCCCTTTTCCGGAAATATCCCTTCAAGGCGCGCGCGGCGCTCCGAGAACGGCGCCTCCATCAGCGACTCATCGCCCAGCGCCAGCAGGTCGAACGCGATGAACTGGGCGGGAGTCTGCTCCGACAACAACTTCACCCGCGAGGCGGCCGGATGGATGCGCTGCTGCAGCGCGTCGAAGTCGAGCTGCGACCCCCTGGGCAGCACGATCTCGCCGTCCACCACGCACTTGTCCGGCAGCTCGGCCCTGACCGCCTCGACCAGCTCGGGGAAGTAGCGCGTGAACGGCCGCTCGTTACGGCTGCCCAGGTAGACCTCGTCGCCGTCGCGGAACACGATGCAGCGGAAGCCGTCCCACTTCGGCTCGTAGAACAGCGTGCCGTTCTGCTTGGGCATGGCCTTGACCGGCTTGGCCAGCATGGGCGGCACGGGCGGGCGCACCGGCAGGTTGGGCACCGGCTCCGGCTCTTGCTCCTCGATGGGCTCAATCCGGTCAGTCGGCTCGCTCATGGCTATGCTCCCTCGTGTATTTGCAGAAGAGGACCCCCTCCTCTTCCAGCACCTGGCTGAGGCCCAGTGCGACCTGCGCGGGCTCGCCGTTGACTATGCGCGCCGCGCCGCCCCCGACCAGCATCGGGCTGATCGACAGGCACAGCTCGTCGACCAGGTCGTCCGCCGAGAGCTGGGCGTTGATCCTGGGGCCGCCCTCGCACAGGATCCTGGTCAGGCCGCGCTCGTGCAGCTCGGCCACGGCCCGCCGCATGTCGACGCCCTCGTCTCCGGCCACGATCAGGTCGGAGCGTTTGGCCGCCTCCTTGCGCCGCTCGTGCGGGGCGGCCTCGCAGGAGATCACGATCGTCCTGCTGCGGGCTTCGGTGAACAGCTCATGGTCGAGGTCGAAGTCCAGGCTGCGGGTGATGAGCGCGATGGGCGGCACCTCGGGCCTGCCCGCGCGGATCTCGGCCCACGAGTCGCGCGGCTTGACCGGGCCGTACCCCTCCGTGCGCACGGTCGCGGCGCCCGCGAGGACGACGTCGGACAGGCCGCGCAGAACCTGGAAGATCCGCTTGTCGCCCTTGCTCGACAGGCCGCCCGATCGGCCCTTCAGCCACGCCGCCCCGTCGGCGCTGGCGACCATGTTGAGCCGCAGCCACGGCCGGTCCTCGGGGTAGGCGTACGCCTGAGCTATGTCCGGGTTGTCCTGTATGTCGGGATAGATGCGCCGCACCCCTCTACCTTGGCACACCCCACCGACAACCCCGTCTCACGCCCACGGCCCTCGGCCCACGAAGTGATGCTGAGAGCGATAGCTGATCGCCGGGCAGAGCGGCGCAAACGGCTATATTTCCAGTGATGATTTCGGGGAATCTTGGCCAGGAACCGCGGCAGGGCCGACCGCCGCAGCAGACACCGGAACAGGCATTTGCGCGCAGCCTGCTGGCCGAGCGCTCTCTTCCGTCCCGGCGGATCCTGTGCAGCACCGAGCTTGGCTGGCATGGGATCCTGGCCCGCACCTACCGCGACCCGACGCGGACAGAACAGTTCACCACCGCGCAGTCATGCGACCTGCTCGTCGTGCTGGTCGTCAGCGGGACGTTCGCCATCGAGAGCCGCAAAGGGCGGCGTTGGCAGCAGGCGAACTACCACCCAGGCTCTGTCGGCGTGACTGCACCAGACAACGTCAGCGTGCTGCGCTGGGAAGCCTCGCCGGGGCAGCGGCTGGAGTCCCTGCATATGCATCTCAGCGCTGACCTGCTCGAGGAGACTTCTGACGCGCTCGGCGACAGAGGCCCGTGGTCCCGGCGGTTGCCGGACGCGCTGCTGCTGGACGATCCCCTCGTCACGGCGGCCGGCCTGGCGCTCGGGCGGGCGCTGCGGCGGCGTGCGCCGGCGCTGTATGCCGACTCGATCGCGCAAATGCTCGCCACGCACCTGCTGTACGGGCCGGAACCGGCGGTCGCGCCCGGCGTCGGGCCCGCCGCGCTGTGCGCGACCGCGGTACGGCACATCATCACCTACATGCACGAGCACCTGCACGAGGACGTCAGCCTCGATGATCTCGCCGCGCATACGAACGTCAGCAAGTACCACCTGCTCCGCTCGTTCGCCAAGTCGACCGGCTTCACGCCACACCGGTATCTCGTGAACCTTCGCATGGAGCGGGCCGCAGACCTGCTCCGCGATACCGCGCAGCCGGTCCTTCAGATCTCCCAGGCGTGCGGCTACCGTAGTCAGGGCCAGTTCGCGGCGACCTTCCGCCGACGCTTCGGGGTCTCGCCGACGGACTTCCGCCTCCGCTACCAGGGTGAGCGCGGCGGCGCGGCCCCGGCGGCGGGTCGGCGAGCCTGACGGCGTAAAGGGCAATCCTGGGCGACCATCCCGCAATTTGCGGACAGAACAATCCGTCCGAGATCGACATTATGGGTGGGTGCTTCACGCCTCACCCGGAGATCACGGTAGGCCGACCCCGGGCTGCGCAGTTCGGCCGGCGACGCGCGACGCTCTGGAAACCAATATGACGACCTCATGAGACAGGGAGAGTAGTGTCCCCGCTTGCAACCCAGGGCGCGGATGTCCGCGACATGCTGGTAGTTCACCAGGCATTCCGTGACGCTTACCGTCGAATGCCTGATCTGGTGCGTGCCGTGCCCGCCGGCGACGCGGACCGGGCGGCTGTCGTCTGCGACCACGCCGACCTCATAGACGACTTCCTTCACCTGCACCACAAGGGTGAAGACGAACTCCTGTGGCCCAAGCTCATCGAACGCGGGTCATCAGACCTGCGTCCGACGCTCGCACTGCTTGAAGAGCAGCACGAAGAGATCGATCGGCTGCTCGCGGACTCATCGTCGCTCCGCAGGCAATGGCGTGACACCGTTGATGCCGCAACAGCCGAGAGACTCGCCGACTGCATCGAACTGCTGGGGCGGAAGCTCACCGAGCACCTGGCCATCGAAGAAGAGAAGGTGCTCACCATCGTCAACCAGTACCTGAGCGCGGAAGAGTGGCACAAGATCGGCGAGCATGCGATCAACGGCCTTCCCAAGAAGAACCTGATGGTCATCTTCGGTATGCTCGCCGACATCGCCGAGCCGGCGGTAGTCACCCTGATGCTCACGACCGCACCGCTCGTACCACGGCTGATCCTGCCGTACCTGGGTCCGCGCGCATACGCCGCGTACAGCAAAAGGGTCTACGGCCCTGCCGCTGTCTAGGGTCGGGATTCCGATGGCGAGCCGGCCCGCGTGCTCCGGATCGGCCGATCACGGCTGCCGGGGCCCTGCAGGCACAGGCTCGCCACCGTACTACCGGTGTGCGGCGAGCAGGTCGTCGAGGCCGACGCGGGTGAGGAACTCGCGGCGGATGCGGTCGGCAACGTTCGAGACCTCTTCGGAGCCGTCGTCGGCCGGGTCGATGTGCACGCGGTACGGGCGCTGCCCTGCGGGGAGCGCGACGATACGGGCGATCTCGTCGGAGACCAGGGATGCGTCCGCGTCCCGGGGGGCCAGTGCGGCGAGCTTCTGGGCAACCTGGTCCATGAGGCCGGGATACTTCGTCTCGTACTCCGCCTCGATCGTGCGGTCGGCCGGGTGGCCGGAGTGGGCGAAGTGGTTGGTGCCGCTGGTGAACGAGCCCGGGACCACGATCGACGTCTCCACACCCCACCGGGCGAGCTCGGCGGCATAGCTCACGGCGAGGGAGTCCATGCCGGCCTTGGCGGCGAAGTAAGGCGCCAGGTACGGCGGGGTTCCGCCCTTGACACTGGAGCTGGACACCCAAATCACGAGTCCCTCGCCGGCCGCGCGCATGTGCGGGAGGGCAGCACGGTTGACGCGCTGGGTGGAGAGCACGTTCACGTTGTACAACTCGGCCAGTTGCTCCGGGGTGAAGGCTTCTACGGGGCCGGTGACCATGTGCCCGGCGTTGTGGATCAGGACGTCGATGCGGCCGTGTTCGGCGATGACCTGGTTGATCGCGGCGTCGACGGACTCCTGGGAGTTGACGTCGAGTTCGATGGTGCGCAGGTCGACGCCGTGCTGGGCGCTGTAGTCGGCGGCGGCCTCGACCTGGTGGGCGTTCCGGGTCGTGGTCTGCCGCATGCCGGCGTAGACGGTGTTGCCGGTGTCGGCGAGGGCACGGGCGGTCAGGGCGCCGAAGCCGCTGGAGGCGCCGGTGATCACAACGATGTTGCTCATGGGAGTTCTTCTCCTTTGGGATGGTTCGCTGCCTGCGCTGAAGAAGGAGGCACGCGACGGGTGTCAGGAAGGGCGTGGAGAAGGGGAGGCCGCTCAGGCCACGCCGCCGTTGGCGTACAGGACCTGGCCGTTGATCCAGCGGGCCGGGCCGGCGAGGAACGCGACCGCCTCGGCGATGTCCTCCGGTGTGCCCAGACGCTCGAGCGGGGCGGCCTTGGCAAGGTTGTCGATCGCGGCCTGGTCCTTGCCCTGGAGGAACAGGGGAGTGGCGGTGGGGCCGGGGGCCACGGCGTTGACGGTGATGTCCTTGCCGCGCAGTTCGCGGGCTAGGACCAGGGTCATGCCCTCGACGGCGGCCTTGCTGGCCGCGTAGGCGCCGTAGGTCGGGAACTGCAGGCGGGTCACCGACGTGGAGAAGTTGACGATCGCGCCACCGCGGCGCACCCGCCGGGCCGCCTGCTGGGAGACCACGAAGGCGCCGCGGATGTTGGTGCGGTGCATCCGGTCCAGGTCGTCCAGGTCGAGCGTGGCGATCGGCGACAGCAGCATGATGCCCGCCGTGTTGACGACGACGTCGATGCCGCCGAACTCCCGCTCCACGGCGTCGAACGCCTCCGCCATGGCGTGCTCGTCGGCGACGTCGCCGCCGACCGCGATCGCCCTGCCGCCGGCCGCGGTGACCGCGGCGACCGTCTCGTCGGCACGGGCCTTGTTGCCGGCGTAGTGCACGCCGACGGCGATGCCGTCCCTGGCGAGGCGCTCGACGACCGCGCGGCCGATGCCGCCGGAGCCGCCGGTGACCAGGGCGACGCGGGTGGTGGTGTCCGTCATGGTGATCCGTCCTTCGGTGAGGTGTTCGTTGGAGCCGTGTGGGTGAGCCGGGCAGGGTCAGGTGAGGGTCAGCGTTCGCTGTCGAGGGTGGCCATGAGGGGGGCCGCGTAGCGCTCGCCGGCGGCGGACCCGGCGGGAACGGCCGCTTCGATCTCGGCCAGGGCGTCGGCGTCCAGGACGAGACCGACGGCGTCGAGGGATTCGGCCAGGGGCTCTCGTCGGCGGGCGCCGACCAGAGGGACGATGTCCTGGCCCTGGGCGGCCACCCAGGCGATGGCGATCTGGCTGGTGGTGGCGCCGAGGCGCCCGGCGACACGTCCCAGTGCTTCGACGAGGCGCAGGTTGGCCTGGAGGTTCTCGCCCTGGAAGCGGGGGCTGTGAGCGCGGAAGTCGTCCGTGCCCAGGTGCCGCGCGGCCGTCCAGTGGCCGCTGAGCAGGCCGCGGGAGAGCACGCCGTAGGCGGTCAGGCCGATGCCGAGCTCACGCAGCGCCGGGATGACGGAGGCTTCCGGGCCGCGGGAGAGCAGCGAGTACTCGATCTGTACGTCGCTGATGGGTGCGACGGCCGCGGCGCGGCGGATGGTGTCCGCCCCGACCTCGGACAGGCCGATGTGCCTGATGAAGCCGGCCTGCTGCATCTCCGCTAGTGCGCCGACGGTCTCCTCGACGGGGACGTCGGGATTGAGGCGAGCGGGGCGGTAGATGTCGATGTAGTCGGTGTTCAGTCGCCGCAGGGAGTAGGCGAGGCGGTCCTTGACCGCTGCAGGGGACACGTCGTAGGGCACGGGCTGGAAGCCGCCGTCGGGGGTGCGGCGCGAGCCGAACTTGACGCTCAGGACGACATCCTCGCGCCTGCGCCCCTTCAGCGCCCGGGCGATGAGCATCTCGTTGGCGCCCGAGCCGTAGAAGTCCGCGGTGTCGATGAGGTTCAGGCCCGCGCCGAGGGCGGCATGCAGGGTGGCGATGTTTTCGGCGTCGTCGGCGGGCCCGTACAGGTCGGACATCCCCATGGCCCCCAGTCCGATGGTGGACACCTCGGGGCCGCTTGCGCCCAGCTTCCGGGTGGCGATGGTCATCGCGGTTCTCCTTAGACGTCGGCTGCCAACTGATACATCAGTGCTAACCACTTCGATGCATCAACGATAACACATCATCGATGTCGCACAAGTGTTATCGTCGATGTATGTCAGGAGCTGAAACGACGACGACAGCGCAGCCCCGCGAGCGGATCCTGCGGGCGGCGACGGACCTGCTCGCCGAGGGCGGGCGTGAAGCGGTGTCCACGCGCGCTGTCAGCGCGGCCGCCGGCGTGCAGGCACAGACGATCTACCGGCATTTCGGCGACATGCAGGGGCTGCTCGACGAGGTGGCCCGGCGAGGGTACGCGTCCTACCTGGCCGAGAAACAGGCGCAGGACCAGGACGGCGATCCGGTGGCGCAGCTGCGCCGCGGCTGGGACATGCATGTGGCGTTCGGACTGGCCAATCCCGCGCTGTACCGGTTGCTGTACACCGAACCGCGGCCCGGCCAGCAGCTTGCGGTGACCGGCGAGGCCCACCAGGTGCTGCTGCGGATCGTCGAACGGGTGGCCAAGGCGGGTCGGCTGCGGACGGGCGTCGAGGCGGCCGCGGCAATGATCCACTCCTCCGGCATGGGGGTGACGCTCACCCTCATCGCCGCCCAGGCCGACGACAGGCTTGCACACTATGAAGGACTGTCCGACAACGTCCGCGAAGCCGTACTGGCCTGCGTACTGGCCCCGGCCGGCGACGGAGGCGGCCCGCAGGAGGCGGGAGCGCACCATGCGGCCGTGCACGCCGTCGCTCTCAAATCCCTGATGCGCGACGGGGTGCGGTCCCTGACCTCAGGGGAACGCGCCCTGCTCGGAGAGTGGCTGGACCGTGTCGCCGCCGAGGACGGGCCAGGCGAGCCCGGTCAGGACCCCATGCAGCGGCAGTAGCGTTCCGGTCAGACGGCGAGTGCCGTGCGCAGAGCGGCGACGGCCTGATGGATGGCCGCCTCCGCGGCATGGGTGCCGCGCAGGGCGTTCAGCATGACGAAGTCGTGGATGATGCCCTGGTAGCGGACGGCGGTCACGGGAACGCCGGCCTGGCGCAGCTTGTTGGCGTACGCCTCACCCTCGTCGCGCAGGACGTCCGCCTCGCCGGTGATGACGAGTGCCGGCGGCAGGCCGGCGAGTTCTTCGACGGTGGCGCGCAGCGGCGAAGCCGTGATCTGGGCGCGCTCCTGCTCGTCGGTCGTGTACTGGTCCCAGAACCACTTCATGCCTTCGCGGGTCAGGAAGTATCCCTCGGCGAACTGGCGGTAGGAGCCGGTGTCGAAGTTCGCGTCGGTGACCGGGTAGAACAGCAGCTGGAACTTCAGCGGCACGTCGTCGCGCTCCTTGGCCATCAGGGTCATCGCGGCCGCCATGTTGCCGCCGACCGAGTCGCCTGCCACGGCCATCCTGGAGGCGTCCAGGCCCTTGCCGGCGCCGTCGGTGACGACCCACCGGGCCACCGTGTAGTTCTGCTCGATGGCGACCGGGTAGCGCGCCTCCGGCGACAGGTCGTACTCGGGGAAGACCACGGCGGCGCCGGCGCCCACGGCGAGCTCGCGCACGAGCCGGTCGTGGGTGTGGGCGTTGCCGAACACCCAGCCCGCGCCGTGGATGTAGAGGACGACCGGGAGTGTGCCGGCGGCCCCGGCGGGCTTGACGATGCGGGCGCGGACGCTCCCCGTCGGCCCGCCCTGTATGGTGATCCACTCCTCGTCGACGGCGGGCTTGGTGATCTCTCCTGACTGGACCTCGTCGACCGCCTTGCGGCCTTCGGCCGGGGGCATCTGGTAGAGGAACGGCGGCTGCGACGTGGCCTCGGCAAACGCCGCCGCGGGCGCTTCCAGCACGGGCGTGACCGGCGTGAACGTCTCGGACATGATGCTTCTCCACTGAAGGGCGAGGGCTGAACGGAGGCTCTGCGGGGAGCCGCCCTGGATGTCTTCCAGTCTGGTCACGGGCCGCCCGGACGGCTGTCGAGCCGCCTTCAAAGCCTGTGTCGGCCGCCCCCAGGCCGTACGTGGGGAAATCCCCACGGTCCGCCCTCGGGAAACGGCATCCCCCGCACGATCCGGCCGGCTCGGCGCCGCCGACTAGGATGCATTCATGAGTGAGCCGCTGCGCGCAGTGCTCGGAGAAGACCAGCCCATCGTCCGTGAGGGCATCACGGCCATGCTGGAGCGGTCCGGCGTCGAGGTCGTGGCGTCCGTCTCCGACGCTGTGGAGCTGGTCAGGGCCGCCGCGGAGCACAAGCCGGACGTGGTGATCACAGACATCCGGATGCCGCCGAACCTCGCCGACGACGGGCTTCAGGCGGCGCTGCGGATCCGGGCGGAGCGGCCGGGCACACCGGTGATCGTGCTGTCCCAGTTCCTGGATGCCTCGTTCGCTCTCGATCTGGTCGGAGACGATCCCAGTGGAGTCGGCTACCTGCTGAAGGAGAAGGTCGCCAGCCCGCAGGTCCTCAGGGACGCGGTTCAACGGGTCGTCGCCGGCGGCTCGGCACTCGACCCGGACGTCATCTCGACTCTTGTCGGCCGCCAGCGCGCGGCGGACCCGCTGAGCGGGTTGACCCCCCGGGAGAGGGAGGTCCTCGCGCTGATGGCTGAGGGGCATTCCAATTCCGGCATCGCGGAAAAGCTCGTCGTGACGGTCCCCGCGGTGGAGCGCCACGTGACCGGCATCTTCCTCAAGCTGGGCTTGCAGCAGGCCGAATCCTCACAGCACCGCCGCGTTCTCGCCGTGCTGCACTACCTCAAGCGGTAGGGGAGAAAAGAGCGTTCAAGTCGGCGTCGAACAGCCGGTCCTTGGCCACGAAACACAGGATTCCCAGCGCGGCGAGTTCCTCGTCCGACCACGACGAAGGGTCGGTAGAGGTCATGACGATCCTCGGCGGGTGTCCCTCTCGGGTGAGCTCTCGCGCGACGGAGAGGCCGTCCCCGTCCGGAAGGTGAAGATCGAGCAGCACGCCGTCGGGGCGGTGCTCACGAACCGCCGTGATCGCCGACGCACCGTCCGGCGACTCGGCCACCACCCGCAGCCCGCGCGTGGCCAGCAGTGTCCTGGCGATGCGACGGAAGCCGGGGTCGTCGTCGACGACCACAACGCTGACTGACATATGACCAGCATCCTCGATCGCATGACCCGCGGGCCATGGGGCCAACCCCACAGTTCGTCCTCAGGACCTTCAGGCCGGTATCGGGATCTGCGCCAGGATCGTGGTGCCGCCGCCCGGGGGCGACTCGATGGTCAACGTCCCGTCGAAGGCGGCCACCCGTTCCGCCAGCCCGGTCAGACCGCTGCCCGCCGTGGCGGCGCCCACACCGCCGACACCGTTGTCGACGACTTGGATCCGCAGGATCTCCCCAAGCTCAAGGGAGATGTCGATCTGTGACGCCTGGGCGTGCTTGACCGCGTTCGTCACGGCCTCCGCCACGACGAAATACGCGTTCGATTCGACGGCAGAGGGGATTCTCTTGTCACAGTCGCCGGTGACGACGACGGGTATCGGGCACCGGGACGCCAGCTCCCGCACGGCCGCCCCCAGCCCCTTCAAGGTGAGCGAGGACGGGTAGATACCCCATGCGAGTTCCCTCAGCTCGTCGATCGCCGTCTGCGCGTCGGCGATGGACTGGTCCAGCAGATCCGTCGCGGTCGAGTCCGCATCGGCGATCAGCTCCCGGGTGAGCCGGAGCCCGATCAACAGGCTGACCAGTCGTTGCTGTGCCCCGTCGTGCAGGTCTCGGGCCGTTCGCCGGTGGACCGCCTCGACGCTTTCCATGATGCGCCTGCGGCTGTCCTGCAACGAGGCCGCCATGGTGTTGAAGGACGCACCCAGCGCACCGATCTCCGCCACCTTGCTGGGCACGATCCGCACGCCGAGGTCGCCGCCGGCGAATCGCCCCGCCGCAGCCGCCGCCCCACGGACGGGCCGCACGACGGCGCGGTGCTGGAGCACCGTGAAAGCCGCCACAAGCGCAGTCGATGCCGCCAGCCCCGCACCTGCCGCGATCACCGCCCGCCGCGCGTTGGCCCCCGCGGTGTCCTCGCGCGCCGCGAGCTTGGCGCGTTCGTCCGCCGTGTACTGGTCGAACTGGGCCCGCAAGGCATCGACGCGCCGCTTCCCCTCGGCCGTCGCCGCCAGACTGGACCCGGCGGAATCCCCCCGCCGAACCGCCTCCACCAGCGGAACCGAGTAGTCGTTCAGCAAAGAGTCAATGCCCTGCGTGATCTGCCCGGCAACGCGCCGTTGCTCGGGAGAGGTAGCGGTCTCTGTGAACCTCTGCGCCTCCGCAGCGAGCTCCTTTCGCGCCGCCTGCCAGGGCTGGAGGAACTCCTCGCGCTTGGTGATCACGAAGCCCCGCTGCCCCGTCTCGAGGTCGAGGACCAGTTGTTGCAGGTTGCCGGCTTCGACGAGGGCCGTCCGGGAGGCGCGTCTCGCCGACGTGGAGCTGTTCGCGTCAGCGATCACCCACAGCAGGACGGCGAACGCGACACCTATCAACAGGGCAAGCAGGCCGCTCGCCGCAATCGTGAGGCTCGTAAGTCCCAGTCGCGGACGCGTGTGCCCTCGTCGTGCCCTCATACCCCGCCCAGCGATGGATCTGCCGGCGCAATCGTACGACTCCGCACCCTGACCACGTCGTTCCCCCTACAGCGACTTGGGCGCTCTGCTGAGCGGGACAGTCCGGACGGCGCGGCGCATACCAGCGCCCGTCACCGTGCTGAGTACCAGACGCTCAATGAGAGTATTCAGCCGCTGACATGGGCAGGTCCAATTCCTCTTGTGGTGCGTTCGATAACCACAGGGCATCAGTGCAGGAAGGGGTGGGAGTGGGATGCTCGATGGCCCGAGGGATCTCGATCTGCGCAAGCTGCGGTACTTCGTGGCCGTGGCCGAGCGGCTGCACTTCGGCCAGGCGGCACTCGCCCTGCACGTCACCCAGCCCGCACTGTCCCGCCAGGTACGGCAGCTGGAGCGCGACCTCGGGGTCGTGCTCTTCAGCCGCACCAGCAGGGAGGTGAAGCTGACCCCAGCCGGTGAACAGTTCCTCCATGACGCCAGGGGACTGCTGGCCGCCGGACGGGCCGCTCAGGACCGTGCCCGCCGCATCGGTGCCGGCGAGCGCACGCTGACCGTCGGCTTCATGCTCGGCACGGACGTCACCGCCGCGCTGAACGCGTTCTCCGCCGGCCACCCCGACGTGCCGATCGAACTGGTCCGCATTCGCTGGTGGAACCAGGCGCAGCCGCTCCTGGACGGCACCGTCGAGGTCGGCTTCGTACGGCTGCCCGTCGACTCCGGCGGGCTGGGCGTCCTGCCGCTGTATCCGGAGCGGCTCAGCGTTGTCCTGCCTGCCCGGCACCCCCTGGCCGGCGAGAGCGGGATTCGCATCACCGCCCTCGCCGGCGAACCGGTCCTGCAGTACGCCGACGCCACGCCCGCCTGGGCGGCCGTCTGGAACGCCGTGCCGCGCCCCGACGGCACCCGGCCGCCACCGGGACCCGCCTTCCACGACATGGAAGAACTCCTCGGTTACGTCACAGCGGGGCGCGGCGTCGTTCTCGTACCGGAACCGGTCGCCGCCCTCTTCCCGCGCCCCGACATCGCCTACGTCCCGGTGACCGACGTACCGCCCGGCGAGGTGGCCCTCGCCTGGGACGACGCACGGCGGTCCACGCTCGTCAGCGACTTCGTCGAGGCCGCCCGGAGTACGTCGCGGCTCCGCAGCCACGGCGGCCGTGCGGAGGGGCGCTCACGCCGCACCGCCGCAGGGTCGCCGGGTCAGGAGGCGGAGGGCACGTAGGGGAAGACCGAGGACGGCTTGACCGGGACGGCCTCCTTACCGATGCCCAGGGTGACGGGGGTGTTGGCGGCGAAGGAGAACATGACGTCCGGGGCGTTGTCGGTCAGCGAACGGCCGTTCCACCCCGCGAAGCCGAAGGCGGCTGGTGTCCCGACGGTGTACGGCAGGACATTGGGCAGGATCCTGTCGACGACGGTCCGGGCGTAGGACTCCGGGTCCTCGGCGGTGCCGTAGGCGCGCACCACGCCCGCCACCATGGCGGTGAGCTGCTTACCATGGATCTGGATGTCGTCGGCCGGGACGTTCATGTTGAGGCGGTCGCCGAGGTCCTCGTCGAACTGGGTGAACAGCGGGTGGATCATCGGCAGGCCGGCCCGGTTGATCGCACGCCACCCGCCGGCGTCAGTGGCCAGCGAGGCCAGGCCCCACACGCCGATCCGGTGGTCCTTGCCCGCGACCGGCAGCAGCTCTTCGTCGGCGAGCTCCAGGACGATCGAATGAACCGTGTGCCCGGCGAACAGGTTCTTCGCCTCGGCGGGGTTCCAGGAGGACAGATCGATGATGGTTCCGTCCTGGAACGCGTGGCCGACAGCGTGCAGCACGTCCGCCTCGATCCAGAACGGGTCGCCCGCCCTGCCGGCCCACACCCGGCCACCTCCCGCGAGTTCGACGGTCTCGCCGGTGCGGCCCTGGGCGATCACCGTGCCGGCCGCGAAGGCGTCGCGGGCCTCCGGTCCGGCCAGACGGCGCAGCTCGTAGTCCTGGGCCCCGCCGGCGTCGGCGTTCGAGAAGGTAAAGCGGTACGTGAGGTCCTCGACGGCGTCACCGTTGCCGTCGATCTTGAACTCGTACCGGCCCTCCGGGTGCAGTCCGCGCGGGATGTCTTCGCCGGCGAGCGAGTGACTGTGGTTCGTCACGAACACGGTCCCCCGCTCTCCGCGGAAGACGTACAGGTCCGTGATGTCCAGGCGGGGGTCCTGGCGGGAGATGGGCGAATCGAGGTGGTGGGACATGGTGCTCTCGCATTCTCTCGCTTTCCTGACTCCAGTCTTGTGAGAGCGTGCGACGAAGGCTGTCGAGAAGCCTCCACGATCGCCATCCGCCGGCCCCATGCCGAGCAGTGGGGTTAACCCCACAACGGCCCCTGACCTGCGGGAGCCCACACCTGCGCGAAGGCGGGAGCTCGCATCAGCGGCTCCCGGACGTCACGGGCGCAGCACGCCGAACGGGTTGTCGATCGCGTACCGCCAGCGCCCGTCCTGCCCGCGCCGGGCGACGTCGGTGGCGGTGCCCTCGATGTGGACGTGCTCGCCGTCGCCGTTCGTCCCGTCGATCGTCCAGTCCACGATCAGCAGCGCGAGCTCGCCGCTCGAGTAGACGTGCCGCGGGCGTACGCTGATCGGCACCCCGAGGCCGGCGAACGCGGCGTTGGCGGTCTGGGCCTCCGCTCCGGTCAGCGGCACGCCCGGCTCGGGCACGAACACCGCCCCGCTCTCGTACACCTCCGCCAGCGCCGCCAGGTCACCGCTGTTGAACCGCTCGGCGAACACCGCCGGCACGTCCTGCGGCCGCTCCGCAAGCTCCCGCATCGTCCGTCCCTTCCGTGAGGTAGAAACACCTGAGATGCGGCAACGCTAGGAGGCGCCATCGTGACTCACCAAACGGTTGGCCATACGGTCCTGCCGGGGCTGCCTGACGACCCGTTGGCGGCCGTCACCGAACCCGACCCCGGCTGCCCGGTGGAGATCACTCTCGCCGTGCTGCGGGGGCGCTGGACGACCTTGGTGGTGCGCGAGCTCCTGCGGGGCGAGCGTACGTTCACCGAACTCCGGGACGCGTTGCCCGTGCTGTCGGACAAGGTCCTGTCGGACCGGCTGGCGCACCTGACGCAGGCCGGCGTCCTCACCCGGCACCGTCAGCCCGGCTGGCCGCCCCGCACCCAATACCGGCTGACCCGGCAGGGGCGCGCTCTCGGGCCCGTGCTGCAGGCCCTGTGGGACTGGGGAGCCGAGCACCGCCCACCCTCCCCGGACTGACCGCCAAGGGGGATGGTTTCAGGACATATAGCGCTTTTGCGCATTCCGAGGACGTACGGGCGTTCATGTGCTTACCGTGACGGCAGGGATGGGGAGGGAGGCCCAGTGGGTCTGGTCACCGCTGCCGCGTGGACGATCGCCGCTTTCGCCGGGGTGTACCTGCTCTACTTCTGGCTGTCCGGAGGCGGCCTGCGCCGGGCCAAGGTGACCCGGTTCCCGGCCGCGCTGGTGTTCTCCCATCCGACGCTGGCCATGTCGGCGCTGGTGTGCTGGGTGGCCGGGCTGGCCACGGGGAGCCGGGTGCTGACGTGGGTGGCGTTCGGGGGGCTGGCCGCGGCGACGCTGCTGGGGTTCGCGATGTTCACGCGATGGCTCGGGGGCGGCCGGCACCAGGTGGCCGGGCGCGGGTTCCCGGTCCTGGCGGTGACGTTGCACGGGCTGGCGGGGGTGGCGACGTTCGCGCTGGTGCTGCTCGCCGCCAGCGCGACTCGCGTGTTCTGAACGGCTAGCGGGCGCGGCGGGGCTGGCGGAGGACCTGGAGCGAGCGGGCCGTGACGGCCACGAGGTCGGCCGCCTGCCACCCCTCGTCCAGGAACGCCTCCTCCATCGTGTCGTGGCTGGTGTCGAGCACGGGCACCCACCCCGTGCCGAACTCCTCGCCAGGGAGCGTGAACGGCATGTTCTCGTGGTGGGCGTTGATGAGCAGCAGGAACGAGTCGTCCACGATCCGCTCGCCCCTCGGCCCCGGCTCGGTGATGGCCTCGCCGTTCAGGTAGACCATGAGCGACTTGGCGTAGCCGATGTGCCAGTCGCCCGCCGTCATCTCCTTGCCGCCCGGAGTGAGCCAGACCAGGTCGCGCTTGCCGTCATCGGGATGGCGGCCATGGAAGAAGCGGCGGCGCTGGAAGACCGGGTGCTCGCGGCGCAGCTTCGACAGCGCCCTGACGAACTCCAGCAGCTCCGGCTCCGTGTGCACCATCGACCAGTCGACCCAGGCCAGCTCGTTGTCCTGGCAGTAGGCGTTGTTGTTGCCGCGCTGGGTGCGCCCGAGCTCGTCGCCGTGGGAGAGCATGGGCACGCCCTGCGACAGGAACAGGGTGGCCAGGAAGTTGCGCCGCTGGCGGCGGCGGAGCTGGACGATGCCGGGGTCCTCGACGGGGCCCTCCGCGCCGCAGTTCCAGGAGCGGTTGTCGTTGGTGCCGTCGCGGTTGTCCTCGCCGTTGGCCTCGTTGTGCTTGTGGTCGTACGAGACCAGGTCGGCGAGGGTGAACCCGTCGTGGCAGGTCACGAAGTTGATCGAGGCGACCGGGCGGCGGCCGGAGGACTCGTACAGGTCGGCGGAGCCGGTCAGGCGGGAGGCGAACTCGGGGAGGGCGGAATGCGTACCCCTCCAGAAATCTCGCACGATGTCCCGGTATTTCCCGTTCCACTCCGTCCACAATGGCGGGAAATTTCCGACCTGGTAGCCGCCGGGACCCACGTCCCACGGCTCGGCGATCAGCTTGACCTGCGAGATCACCGGGTCCTGCTGGATCAGGTCGAAGAACGCGCTCAGCCGGTCGACATCGTGCAACTCCCTGGCCAGCGCCGACGCCAGATCGAAGCGGAACCCGTCGACGTGCATGTCGAGCACCCAGTAACGCAGCGAGTCCATGATCAGCTGCAGCGCGTGCGGCGAGCGTACGTTGAGAGAGTTGCCGCAGCCGGTGTAGTCGAGGTAGTAGCGCCGATCACCGTCGTGCAGCCGGTAGTAGGCGGCGTTGTCGATCCCCCTGAACCCCAGCGTGGGCCCCATGTGGTCGCCCTCGGCGGTGTGGTTGTAGACCACGTCGAGGATGACCTCGATGCCCGCCTCGTGCAGCGCGCGCACCATCGCCTTGAACTCCAGCACCTGTTGCCCCCGCGTCCCCGCGCTGGAGTAGCCGCCGTGGGGCGCCAGGTAGGCCATGGTGTTGTAGCCCCAGTAGTTCGTCAGACCGCGGGCCACCAGGAAGTGCTCGGGGATGTAGTGGTGCACCGGCATCAGCTCGACCGCCGTCACCCCGAGCGACAGCAGGTGCTCGATGACCGCCGGGTGCCCCATGGCCGCGTACGTGCCGCGCTGGTCGGGCGGCACGTCGGGGTGGCGCATGGTGAGCCCGCGCACGTGGGCCTCGTAGATCACGGTCTGGTGGTACGGGGTGCGCGGCGGCCGGTCGTTGCCCCACTCGAAGAACGGGTTGATGACCACGTTCTTCGGCATGTAGGGGCCGCTGTCCTCGGTGTTGCGCCTGGAGGGGTCGGTGAAGTAGTAGGGGAACAGCGCCTGGTTCCAGGTCAGCTCGCCGTCGATGGCCTTGGCGTAGGGGTCGAGGAGCAGTTTGGCGGGATTGCTCCGATGACCGTGGGACGGGTCGTACGGGCCGTGCACGCGGTAGCCGTACCGCTGCCCCGGCTGGATGCCTGGCAGATAGCCATGCCAGACGAACCCGTCCACCTCGGGCAGATCGATCCGCTCCTCGGTGCCGTCATCGTGAAACAGGCACAGCTCGACCCGCTCGGCGACCTCCGAGAACACCGAAAAGCTGGTGCCCACGCCATCCCAGGTAGCGCCGAGGGGATAGGGCTCGCCCGGCCAGACCTCACGCATGTGACCGTATTGTCGCATGCGAACGTGCTCTTGGTCTCTCAATAACCCGATCGCCCTTCGTACAGGGGGTTTCCGGCTCTGGGCACCGGGCACCCCAACGCGTGGCAAAGGGGCGCCCGCGGGCGTGTCGGCAAGCGTGGAACCGTCAGAGCAGCTCGGCCTTGAGCGTGATCGTGGTGCCCGTCAGGGCCTTGCTGACCGGGCAGTTGGCCTTGGCCGTCTCGGCCGCCTCCTGGAACTGCTCGGCCGAGATGCCCGGCACGTGGCCCTTCACCGTGAGCACGATGCCCGTGATGCCCTCACCCGGCTGGAACGTCACGTCGGCGCTGGTCTGCAGCGACTCCGGCGGAGTGCCGGCGCCGTTGAGCCCGTGCGCGAGCGCCATCGAGAAGCAGGAGGAGTGGGCGGCCGCGATGAGCTCCTCTGGGGACGTCTTGCCGCCCGCCGCCTCGGCCCTCGACGGCCAGGAGACCTCGAACGTGCCCACGCCCGAGGTGTCGAGCGAGACGGTGCCCGAGCCGTCGAGCAGAGCGCCCTTCCACTGCGTGGTGGCGGTGCGGGTGGTGGCCATGACGTTTGCTCCCTCCGTGGTGGTCCTCCGACCTTATCGCGAGCAGGCAAAGTGCGGTTCGCCGGTCATCCGGCTCTACTTTTCCGGCGAATAATGACATGCTCGGGTCGCGGCGCACCCGCCGCCTTGGTCCGGATTACACGGGAGCGTGGTGCCAGTGGAGGCACCGTACGACGACCGCCTGCTGCACCAGCGGGTGGTCGGCGGCGACGAGTCCGCACTGGGTGAGGTCTACGATCGGCTCTCCCCGCTGATCTTCGGTCTCGCTCTGCGGGTCACCAGGGACCGGGTGATCGCCGAGGACATCACTCAGGAGGTCTTTCTGATCTTCTGGGAGCGGCCGCTGGCCTATGACCCCGAGCGCGGCACCTTACGCGCGTGGCTGGCCACGATCGCGCACCGGCGCGCGGTCGACCACGTGCGCGCCGAGGAGCGCCGGCGGGTGTCGGCGCTGGGACCGAGGCTGTTCGAGCGCGAACCTGCGAGACTCGAGGACACCGTGCTCGCCGCCGACGAGGCCGCGCGGGTGCGGCAGGCGGTGACGTCGCTGCCCGACGGTCTCCGGGAGGCGGTGGAGCTGGCCTACTTCGGCGGCAGGACCTACCGGCAGGTGGGAGAGGAACTGGGCGTGCCCGAGGGCACGGCCAAATCGCGCATCCGGCTGGCGCTGAGACGCCTGGCGGACGCGCTTGCGGAGGAAGAGGTGTAATGGACCCCGTCGAGCGCCTCTACCTGGACGCGATGATGGAGGACCCCGGGGTGCCGGCCCGCTCGTTGCGGCCCCAGCTCCTGGCCGGGGCGCGGGCCCGGCGCAGGCCCGCGGCCCCCACCGCGCCCTGGGCGGAGCCGTACGCGGGCCGGGTGGCCGCCATGGACGCGCTGCTCGCCTCCGCCGAGGACGACGACTGGTCGCGCGTGATCGTCGAGGGCTGGACCCTCCAGGAGCTCGTCGCCCATCTGGCCGCCAAGGACGGACTGCTGGCCGCCTCCGTGGGAGCTCCCGTGCTGGGCCCGCCCATCGGCGCGGCGGACTCGCTTGGACGTACGGACGACGTGCAGGCCTACGAGCGCACCCGCAGCCCCGAGCAGACGAGAAGGGACTGGCGAGCCCAGGCGGACGCCCTCTGCCGCCACCTGACGGATCTGCCGCCCACGACCCCCGCGACGCTGGACGGGATGGAGGTGCCGGTGCGGGACCACATCCTGGCCAGGTGCCTGGAGACCTGGATCCACACCGCCGACGCCGCCCAGACCGCCCGGATCCGCCTGCCCGACCCGGTCGCCGGCCACATCCGCCCGACCGCCGACCTGTGCGCCCGCCTGCTGCCCTGGACGATGCTCCTGTCGGGCCTCGACGGCTCCGGCCGCACCCTCCACCTCATCCTGACCGGCGAGGGCGGGGGAGAGTGGCAGATCCCGCTGGGCGTGGAGGACGCCGGGCCCGGCACGCCGGACGCGCACATAACGGCGGACGTGGTCAAGTTCTGCTTCCTGCTGGGCGGCCGGGGAGACCCGGCCGAGTTCCCCGCCGATCTGGCCGGCGACCTCTCGCTGGCCAGGGACGTCCTCACCACGGCACCCGCACTTTCCGGCCCCTGACACCGATGAGTTCCGGGGCGCCCGCGGGTCTGTCCTGGTGAGAACGCGAGCCGGATCGACACGAGGGAGTCACGATGAGCGGTGGGCTGTCCCAGGCCGGACTCGGTCGGATGCGGGAGGTGCTCGACGGCGCCGTCGCGCGCGGTGACGTCCCGGGGCTGGTGGCGCTCGTGCATCGGCGCGGCGAGACGTACGTGAGCGAGCACGGCACGACGGAGGTCGGCGGGGCGGCTCCCATGCGGCGGGACACCGTCTTCCGCATCGCGTCGATGGGGAAGGCGATCACCGCCGTGGCCGCGATGATCCTCCTCGAGGAGTGCCGGCTGCGGCTGGACGACCCGGTGGACGACCTGATCCCCGAGCTGGCCGGGCGGCGCGTGCTGCGGCGGATCGACGGGCCGATCGACGACACCGTGCCCGCCGAGCGCTCGATCACCACGCGCGACCTGCTGACCTTCCGCCTCGGTCTGGGAGCGATCATGTCGGCTCCCGGCAGCTACCCGATCCAGCGGGCGATCGAGGAGGCCGGGCTCGGGGTCGGGCCGGACGGGCCGCCGTTCGGGACCGATGAGTGGATCAAGCGGCTCGGCGCGCTGCCGCTCGTCCACCAGCCGGGAGCCGCGTGGATGTACCACACCTCGGCGGATGTGCTCGGCGTGCTGATCGCGCGTGCCGCGGGGCGGCCGTTCGACGAGTTCCTGCGCGAGCGGGTCTTCGAGCCGCTCGGGATGCGGGACACCGGCTTCCACCTGCCGGCGGCGAAGCTCGGCCGGATGGCGGAGTCATACGCCGCCGACCCCGCGACGGGGAAGCTGGTGCGCCGGGAGAGCCCTCGGGACGGGGCCTGGGACCGTCCACCGGCCTTCCCGTCCGGCGGCGGCGGGCCGAGCCTGCTCTCGACCGCCGACGACTACCTGGCCTTCTGCCGCATGCTGCTCGCCAAGGGCCGGTACGACGGCGGCCGGCTCCTGTCGCGGGCGTCGGTCGAGCTCATGACCACCGACCACCTCACGCCGGAGCAGAAGGCGGGCAACGAGATCTTCTTCGGCTCGGGCGGCGGCTGGGGGTTCGGGTTCGGGATCAACGGCCGCCGGGAGGACCTGGCCGCCAAGCCGGGGCGGTTCGGCTGGAGCGGCGGCCTGGGCACCACGATGTCCGTCGATCCTGCCGAGGACATGGTGGGCATCCTGCTCACCCAGCGGGCCCTCGACTCGCCGCGGCCGCCGCGCGTGTTCCAGGACTTCTGGACGGTTGCGTACGCGGCGCTCGACGATTGAGTGTTCGCGTAATTTGACCGGAAATGCCGGAAGGGCGCCTGCAGGACTTGACGCGTTGTTTGGGTTCGAGGAGGTAGGCGAGAATAAGCGCATGGGTAGGCCTGATTGTGTCCGAGCGCCTGCCGGGACAGCGGGCACCGGATTTCTGGCCGATCTACCGATGGACAGAAACGAATGCGCGTGAATCCTGAAAGTCGGAAACCGCCAGCACCACCACATGGACCAGGACAGCGAAGTCTACCCCGCCGGCCGGGCGGACGCCGGTTACGTCCCGCACGTGAAGTCGGTCCCGCGCCGCCGCCGGGCGGGAAAACGCTTGAGCATTTTCGACGGCGGTAGCCGGCAAATGCCGTGACCATTTATTTGGTCACGGCATTTGTCGCCGGCCGGTACCGTGGAATTTCGCCCGGGCTTCGTCTGGGCTCGGCACATAGAGGAGAGGGGGTCACCGTGGAGGA
The DNA here is from genome assembly GCF_044466425.1 of Nonomuraea sp. NPDC049400. Lineage (NCBI taxonomy): Bacteria > Bacillati > Actinomycetota > Actinomycetes > Streptosporangiales > Streptosporangiaceae > Nonomuraea > Nonomuraea sp. NPDC049400. The sequence goes on from NZ_JBITMP010000003.1 coordinate 257,006, forward strand.
CGAGGTGACGGGGCTGGCGGGGTTGTTGTACGAGTTCGGGCTGCTCAAGCGGTACAAGCGCACCGGGTGGCTGGTCGCGGGCGTGCGCGATCCGGAGAGCATCGCCGACCACTCGTTCCGCGCGGCCGTCATCGCCGGCATGATCGCCAGGCTCGAGGGCGGCAATCCGGAGCGGGCCGCGTTCATGAGCCTCTTCCACGACACGCAGGAGACCCGCATCACCGACATCCCGTACATCGGCAAGCGTTATCTCAAAGCCGCCTCCAACGAGGACGTCACCGCCGACCAGGTGCGGGGCGTGCCCGCCGAGGTGGCGGACATGGTGGCCGACGCGGTGGGGGAGTACGAGGAGAAGGCCAGCCTCGAAGCCGTCTGCGCCCGGGACGCCGACAAGCTGGAATGCCTCATCCAAGCCGTCGAATACCGGGAGCAGGGACACCAGAACGTCCAGGGGTGGATCGACAGCTCGCTGGCCGCGATCACGACCCCGACCGGGAAGCGCCTCGCCGAGGAGGCCCTGCGCACGGGGACCCTGGAATGGGTGACGCGCGTGCTCAACGGCGACTGAGCCCACCCGCCGCCCCGCCCCGGCGGAGCCCTGCGGTGCGCCGCCACGGCCCTGCGGTGTGGCGAGCCCGCCTCTCGGCCTTCGGAGCGCTCAAGGGAGGGCGTCCCGGCGACCGAGCGGCGGGGTGGCCGCAGGTGACGTGATCAGTCGGTGGGCGATTGGGTGACCAGGTCCCTGGCGTACTCGTCGTCGCTCTCCGCCAGCACCCGCTCCACCCCTCGCGACGCCCGCTCATCCCCGCGGACCAGCAGCCCGCGCGTGGCCTCGGCCACCGTGCGGAGGTCGGAGTCGGTGAGGCGGGCGGCCAGAGCCTCCCGGATCCGGGGCGTGTCGGCCGACAGCCCGGCGAGCCCGGCGGTGGCCCAGTCGCGGACCTCGGCGTCCTCGTCCTCCGTCATCCCGATCAGCAGCGCCAGACCCTCCTCGTGGTCCGGCGGCAGCACGTCGGCCAGCGCGATCGCGTCCGTCATCGTGCGCTTGTGCCCGGGACGCCCGATGACGTCCAGCACGTACGGCAGCGCCCTGGGGTCGCCCTGGTGGCCGAGCGCGGCCAGCACCGACCGGAGCACCTGCGGATTGCCCTCCGTGGTGACCATCTTCTGCAGCAGCGGCAGAGTCCTCTCGAGGTACGGCTTCTCGCCCTCCGCGAACCCGAACTGGGCGATCGCGTCCACCCCGAACTCCCGCTCCCTGGCGTCCTCGCTCGCGCACAGCCGGGCCAGCGCCTCGAAGGTCTCCTCGTCCGCCCGCTTGCCCAGCGTGTCGGCCACGACCCACCAGGTCTCGGCGTCCTCGTCGACGTCGCGGTGCGCCACGGCCCGCGCCACCAGCTGCTCCACCGGCGTGTACGTGCCCTCGGCGTCCTCCAGCAGGGTCGCGACGGCGGCGTGGCCGCGCTGGGCCTGCACCTGCTCGGTCTCGGAGCCGTCGGCCGAGCGCCCGGCCACCGTGACGAGCTCGGTGCCGTCCTTGGCGTACTGGCGGGCCACGACGTACTCCCAGCCCTCCTGCTGGATCTGGTCGAGCAGCGCGCTCTCCAGGTGCACGCCCACCCAGGAGGTGGCGATGTCGAGCGGGGTGTCGCCGTCGCCGTCGTACTTGGCCGGATCGGCGCCGGCCTCCAGCAGCACCTGGACCACGCCCAGCGCGCCGCGCCTGGCGGCCAGCGTGAGCGGGGTGTCGCCGTCGTCGTTGGCCGCGTCGAGCTCGGCCCCCGCCTCGATCAGCGCCCTGGCGACAGCGGCGTGGCCGTTGGTGGCGGCCCAGAGCAGCGCCGTCCAGCCGCCGGACTCCCGGCCGTTCACGTCGGCCCCGGCCGTCAGCAGCACCTCGGCCACCTCGACGCGGTCCCACGCGGCGGCCGCACACAGCGGCAGCCCCTCTTCACTCTCACTGTTGGGGTCGGCGCCGCCGGCCAGCAGCTTGCCCACGGTCTCGGACTCGCCGTTCAACGCCGCACGGTAGAGCTGTTCCTCATGCATGACAGGGACCCTAACCTGGTCCGGCCGCGCCCCGGACCATGTCAGGGCCCCGTGTCATCGCTTGGTACGCGCCAAAGCCCCGTCCGGGTTCAAACACCTCCAAGGGATGACAGGTTTTCCTCCCGGGGGAGGAGCTGAAACCCCGGGCAAACGCGATATGTTGCGACTATGACTGATCCCGGTGAGCTCCGCGCCTCGGACGCCGAGCGCGAGGCCGTCGTCGAGCAGCTCCGTGTCGCCTCGGTGGAGGGCAGGCTCACGCTCGCCGAGCTGACCGATCGCACGGAGGCCGCCTATACCGCGACCACGCACGCGGAGCTGGCCCTGCTCATCCAGGACCTGCCGTCCGGAGCCATGCCCGCGCCCGCTCCCGTGCACCGCGAAGGCCGGAAGCGGCGCTGGTTCGTGGGGGTCATGGGCGACACCAAGCGGCGCGGCACCTGGCGGATCGACCAGGAGCTGGGCGCGGTCGCCGTGATGGGCGACGTGCTGCTCGACCTGCGCGAGGCCGAGGTGCGCACCGACACGGTGGACATCACCGCCGTCTCCGTGATGGGCGACGTGAAGATCATCGTCCCCGACGGCGTGAACGTGGACCTCGACGGCATGGCCATCATGGGCAACAAGAAGGTGGACGTCCTGGAGGCGGCCCCCGGCATGAACGTCCCCGTGGTGCGCGTGCACGCGTACGCGGTGATGGGCGACGTCAAGGTGATCGGCGACTCGCAGGCGAAGCCGCTGCGGCGCGGGTTCGCGGCCTGGCGCGAACACTGGCAGCGACTGCACGGCGAGGACTGGCGGGCCCTCGGCAGGCAGATGCGGCAAGAGGGCCGCGAACTCGGCAGGCAGATGCGCGACCAGCTCCGCGAGGAGCGCCGCGACCCGAGAAGGGGCTACTGAGGAGGCTCAGCCGGCCAGCGGCACCGGCTGCCGCCGCGTCGACTGCTGGGCCGCCTCGTAACGTTCCAGGAGCACGTCCACCAGCTCCGGAGCCGGGCCCAGGACGTCCGACACCACCGTGGCGCCCGCTTCCAGCGTGCTGCGCCGTACCTTGTCCGCGAAGAAGCCGGGCGCCAGCAGGTACGGCGCGACGGCCACCTTCGGGGCGCCCGCCCGCCTGAGCGCGGCGACCGCCTCGGCGGGGGTGGGGCCGGCGGCCGAGGCATAGGCGGCCGACACCGTCCACCAGCCGGAACGCCGCCACGCGCGCGCCATGTCCGCGATCACCGCGTTGGCCCTGGCGTCGCTCGAACCCGCCGACACCAGCACCACCGCCGTGTCCGGATCCCCCGCAGGCACGCCGGCCTCGGCCAGCCGCCGCTCCAGCGCCGACAGCAGCAGCGGGTGGGGCCCCAGCGTGGCGCCGTAGTGCACGCGCAGCCGCGGCTCGCGGGCCCGGACCTCGTTCAGGGCCGCGGGCAGGTCCACCCGGCTGTGGTAGGCCTCCGTGAGCAGCAGGGGCAGCACGACCGCCTCCCGCAGGCCGCTCAGGGCCTGCGAGAGCGTGGGGGCGCAATGATCGAGGTACGCCACGCGCACGTCCAGAGGCACCTGGTCGAGCAGCGCGGCCACGGTGGCGGCGGCACGCGGATCTCGCGATCCGTGCGCCACCGCCACCAGTGGCACGCGGCCGGGGGCCGTCCCGCCTGCCAACGGGACAGGTCCCCTGCTGGGGATCACAGGTGAATGCCGCATTCGACCTTCCCCAGGCCCGCCCAGCGTCCGCTGCGCGGATCCTCGCCCTCCGCGACCTGCCGCGTGCACGGCGCGCAGCCGATCGAGGGGTAGTTGTCGTAGTGCAACGGGTTGATCAGGACCCCGTTGTCGGCGATGTAGTTGTCGACGTCCTCCTGGGTCCAGGCCGCGATCGGGTTGACCTTGACCATCTGCCGCTTGGCGTCCCACTCGACGACCTTGGAGTCCGCGCGGCTGGGCGACTCGTCGCGGCGGATGCCGGAGATCCACGCCAGGTACGGCTCCAGCGCCCGGTTGAGCGGCTCCACCTTGCGCAGGTAGCAGCACAGGTCGGGGTTGCGGCCGAACAGGCGCGGGCCGAGGTCGCGATCCTGCTCCTCGACCGTCCGCGACGGCTTGATGTCGATCACGTTGACGTCATAGACCTGGCGCACCGCGTCACGCGTGCCGATCGTCTCGGCGAAGTGGTAGCCGGTGTCGATGAACAGCACGTCCACGCCGGGCTTGACCCTGCTCACCAGGTCGATCAGCAGGGCGTCGCTCATCGAGGAGGTCAGGCACAGCCGGTCGCCGAACGTCGCCGCCGCCCAACGGATGATCTCGCGGGCAGGGGCGCCCTCGAGGAACGTCGCGGCGGACTCGACGATGTCCTGCAGGTCGAGCGTGCCGCGCTGCTGTTTCAGACCGACCTCGATGTCCACGAGCGTCATATCTTCACTCCGATCCCGAGAAACTTGAGCTTGAAGGCGCGGGCGCAGGCGCGGCAGTACCAGCCGCCACCCGTCGCGGACCCGGCGACATCCAGAGTCGTCGCGGACCCGGCGACATTGAGCTCGCCCTCGTAGGGTTCGAGGTCCTCGTCGCCGCAGTAGGGGCAGTGGAACGGGACCGCTCGCTCGCTCATTTCAGGTCCGCCTCGTCGGCTCGCTGCACCCAGTCGGCGAACGACTCGCCTTCCTTCTTCTGGGCGTCGTAGTGCTTGACGACGCGCTCCACGTAGTCGGGCAGCGCCTTGGCGGTGGTCTTGAGCCCGCGGACCTTGCGCCCGAAGCCGGCGTTGACGCCCAGGGAGCCGCCCAGGTGGATCTGGAAGCCCTCGACCTGGTCGCCGTTCTCGTCCACCACGAGCTGGCCCTTCAGGCCGATGTCGGCGACCTGGATGCGGGCGCAGGAGTTGGGGCAGCCGTTGACGTTGATGGTCAGCGGTTCGGCGAACGACGGCAACCGGCGCTCCAGCTCGTCGATCAGATCGGCGGCCGTGGCCTTGGTCTCGACGATGGCCAGCTTGCAGTACTCGATGCCGGTGCAGGCCATCGTCTGGCGGCGGAACGTGGACGGCTTGACCTGCAGGTCGTTGGCCTCCAGCTCGGCCACGATCGAGTCGACCTGGCCGGGCGCGACGTCGAGGATGACCATCTTCTGCTCGACCGTCGTGCGGACCCTGCCGGAGCCGTGCCGCTCGGCGATGTCGGCGATCAGGTGCAGCTTGTCCCCGTCGAGCCGGCCCACCTTGGGCGCGAAGCCGACGTAGAAGTTGCCGTCCTTCTGCGGGAAGACGCCGACGTGGTCGCGGCGGCTGCCGCGCGGCTGCTCGGGGGCGGGCCCGTCGGGCAGCGGCGCCTTGAGGTACTCGGTCTCGAGGATCTCCCGGAACTTCTCCGTTCCCCAGTCGTTGACCAGGAACTTGATGCGGGCCCGGTGGCGCAGCCGCCGGTACCCGTAGTCACGGAAGATCCCGACGACGCCCTCGTAGACGTCGGTCACCTGGTCCGGCCGGACGAACACGCCGAGCCGCTTGCCCAGCATCGGGTTGGTCGACAGACCGCCGCCGACCCACAGGTCGTAGCCGGCCTCGCCCTGCTCGTTCACCACGCCGACGAACGCCACGTCGTTGATCTCGTGCACCGTGCAGTGGGCCGGGCAGCCGCTCACCGCCGACTTGAACTTACGGGGCAGGTTGGAGTACGCCGGGTTCCCCACGACCCGGTCCTGCACCTCGCGGATCTGCTCGGTCGCGTCGAGCACCTCGTCGGCGTCGATGCCGGCCAGCGGACAGCCCAGGATGACGCGCGGGGTGTCGCCGCACGCCTCGGTGGTGGACAGGCCCACGGCCTCCAGACGCTCCCAGATGTCCGGCACCGACTCGATCTCGATCCAGTGCAGCTGGATGTTCTGGCGGTCGGTCAGGTCGGCGGTGCCGCGGCCGTACTTGTTGGAGATGTCCGCGATCGTGCGCAGCTGGGCGAGGTCGAGCTGGCCGCCGTCGATGCGCACACGCAGCATGAAGTAGCGGTCGTCGAGCTCCTCCGGCTCCAGGATGGCGGTCTTGCCGCCGTCGATCCCGGGCTTGCGCTGGGTGTAGAGGCCGTACCAGCGCATGCGGCCACGCAGGTCGGCCGGGTCGATCGAGTCGAAGCCCCGCTTGGAGTAGATGTCGATGATGCGCTGGCGGACGTTGAGGCCGTCGTCGTTCTTCTTGTTCTCTTCGTTCTTGTTGAGCGGCTCACGGTAACCGAGAGCCCACTGGCCTTCGCCGCGCGGGCGCTTGTGGTGCCTGCTGGCAGGTGTGCGGCTGGCAGGGGTGCTCATTGCGCGTCCTTAGGATCATGGGCGCGCGCAGGGTTCCTCCTGCCTCGTCGTCGAGGGCAGGGGTGGAGAGGAGGTGTGCGACGCGCTCAGCGGTAGAAAAGGATGGGGTTACAGGCGGGCGTCGCAACAGATGGCACTGCGGACACGCTGGAGGTCGACGTGGCGTCGACCGACGAGCATGGGGTCCGCTGGCATACCTAAGAAGATACTCGGGCCGTCCCGTATGTCCAAGACGGGGTCCAGAGTGTGGGACTGTCCAGTGTTTCGTGGCGTTTCATGGCGTTCGCAAGCCGGTAGAGTGCCGGGCATGCCCGAAGCCGCGCCGTCGCCCGTGACCGCCGAAGACCTCGACGAGGCCGTACGGCTGGCCGTCGCCACCCTGCGGGAGGCGCCCGAGAGCGCCTGGGACGGCAAGGCCGGATCGCTGGAGTGGACGTGCTGGGAGACGGTCGAGCACCTGGCGGACGACCTGTTCGCCTACGCCGCCCAGCTCGGGCTCAGGACGCCTCCGGTGGACACCTACGTCCCGTTCGTCCTGGAGGCCCGCACGCCGGAGGGCCCCGCTAACACCATCCACGCCGACCGCGAGGCCGGGCCGGCCGGGCTGCTGCAGGTGCTGGAGGCGTGCGGCGCGCTGCTGGTCGCGATGGTACGCACCGCGCCGCCGCAGATCCGCGCGCACCATGGCTTCGGCGCGGCCGACGGCGAGGGCTCGGCCGCGATGGGCATCGTGGAGACGCTCGTGCACACCCACGACCTGGCCGAGGGCCTCGGTCTCACCTGGGCTCCACCGGCGGGCATGTGCGCGCGGGTGCTGGCCCGGCTGTTCCCCGACGCCCCGCGCGACACGGATCCGTGGACGACCCTGCTGTGGGCCACCGGGCGGGCCGAGCTTCCCGGCCGCCCGCGCCTCACCGAATGGCGCTGGTACAGCGCGCCGCGGCCGTAGGGGTCACGGCCGCGCGCGCCTCAGGCGATGAGGTCGTCGAACTCGCCGTCCTTGGCCCCGAGGACGAACGCGGTGATCTCCGCCTGCGTGTAGACCAGCGCGGGACCTTCGGGAAAACGTGAGTTACGCATGGCTATCTCCCCCGTGGGCAAGTTCGCGACTTCGACGCAGTTGCCGTTGGGGTTGCTCCGCTTGCTCTTGCGCCAGACGACAGGAAGGCGGCCGGCGGGCGTTCCGTTCCGGAACTCATGCATGGGGGGCAGCTCCTCGCGATCTTACGGATGCACGTGCATCCGCGTTTGCGAGGAGACAATACGGTAACGCGTGGATCTCCATATAGCGGACGACCAAAAAACCCTGTATTGGCTGGCTCACAGCGATATCAGCAGCTCATCGGGAAAGCAGGCGTTCCAGGAAGCGCCTGGTCGCCTTCGGCTCCTCGGCCTGCAGGCTGAGCCGGTCCATGACCTCCATGTAGTGGTCGGAGTCGGCGGGTTTGTCCAGGTAGAGGGCGCTGGTGAGCTGCTCCATGTAGACGACGTCGGGCAGCTCGGGCTCGGGGAAGCGCAGGATGCTGAACGGGCCGCCCGCAGCGGCGTGGCCGCCGCGGTCGAACGGCATGATCTGGATGGTGACGTTGCGCTCCGCCGTGAGGTGGAGGAGATGGGCGATCTGCTCGCGCATGATCTCGGGGCTGCCGAGTGTGCGGCGCACGACGGCCTCGTCGATCACGGCCCAGACCATGAGCCCGTTCTCCAGCCGCTTCTGCCTCGTGGTGCGCACCGCCACGCGCCGGTCGAGCTCCGCCCTCGGGGCCTTCTCGTGGGCCAGCTCGATCACGGCCCTGGCATAGGCGGGGGTCTGGAGGAGGCCGGGCACGAACTGGTTCTCGTACGTGCGCATGCCGGAGGCCGCGCCCTCGAGGCCGATGTAGACCTCGAACCAGGACGGCAGCACGTCGCTGTACTTGTGCCACCAGCCCGGGGCGTTGGCCTGCTTGGCCAGGGCGAGCAGCGGCTCGCGCTCGGCGGGGTCGGTGACGCCGTACAGGGTCAGCAGGTCGGCCACGTCCCGCTGCTTGAAGCTGACCTGGCCGAGCTCCAACCGGCTGATCTTCGCGTGAGATGCGCGAATCGAGTATCCGGCGTCCTCGCGCGAGATACCCTTCTCGGTGCGGAGCCTGCGCAGCTGGGTTCCGAGCAGGATCCGCAGCACCGTCGGGCTTCCCGGCGAATGGCTGAGGAGTTTCCCCTCCGCGCGCTCTGCGCTCACCGCACCGCTCCTAGATCATCTGCACGTGCAGATGCGATTCGCATCCGTAAACGACGAAAAGTCTTGCATCGGTAAGCACTCCCCGTAAAGATGGGCATTGGATCACCAGACCGCGCTTCGGGGGCCAGGATGACGACTTTCGACGCTCGGCCGCAAGCCGCCATCGGTTCCCGGCCACCAGGATGGCTCTCCTCCATCCTGGTGGAGGGACGCGCTTGGGAGTGCGACGCGGTGTTCCCCTTCCATCAGCGCGTCGCCCTGGAGCCGGCGTGCGTGGCGACGGCCCGGCGGTTCGTCGACCAGACGTTGGCCGCGTGGGACGTGCTGGGACTGGCCTATGACGCGCAGCTCGTGGTGTCGGAGCTGGTGACGAACGCGATGCGGCACGGCGGCGGGGCGGCGCAGCTGCGGCTCCTGTCGCATGAGGCCGAGCTGGCGTGCGTGGTGACCGACCACAGCCGCACGGTGCCGGTGGCCGCGGCGCCCGACGTGTTCTCGGAGTTCGGGCGGGGGCTGCGGCTGGTGGACGCCCTCTGCACCGCCTGGGGCTGGCTGTCGCCTGGCGGCGCCCGCAAGCTGGTCTGGGCCGTACTCGCCGACTGACGCCGTCCCCGTCAGCGCCCCGCCTTGCTCAACAACTCCAGTACGTCGGCGTCGCTGAGCTGGTCGAAGTGCTCGTACCACTGGCCGACCGCCCTGAAGTCGACCGGCGTGCGCAGCACGACCACCTCGTCGGCCTCCTGCCGCAGTGAGGTGACCGTCTCGCGGGCCCCCACCGGCACGGCCAGCGTCACCTTGGCCGGCTTGGCCGCGCGGACCGCCCTGAGCGCGGCGCGTGCGGTGCCGCCGGTGGCCAGACCGTCATCGACCACGATCACCTCCCGCCCTTCGAGCGGGGGCAGCGGGCGGTCGCCGCGGTAGGCGCGTACCCTGCGGGCCAGCTCGGCCCGCTCCCTCTCGACCACGTCGGCGACGGACTCGGGCGTCATGCCCAGGCGGCGCAGCAACGTGTGGTCGAACACCGGCTCACCGCCCTCGGCTATCGCCCCCACGCCCAGCTCCGGGGTGGGCGGATAGCCGATCTTCCTGGTCACGAGGACCTCGAGGGGGACGTCGAGCCTGCGCGCGATGGGCTCGGCCACCGCCACGCCGCCGCGGGGCAGGGCGAGCACGACGGCGTCGTGCGCGTCCTTCAGCCGCTCGGCGAGCAACCCCCCTGCCTCGGCCCGGTCTCGGAAGAGCTCCATGACCTGTGCCTACCCGCTCACACGCGCTCCTCGCCTCTTCACCTCGCCCTCGCCGCCGAACCCCCACGGCGGCGCGACGGAGGTGGACGGCGACATCGCACACCAGCCACCGACGCGGCGCCGAAACGGGGGGACGTGACTTCGACGGTCCCCATCCGGCGCCCTCACGCGCGGGACGCAGGAGGGGGCGGCACCCTCCGAGCGCGCACAAGCGCACGAAGGGTGCCGGAACAGCCGTTCTCACGTCAAGGGCGTCAGGGGCGGTTGCGGGATGAGCGGCGCATCTCCTTGGTGATGAGCTTCCACCGGTTCTCCTGCTCCTTGCGCAGCCGCGCATCGGTGCGGGAGGCCATCCACGCCGCCTCCCGCTGCAGTTTGCGCCAGCTCTCCAGCCGCCGCTCCGGCAGTTCCCCGCTCTCCAGGGCGGCCAGCACCGCGCACCCGGGCTCGCTGGAATGCCCGCAGTCGCCGAAGCGGCACTGCGCCGCCAGTGCGTCGATGTCGGAGAAGACCCGGTCAACCCCTTCGGCCATGTCGTAGAGGCCGATGCGCCGGATCCCGGGCGTGTCGATGACCAGCCCGCCCCCGGCCAGCGGGATGAGCTCCCGGTGCACGGTGGTGTGCCGGCCGCGCCCGTCGGCGGCGCGTACCTGCTGGGTCTCCATGACGTGGTCGCCGGCGAGCGCGTTGACCAGGGTGGACTTGCCGGCGCCTGACGGGCCGAGGATGACGGCCGTACGGGAGCCGCCGAGGTAGTCGGCGACCAGCGGCACCCCGTCCCCGTGCAGGGACGAGACCGCGTGCACGTCGACGCCGGGCGCGGCCGTCCGGACGTCGGCGAGGAGCTGGTCGAGGCCGTCTTCGAACAGGTCGGACTTGGTGATGAGCACGACGGGCGTGCCGCCGGAGTCCCAGGCCAGCGCGACGAGGCGCTCGATGCGGCCGAGGTCGGCGAAGTCCGTGGAGTGCATGGACGGCTCGGCCACGAAGACGATGTCGACGTTCGCGGCCAGCACCTGGCCCTGGCCGTCGCCCGACAGGCCGCCCACCGAGTCGCGGCTCACGCCGCCCCGGATGAACGCGGTCGTCCGCGGCAGCACCTCGTCGAGCTCGTACCGCCCCTCGGGCAGCCATCGGAGCGCGACCCAGTCGCCGACGCAGGGCAGCGCGACGGGATCGGCGGCCGACGCCCTGCGGACGCGGGCGCCGTACTTGACGTGATGCTGGCCGTCCGCCGCGGTCACCTCGGCGGCGCCGCGGTCGACGCGGGCCACGCGGGCGGGGACGGTGTCAGCGGGCAGCTCGGCGACGCGCAGGTCGGTCCAGCCGAGCAGGGAAAGATCGTGAGACAACGGAGTGAAAACCCTTTGATCGAGAAGGAGCCGGGCAGCTCAGCGGAGCCCCCGGAGGTGGACGAACGGCACGGCGAACAGCACGACCCGCATAGTCCTCACCTCCTCGATCGGTTGCAGCAGCGACTCTACGCACCCTGTCCGCAGGGCTGCAATCGGATTAAGTATCGCGATCTGTTGAACCGTGCCACGGCGGCCGGCCGTACCACCTGCCGACGGACGCGAGAAAGGGGAATGATGCACACCAGCACGTATCCCCCGCCCTCGGCCGAGGGAGCCGCCCCCATGGGCAAACCGCGCTTTCGACACTGGATCCGCCGCGTGCGGCCGGATGACGGGGTGCCAAATGACGAGGCGGCAGTGTCCGCGCTCTACCGGGAATATCACAGGCCGCTCCTGGCCTTCGTGATCAGGTTGACGGCGGGCGATCGGCAGTGGGCGGAAGACGTGGTGCAGGAGACCATGATCCGGGCCTGGCGCAGTGCGGAGCAACTGGACCCCGAGTCGGTCTCGCTGATGCCCTGGCTAGCCACGGTCGCCAGACGTATCGTGATCGATGACCGGCGGCGCCGGGACGCCCGCCCTCAGGAGTCGGGTGACGGGCCGCTGGAGAGCATGCCCGTGCCTGACGAGATGGAGGGACTGCTGCACCAGGTGGTCGTGTCAGAGGCGCTGAAGGCGTTGTCACCGGCACATCGCGAGATCCTGAACGAGACGATCTTGCGGGACCGGTCCGTCAACGACGCCGCCGAGGCGCTCGGCATCCCGGTCGGCACCGTGAAATCCCGGGTCTATTACGCCGTTCGCGCGCTGCGGATCGCACTTGAGGAGAGGGGGGTGACGGCGTGACTTCGAGAGTCGAGCACACGGATGTGGGCGCGTACGCGCTCGGCCTGCTGGAGGAGGATGACAGGCAGGCCTTCGAGGCCCACCTCCTCGGCTGCGCCCCCTGCCGCTTCGAGCTATCCGACTTGTCCGGCATGGCGAGCGTGCTGAGCGGGATCGGCCCGGTGGAGGAGTACGACGTGCCGTCCCCCGAGCCGGTGATCGACCTGCTCCAGCGCAAGAAGGCGGCCGATCGGCGGACGCGCAGGGGGACGTTCGTGATCGGGATGGCGGCGGCGGTCACGCTGGTGGCCGGCGGGCTGACGGTCGGCACGCAGCTCAGCGCGGACTCCGCGCCCCCGATCGCGCAGGGCCACGGCGACCATATGGGGCCCGCCGAGCAGTTCTACGCCGACGGCGTCCCCATCGACGGGAAGGGCGTCGACGGGGTGACCGGCGGGCTGGTGGTCGAGTCCAAGGCCTGGGGCACGCACGCGGCGCTCAAGCTGGCCGGGGTGAAGGGCCCGCTCGAGTGCGAGCTGGTCTCGGTCGGCAAGTCGGGCGAGCGGCGGGTCATGACCGGGTGGTCCGTACCTCCAGCCGGGTACGGAGTGCCGGGTTCGCCCGATCCGCTCTACATGCACGGCGGCAGCGCGACGCCGCTGAAGGACGTCGACCACTTCGAGGTGGTCACCTCGACAGGTAAGAAGTTGCTCACCATCAACGCCTGACCGCCAGGCGTTCCGAGCCCTCCCGCCGCTGGTGGGAGGGCTTTTTTGGGCCTACCCCCTTGTGTGTAAATTTACGGATTCCTGGGTTGAACCTCCGTCGGTCCCGGCCGCGTACTGCCTGCCGTACCCGCCGGAATATCAAACCGTTTAAGAGGTTTAGCCATGTTCATCCGAAAGTTCGGGATTCCCGGTACGCTGCTCGCCGCCGCCCTGCTCGCCTCGCCGGCGCCTGCCCACGCCTCCGGTGACGAGGTCTATCTCGCGGCCGGGCTGCGCGGCGCGAACGAGGTGGGGGCCAAGGGTGACGCCGACGGCCGCTCGACGGTCGTGCTCAAGATCAGCGGGAACGAGGTCACGTTCGCGGTCCGCTGGAACAAGATCGACCCGCCCACCGCCGGCCATGTCCACCTGGGTGCCAAGGGCGTCAACGGGGATGTCAGGCTCGAGTTCTTCACCAAGCCGCTGCCCGCGACCGTGCTCGGCGTCACCGGCACCGTCAAGGCCGACAACGAGCTGGTCAGGTCGCTCATCGACAACCCCGGCGGCTTCTACGCCAACCTGCACGACGCCAAGCACCCCAAGGGCGCCGTACGCGGCCAGTTCCACCGGCTGAGCAAGCCGGTCGACCTCAACGGCGTGCTGCAGGGCAGCAACCAGGCCACGCTCTCGGCGCGTGCCGACGCGGCGCAGGAGGTGCGGGAGAACGACGGCAAGAAGCGCGGGGACCAGGACGGCCAGGCCGGCTGGTGGCTGCGCCCGAACGGCTTGTCCATCGCCTACACCGCCTTCTGGTCGGGGCTCGGCCAGGTGACCGACGGCCACCTGCACAAGGGCGCGACCGGCAGGAACGGCCCGGTGGTCGCGGACCTGTTCGCGGGCGCCCTGCCCGGGAACCTCACCGGCGTCGCCGGCGAGGCGCCGGTCGCCGCCGCCGTGGTCAAGCGCATCGCCGCGAACCCCGGCCGCTACTACTCGAACCTGCACACGCTCGACTTCGACGGCGGTGCCGTACGCGGCCAGCTGTCCGGCCGGCCGTTCACCCACCCGCGCGCGCTCACGGCCGAGGTGCTGCGCGGCTCGCAGATCTACTCCTGCACGGCGCAGCCGTCGGGCGGGCACGCCTTCACCCAGCTCGGCGTGTCGGCCAAGCTGCGGCGCGGGATCGACCACTCCTTCGTGACGCCCGCCGCCGGCCCGCCGCAGTGGATCGCTCCAGACGGCAGCGCGGTGCGCGGCTCGGCCGTCACCAAGACGCCCAACGGCGACGGCAACATCCCCGAGCTGGTGCTCGACGCCGCCCAGGCGGGCAAGGAGAGCGGGCTGCTCGCGCACGCCACGCAGATCCTGCGACTCAACACCACCGGCGGCGTCGCCCCGTCCGGCTCCTGCACGCCCGGCTCCGAGGCCAAGGTCCCGTACGGGGCCGACTACCTCTTCCTCGGCTGAGGCTTCCGGCTCCTGGCTTCCCGAGGGGACGCTTCGGTCCCGTCCCCTCGGCAGGCCTTCCCCGGTCGCCCCCGGTCCATGTCCCCCGGGCCGCCGGTCGACCACGGCGAGCGAGGCACTCCGGCCCGCCCCGCTCGCCAGAACGCCCCGCCGCACCTAGAGCCCGTGCGGCGGGGCGTTCCCGCGCGCCCGCACTGCTCCTCGCTCCCGTCCCGGTGCCTGGAGCGTGTCGAAGGGGACAGGTCCGGACGATCAAGGAGAGCCGCCTCACAACGGTCACGGCCCACAGCGCGCCGTGACGGCGCGCTGTGGGCCGTGACCCTGGAAGCGCTCTTGGTTTTTACAGGCCGGGAGCCGGGAACTGGGCGGTGAGCTCGCTCACCTCGCGGTGGACGCGCGTGATGACGTCCTCGGCGTCGCCCTTGGCCAGGGCGGTGACGACCTCGTCCATCCAGGCGCCGATCTGCCGCATCTCCGCCTCACCCATCCCGCGGGAGGTGACGGAGGGCGTGCCGATGCGGATGCCGGACGGGTCGAAGGGCTTACGCGGGTCGAAGGGGACCGTGTTGTAGTTGGTCTCCAGCCCGGCCCGGTCGAGTGCCTTGGCGGCGGGCTTGCCCGCGACCCCCTTGGAGGTCAGGTCGATGAGGATCAGGTGGTTGTCGGTGCCGCCGGAGACCAGGTCGAAGCCGCGACCGGACAGCTCCTCGGCCAGCGCCTTGGCGTTGGCGACCACCTGGTGGGCGTAGGCCTTGAACTCCGGCTGCGCGGCCTCGTGCAGCGCCACCGCGATGGCGGCGGTGGTGTGGTTGTGCGGGCCGCCCTGCAGGCCGGGGAAGACGGCCTTGTTGAGCGCGGTGGCCTTCTCGTCGTCGTCCGCCATGAGCATCGCGCCGCGCGGGCCGCGCAGCGTCTTGTGGGTGGTGGTGGAGATGACGTCGGCGTGACCGACCGGCGAGGGGTGGGCGCCGCCCGCGACCAGGCCCGCGATGTGGGCGATGTCGGCGGCCAGGATCGCGCCCACCTCGCGGGCGATCTCGGCGAAGGCGGGGAAGTCGATGGTGCGCGGGATGGCGGTGCCGCCGCAGAAGATCACCTTGGGCCGGTGCTCCAGGGCGAGCTCGCGGACCTGGTCCATGTCGACGCGGCCGGTCTCCTTGCGCACGTTGTAGGAGACGGGCTTGAACCACTTGCCGGAGACCGACACGGGCGAGCCGTGGGTGAGGTGGCCGCCGGAGGGCAGGTTCATGCCCATGAAGGTGTCGCCAGGCTGCATGAAGGCCAGGTAGATGGCGAGGTTGGCGGGCGATCCCGAGTAGGGCTGGACGTTGGCGTGGTTGACGCCGAACAGCGACTTGGCCCGCTCGATGGCCAGGCTCTCGATCTGGTCGATGACCTGCTGGCCCTCGTAGTAACGCTTGCCCGCGTAGCCCTCGGAGTATTTGTTGGTCAGGACGGTGCCGGTGGCCTCCAGCACGGCCTTGGACACGTAGTTCTCTGACGGGATGAGCTTGACGGTGTCGGCCTGGCGCCGCTCCTCCGCTTTGACGAGCTCGGCGATCTGCGGGTCGACGCTAGCGAGAGAACTCATGACTCTCCTGTCATCGTTGACAATCTGCGAAGACCCAGGCGCACGGCCTCCGCTCCTTTCGCTCCCTGGTGGTCGATCCCACCCAATGCGCCAGTCGCGTCTCCCACTAGACGATAGCGGATGTCACAGGGCCCTTTTCGCTGTGATCAGCTGGTGTCATGACGAGGTGACGGCCACGTTCCTGATGACGCCGAGCCGGGCCGGCTCGACATCCTGCGGCATGCCGCACGCGCCGAGCCAGCGCGCGAGGGTGTAGGTCTCGATATGGGAGTGGCATCGCTGGTCACCACCAGCGACGGTGAGTGCGTCGCCAACCCACGCCATCTGGCTGCGACCGCCGACATGCCAGCCACCGCACACCGGAATTGGTCCGCGCCTACGACGTCATCGTTCACGAGGACCCGCGGATCACGAATATGACCCGGCGCACAGCGCCCGAGCCAGACGGCGCGGGCGGCTACCTGCCCAACGGCGCCACAGCCAAATCCGGGCTGAGCAAGTCGATCCTGCTGCGGGCACGAAGCGAAGGAGAACCGCCTCACCCAAGCCGCCTTCCGAGGTACGGCCTGCGGTCATACCGCACATGCCGACGTGGACGCGGCGGTCAACATCCTCAGGGCAGGGCTTGCCCTTCGTGATGTCGCGGAAGCGGTCTAGCGAGAAGCCACTCCCTTCGGGGAGCGGAGGAGTCACATCGGCAGGACTTTATTTGGTACGGCTCACACCCGGCCATAGGCGATCGACTTCGGCATTCAGGATCGCCCCGATGAGCACGGCCAGCGCGGTGATGTAGAGCCAGAGCAGCAGGGCTATGGGCGCCGCCAGCGAGCCGTAGACGGAGACGGGGGAGAACCACGCGGCCAGCACGGCCCGCAGCACCGCCGCGCACACGATCCACAGGATCAGCGCCAGGATCGCGCCGGGCAGCTCCCGGTACCACTTCGTCCGCACCGGCACGCTGACGTGGTAGAGCACGGTCAGGAACAGCACCGAGCCGATGATCACGACCGGCCAGTAGAGGATGTCGATGAGACCGCCGTACTGGCCCGGCAGGGCGTCCCTGAGCAGGGTCGGGCCGATCACCAGGATCGGCATGACGATGATGCCGATGATCAGGCCGACGATGTAGAGGCCGAAGGACATCAGCCTGGTGCGGATGATGCCGCGCTCCTCGCCCAGCCCGTAGGCGACGGAGATGAGGTCCACGTACACGTAGAGCGCTCTGGAGCCCGACCAGAGCGACAGCAGGAAGCCCAGCGAGATGATCGACACTTTGCCCGCGTCGTCGCTGAGCACGTCGGTGATGAGCGGGTTGATCACCTTGTTGACGGCCTCGTCGGTGAACAGCAGCCCCGACTGCTCGATCACCCACGTCTTGACCTGCCCGACCACCGTGGAGCCCAGCCAGGTGCCGAGCTTGGCCAGCACGCCGATCAGACCCAGCACGAACGGCGGCAGCGACAGCAGCGCGAAGAACGCCGCCTCACCGGCCAGACCGGTCACCCGGTAGGCGACGCCGGCGTTGGTCGACGCGCGGACGATCGCCCACGACTTGGTGTCGAGCACCCAGCTCAGCCTGGCCCGGGCGTTGGAGACGAGTCCCCTTTTCGGCCGGGAAGGCGCATCGGTGGACGTCATGGCACCCAACGGTATTCGCAGTGACTCTTCGGCACAGCTTACGTTGGGGAACTGCCTTAGTCGTTATCCACGATGCGCGCACCCAGCGGGAGCAGGGAGACGGGGATGAGTTTGAGGTTCGCGACGCCCATCGGGATGCCGATGACGGACAGGAACAGCGGGATCGAGGTCACGACGTGTCCGATGGCGAGCCAGACGCCGGCGACCACGCACCAGATGACGTTGCCGATCAGGGAGAACGCGCCCGCGCCCGGGTCGCGCACCACGGTCCTGCCGAAGGGCCACAGCGCGTACGCGGCGATCCTGAACGAGGCGATGCCGAACGGGATCGTGACGATCAGGATGCAGCAGATGACCCCGGCCACCGCGTATCCGATGGCCAGCCAGAGCCCCGCGAAGACCAGCCAGATGACGTTCAGGATTGTGCGCATGTTCACAGCATGTCACCGGATGCGCCGTACGCGTCATCCGGCAAGTCCCTGACTTCACCCTGACCTGGGCGCCCTGCCCTTCCCCGGGGGCCCGGCGAACGCCTGGGCGATCGCCATCCAGGCCCGCGCGGGCTCGCCGGTCAGCTCGAGCACGGTGTCGGACAGGTGGATGCGCTGGGTGACGACCAGGCAGAAGTCCAGGATCGGGCCGCGTACGGCGCTGCCGGAGTCGCCGGGACCGGCCGTCCACAGCGTCCCGTCGGGCATGGTCAGCTCCGCGCGTACGGGGTCGGCGGGCACGGGCAGGCCGCGCACGGCGAAGCTGTAGGGGCGGGCGCGGAACCCCATCGTGGCCACGTGCCGCAGCCGGGCCGTGGGCTCCCGGGTGACGCCGAGCGCGTCGGCCACGTCCTGGCCGTGCGCCCACGTCTCCATCAGCCTGGCGGTCACGAACGAGGCGGCCGACATCGCGGGCCCGAACCACGGCACCCGTTCGCGCGCGTCGAGCGCGGCTAACGCCGCCAGGCTGCGGGCACGCGCCGCACGGAACCACTCGTGCAGCTCGGTCGGCGACATCCCGCGGGACTCCAGGGCGATGTCGTCCACGGAGCGGAAATCCTTCAGGGACGCCCGGTAGGCGTCGGGGTCGGTGGCCGCCAGGCCGGCGGCGTCGTCGAACCAGGCCAGATGGCTCACCTGGTCGCGGATCGCCCACCCCTCGGCGGGGGTGGGCCGCTCCCAGTCCTCGTCGCGCAACGGCTGGAGCAGCGCTTCGAAGGACGCGGTCTCGGCACGCAGGTCGTCGAGTAACTCGGCCATGAGGTCCACGCGCGCCAGCGTAACCCGAACAACGTTCTAGGAGAATAATGCAGGCGTGATCTGCGAAAGCTGCAAGGAGAAACGTCACGAGGACTGCCGTGGCGGCTCCTGGTGCGACTGCCAGCACCAGGCGGCTGACGCGCGCAGAAAGCCGGACGAGGCGGAGACGGAGAAGCCGGAGCCGACAGTGAACTGGCTCCGGCAAGGTTGAGTGCCGCTCTGACGCTCGCGGTAGCGGCGGCGAGCGTCCGGGCTTCCGGTTTCGGGGGTAGGGATGTGGCGCCTGATCAGGCAGTTGTCCCGACCGGGTTCGCCGGAGCCTGGGCGTGGAGGGCCAGGCTCCGGTTCATCGGGACAACTGCATGATCACGCTATGATGGTGAGCTGCCGGGTGTGTCAGGCGGCGGAGATGCCGGCGCTGGCCGCGCGGCGCATGCGACGACGACGCTCGGAGGCGCGCTCGTCTTCGTTGAGACCGCCCCACGTGCCGTACTTCTCGGGACGGGACAGCGCGTAGTCAAGGCACTCGGTGCGGACGGGGCACTGGGCGCAGATCGCCTTGGCCTTCCGCTCACGTACGTCACGCTCGGGCTGCCGCTCCCCGTCGGGGCCGAAGAAGAGCACGAGGTCCTCACCCCGGCACGCGGCATCATCCTGCCAACCCCAGCTGGGGCGCGGGCGGGCGAGCTGCCGACGTACCTGAGACATGAGAAAACCACCTTCGTGAGAGGTATTTCGGTAATTGAGCCGCATTGGACGCTTTTGGCGTCACTGTTCCAACGCAAGGTAGGGCCGCGATGTTCCCTGTTCAGGCAAGGACGGGCGTGGCGTACCGCACAGGCGTGAGCCTGTCCAGCGAAACCAGCCGGTAGGTGGTGATCTTCTCGGCGCAAACCGTGCCACACGGCGCTGTGAACGCCGATGGCTCAACCACAACCTGGAACCGGACGTCGCCGCAGCGCACGATGGCTTCGGTGACGTCGCCGTCCGACCTGGAGGATTCCACGGCCACCGCGCCGACGGCGCACTCTCCCGTATGGGCTCGGGCGAAGTGCTCCACGGCTTGCAATGGCTCAGGGATGCCTGCGCGTCCCCGGTAGCGGTCGAGGATGACCTCGCCCGACCGGTACGCGTTAGCCGCTGCCAGTGCAGCAGCCTGAGACATGCTGCCGTAGAAAATTCCGTGTGGCAAGCACACGAGGTTGGCGGCGTAGCGATCGCCGCCAACGTGTGACGTTTCCCACACTCTGTCCGGCAACGAATCGGCCAGCGACCGAGCGAGGGGTAGTCCAATGCGGGCGCAGCACGCATTGCGCTTGGCGTGCGTGCAGACCAGAAATACCGGCTCGTCTTCAAGTATGCAGGACTCCGGGACCACTCCCGCCGCGAGCGCGTCCAGGTCAAGATCGTCGGGACCTGCGATGACGCCGCTGGCCAACCAGGGGCGTTCCCCAACCGCGTACGCCAATAGCACGCGGATGCCCTGCTCCCGCGGGCGGGTTCGCTTTCCTGGCCGGCGGATCAACTGGGGTCTGATACCGCGTTCGAGCGCCCGGCGCACGAGTTCGGAGATTTCTTCAGGAAGTTCGAAGCTTTCCAGATGTGACGGCCAGGCGCCGGTGTATTCGATGAGCAACCAGAGCCTGGCTCCCACGGTGGCGCTGGCCAAGGTGGGAACACCTCCGGTGTGGCACCCGACCGGATGCTCGCAGCCCCTCGCCAACGCCCGCTCTCCCTCCCCGATCCGAATTAGGTAAGACTAACCTAACGGATTGGCGGGGTCAGAGGCGGCCCGTTCGGTCCAGAACCTCCCGTGTCGCCGCCAGCGCGCGCTCCCTGTCCTGCTTGACCAGGCCGATCCTGGTTCTCCTGTCCAGCAGGTCGCCCTCGTCGAGCGCGCCCTCGTGCCGCACCGACCAGATCAGCTCGCCCTCGGTGACGCCGAGCCCGACCTCCTCCGGGTGTGCCTTGACGAGCTCGTGCACGGCCTCCGCCTCGCTGCCGTACCGCTCGGCCAGCCGGTGCGGCACCCCTGACGGCCGCGGTCCCGCCCCGACGAGCGGGATCTTCCTGGTACGGCACCGCCCCGCGGGCAGCTTCGCGGACGAGACCGCTCGATCCACCGCGTCCTCGGCCATGCGCCGATATGTCGTCAGCTTGCCCCCGACGACCGTGACGAGCCGGTCATGTGACAGGACGGCGTGCCTGCGGGAGATGTCCGCCGTGCGGCCATCGGCCGCCAGAAGGGGCCTGAGGCCCGCGTACGCGCCCGCGAGCGCCTCTCTGGTCACCGGAGTCTCAAGAACGCCGTTCAGCACCTCCAGGAGCGTTCTGACGTCCTCCTCGGGCACTTCTGGAACGTCGGGCACCGGCCCGTCCACCGGCTCGTCCGTGAGGCCGACGTGGACGCGGCCGTCACGCTGGGGGAGTACGAGCGCGAATCGGCTGGTCTCTCCGGGAATGGGCACGTGCATGCCGGCGATCAGCCCGGGGAGCGTGCCCGGCGCCAGCACGAGGTGGGTGCCGCGGGACGGCCGCAGCCTCACCTCGGGGTCCAGCGTTCCCGCCCACACCCCGGCGGCGTTGATCACCACCCTGGCGCGGACGTCGAACTCCTCGCCGGTCAGCTCGTCGCGTACCACCGCGCCCCGGTCCGTCAGCCGCAGCGCGCGGCAGCGGGTCAGCACGCGGGCCCCTCGCGCGGCGGCCGTCCGCGCGAGGGCCACCACCAGGCGGGCGTCGTCCAGCAGCCGGCCGTCCCATGACAGCAGCGCGCCGCGCAGTCCGTCGCCGTCGAGCACGGGCGCCAGCGTGCGGGTGCGGGCCGCGTTCAGCCGCGTGGGCCCCGGCAGCAGCCTGCGCGGCGTGCGCGCGGTGGCCCGCAGGCTGTCGCCGAGCCGGTAGCCGCTCATCACCAGGGCCGCCTGCCGCCGCGAGACCTGCTTCGTGAGCGGCATCAGGTACGGGTGCGCGGAGACCAGGTGCGGAGCGGTCGTGCGGAGCAGGATGCCGCGCTCGACCGCGCTCTCGTAGGCCACGTCCACCTGCCCCTTGGCCAGGTAGCGCAGGCCACCGTGGATCATCTTGGAGCTCCACCTGGAGGTCCCGAAAGCCAGGTCGTGCGCGTCGATCGCCGCTACGCTCAACCCCCGGGACGCGGCGTCGAGCGCGGCGCCCGCGCCGGTCGCGCCGAGTCCCACCACCAGCACGTCAAGCGGCTCCTCCGCGACCTCGCGGAGCTCACGGGACCGTCTGCGGGCGTTCAGCGAGCTGTCCAAGGTGCCTCCACGAGAGCTATCCAAGGTAGGCCTCCAGCATGGCGGCGAGCTCGTCGTCGAGCTCGTCCAGGGTCACGGGGTCGAGCATCGTGGGCGCCGACAGCAGGAACGACTGCGCCACCAGCAGCACCGCACGCGCCTTGCGCGGGTCGCCGACCGCGCGCTCGAGGACGTCGAGCACGGCCTCCTGGCTCGCGCCCCGCCGGTCGAACAGGTACGGCATGAGCAGTTCGGGATCGGCCTCCACGATCTTCCGCCACAACGGGTGCGCGCGCAGCCCCCGTACGCCGGCGACGACCGCGCGCACCGGGTCAGACAGGTCGAGCCCGTCGACCACCCGCACCCACTCCCTGGTCATCAGGTCCGCGACCAGCGTGCGCACGTCGGGCCAGCGGCGGTAGATCGTCATTCGCGACACCCCGGCCCTGCGTGCCACGTCCGTGAGCGTGGTCCTGCGCACCCCGTACGCCAGCACGCAGTCACGGGCCGCGTCCAGCACGCCGTCATTGTGACGATTCGACGTCATGTGTCACAGTGTAAGCGTGACTGGAGAACCGATGCTGTGGTCCGGCTGGGGCGACCCCGCCAAGGCCCGCGAGCTGCCCGAGCAGGTTCGCCGGCTGCTGCGCGACTTCCTCGGCGTGCGCGCGCCCGACACTCCCGCCGTCGCCCTGGAGTCGGTGCGCCTGCCGCCGGTCGCCCTGCCCGAGCCGCTGCTCGGCGCGCTGGCCGAGGTCGTCGGCTCCGCGCACGTGCTGACCTCCCACGAGGCCCGCGTACGCCACACGCGCGGCAAGTCCACCCCCGACCTGCTGCGGATACGCGTGGGGGACGGCTCCGACGCCCCTGACGCGGTGGTGCTGCCCGGCTCGCACGAGGAGGTGGCCGAGCTGCTGCGGGTGTGCACCGCCGGGCGCGTCGCCGTGGTGCCCTTCGGCGGCGGCACCTCCGTGGTGGGCGGGCTGGCGGCCGCCCGCTCCGGCTTCGCCGGGCTGATCGCGCTCGACCTGGGCCGGCTCGACCGGCTGCGCTCCGTGGACATGGAGTCCCTGGTGGCCACGTTCGAGCCGGGCGTGCGGGCGCCCGAGGCCGAGCGGCTGCTCGCCGCACGCGGCCTGACGCTGGGGCACTTCCCCCAGTCCTTCGA
Source organism: Nonomuraea sp. NPDC049400 (assembly GCF_044466425.1). Lineage (NCBI taxonomy): Bacteria > Bacillati > Actinomycetota > Actinomycetes > Streptosporangiales > Streptosporangiaceae > Nonomuraea > Nonomuraea sp. NPDC049400. The sequence continues at coordinate 280,065 of NZ_JBITMP010000003.1, forward strand.
GTACGCCACGCTCGGCGGCTTCGCGGCGGCCCGCTCCAGCGGCCAGGCCTCGGCCGGGTACGGGCGCTTCGACGACATGGTCGTGGGCCTCACGGTGGCCACGCCGTCGGGCACCCTGGACCTGGGACGCGCCCCCAAGTCGGCGGCCGGACCGGATCTGCGCCAGCTCGTGCTCGGCTCCGAGGGCGCCTTCGGCGTGATCACGTCGCTCAGGCTCCGCGTGCGGCGGGCTCCCGCCGAGCGCCGGTACGAAGGGTGGCGGTTCGGGACGTTCGCGGAGGGGTCGGCGGCCATGCGCGCGCTCGCCCAGGAAGGGCCGCTCCCCACTGTGCTGCGGTTGTCGGACGAGACCGAGACCATGATCGGCCTGGCCAAGCCGGACGCGCTCGGCTCAGGCGGCTCCGGCTGCCTCCTGATCGCGGGCTACGAAGGCACGTTCGCGGCGGAGCGGCAGGCGGCCGCCTCGGCGGTCCTGGAGCGGACCGGCGGCGAGCCCCTGGGCGCGGAGCCGGGCCAGGCGTGGGAGCACGGCCGCTTCTCCGCCCCGTACCTGCGTGACTCGCTCCTCGCCGCCGGGGCCACGGTCGAGACGCTGGAGACCGCCGGCTTCTGGGCGAACCTGCCGCGGCTCTACGACGCGGTCCGCCTGGCTCTGGCGGGCGCGCTCGGCTCACCGCTGGTCATGTGCCACATCTCCCACGTGTACGAGACCGGCGCCTCGCTCTACTTCACCGTCGTCACCGCGCAGGAGGGCGACCCCGTGGCGCAGTGGGAGCGGGCCAAGGCGGCGGCGAGCGCGGCCATCGTCGAGGCGGGCGGCACGATCACGCACCATCACGGGGTCGGGCGCGACCACCGGGACGCCTACGCGGCCGAGCTGGGGCCCGTGGGGGTCGGCGTGCTGCAGGCGGTCAAGGCCCGGCTCGACCCGGCCGGGATACTCAACCCCGGCGTCCTCGTCCCGCCGGACGGCACGGCTCCCGGCGCCTGACGGCCGCCGCACCTCGGCAGAGGTCCTTTCGGAAGGTCGGGTGAGGGCGGTGGGGGTCCTTTCCGGAGAGAACGGGTGGGGGCCCTTTCCGGAGAGAACGAGGGCGCGGGTTCAGGGAGCTTCGGGCGGGGGGATCCGGTCGGCCTCCGCCATCGCGGCGGCGGCCTCGCTGTAGCGGTGCAGGGCCTCGTACACCTCGGCCAGGCGCATCAGCGAGGCCACCAGCGGCGCGCCGCCCATCGCGCGGGTGAGCGCCGCCGCCTCCTGCGCCACCGGCAGCGCCTCCACGGCCCGGCCCCGCTTCAGCAGCAGCGCCGCCATCGTGCGCAGGCTGCGTGCCAGCAGCGCCGTGTGCTCGGGGGACTCCTCGGCCAGCGCCCTGCTGCGCGCCACCGCGTCGCGGGCCCTGCGAAGTGCCGCGCCGCCCCACCGGGAGCCGGTTTGTGCATATGCCAGCAGACCCTCAATTGCCTCCACATCGGAAGTGCCTCTTCGGGTCGCGTCGTCGGGGCTGTTACGGGTCATGGGAGCCTCCCCTCGGTGGTCCCAACCGCTTGCTTGGGGGGTGAGGCTACACCATTGCGAACCTTCTGTGTTTCCTGCGGTACGGAGCGTTCATGATGCGCGAAGTGAAGATCGCGGTAAAGATGTTGGCATGGTGGAAGTCGCGGCTGAGCGTGGAAAGCAGCTTTCGTCACGGGTGTCGGAGGAGGGCGCGGGATGGGCCTGTACGCAGACGGGGACGTTCGCGCAGCTCAGGCCGGATAAACATGGGTTTTCGTGGTTGAATTTGGCGACGCTGTGGCGCTCGCGTAACGACATCCTCGCCGGGTTGTTCGGGGATCCGTCAGGTCAGGTTCGGGCGCGGTGGGTGGCGGCTCAGGAAGCGCGGGGGATTGATCCCGAATTTCGCATCAAGCTACCCGCAGGGGGAAATTTCAGTTTCCTACTGCTGGGTGATACGGGAGAGGGAGATGCGTCGCAGTATGCCGTTGTTCCAGGGATGCTGAAACTGGGGGAGGACACGGCGTTCGCCGTCATCGCCAGTGATGTGATCTATCCGACCGGATCGGGCAACGAGTACTGCGACAAGTTCTTCCGTCCGTACAAGGACTATGACGCCCCGATCTTCGCCGTTCCCGGCAACCACGACTGGTACGACGGGCTCGGCGGGTTCATGCGGGTCTTCTGCGACTCGCCGCCGCTCAAGCCGAAGCCGGACCGCGGGCTGCGCGGGCTGCTGTGGCGCAAGCCGGAGACGATCGACGAGGAGCGGCTGGCGAAGGCGCGTGAGCTCAGGGGCAAGCCGTCCCAGCAGGCGACGCAGCCGGGACCGTACTGGGCGATCGAGAGCGACAACCTGCTGGTCGTGGGCGTCGACACCGGCATCAGGAACGTCATCGACAAGGGGCAGACCGCGTGGCTGCGGCGCGTCTCGCTCGATCCGCGGCCGAAGATCCTCGTGACGGGCAAGCCCATCTACACCGGGAACACCTACAAGCCGTCGCCCCTGGAGGAAGGCGGCACGATCGACGACATCGTGCGCGACCCGGCCCACCGGTACGTCGCGGCCATCGGCGGAGACGTGCACAACTACCAGCGCTATCCGGTCAAGGTGGGCGACCGGGTCATCCAGTACATCGTGTCCGGCGGCGGCGGCGCGTTCATGCACGCCACGCACACCATCGGCAGGGTCGGCGTCAAGGGCGTGCACGAGGACGACTTCAAGTGCTACCCGCTGCGGGGCGACTCGCTGTCCTTCTACAGCCAGCTGTACGCCCGCCGCCTGCGCATGAAGTGGCTGTGCCTCACGCCCTCCGAGGCCCTGTGCATCATGTCCGACCAGATCAAGAACCGGCCCGTCAGGACCCCCGAGGGGCCGGTGACGATCACCCGCAGGATGCGGTGGGCGGCGCGGCTGCTCGGGGCCTGGCCGTGGCCGTTCAGGCTGCCGGTGGACAAGGTGTTCCACCGCTACCTGTCGGAGCTTTCCGACTGGGACACCCCGCCGTTCTTCAAGCAGTTCCTGCACGTGTCCGTCACGCCGGAGGCGCTGACCCTGCGCTGCTTCGCCGCCACCGGGTGCCTGGCGCAGGAGCTCGATCCGCCGCTCGAGGACGAGGTGCGCATCGCTTTGTCGTAGCCGTTTGGCACTCTTGACCACGTGTATGCAGTGGTCGCCGGAGAGGCGCTGCTTCCGGTCGGTGGCCCCGCCCGCCACCCCGCCGACCTGGCGGGGGCCGTGCGCGAGCTGGAGGCGGCCGAGCGCCCGCGGTGGGTGTGGGCCGACGCCCGGGAGGTCTATCCCGGCCTGCTGAGCGCGGGCGTGCGGGTCTCGCGCTGCCACGACATCGCGCTCACCGAGGGGCTGCTGCTCGCGTACGAGGGCCGCTACGGCGAGCCCCGCTCGGCCAGGGCCGCCCACGCCAGGCTGCACGGGCTGCCCGTGCCCGAGGAGCAGCCGAGCGCGCCCGACACGCTGTTCGCGCCCGAGCCGCTCCAGGCCGAGGCGGTGGCCGAGGTGCTGGCCGACCAGCTGCGGCGGATCGAGGCGCTGCCGGAGCCGGGCAGGTTCAGGCTGCTGGTGGCGGCCGAGTCGGCGGGGGCGCTCATCGCGGCCGAGATGTCGCACGACGGCATGCCGTGGCGGCGCGACGTGCACGACGCGCTGCTGACAGAGCTGATGGGGCCGCGGCCCGTGCACGGCATGCGCCCGGCCAAGCTGCAGGCGCTGGCCGACGAGGTGGCCGCGGCCTTCGGCCATCCGGTCAATCCCGACTCGGTGCAGCAGCTCGTCAAGGCGTTCAAAGGGGCCGGCGTGGCGCTGAAGACCACCCGGTCCTGGGAGCTCAAGCAGATCGACCACCCCGCCGTGGCGCCGCTGCTGGCCTACAAGGAGCTGGCCCGGCTGTTCAGCTTCCACGGGTGGGCGTGGGCCGACCAGTGGGTGCGGGGCGGGCGGTTCCGGCCCGAATACGTGGTGGGCGGCGTGGTGTCCGGGCGGTGGGCGACCAGCGGCGGCGGTGCGCTGCAGATCCCCAAGGTGATGCGGCGGGTGGTGGTGGCCGACGACGGGTGGGTTCTGATCGTCGCCGACGCCGCCCAGCTCGAGCCGCGGGTGCTGGCCGCGATGGCCGGCGACGTCGGGCTGGCCAGGGCCGCCGGGGAGATCGACCTCTATTCGGCGCTGGCGCAGTCGTTCGGGGGCGAGCGGGCCAACGCCAAGATCGCCATGCTGTCCGCCATGTACGGCGGGACCAGCGGTGACGCGCCCAAACTGCTGGCGGTGATGCGGCAGCGCTTCCCCAAGGCCTACCAGTTCGTGGAGGACGCGGCCAAGGCCGGGGAGGAGGGGCGGCTCGTGCGCTCGTGGCTCGGCCGCACCAGCCCGCCTCCCTCGCCCCGGTGGAAGGAGCTGGTGTCGGGGCCCGAGGGCGGCCGGGCGGCTCGCGACCGGGGGCGGTTCACGCGCAACTTCGTGGTGCAGGGCACCGCGGCCGAGTGGGCCCTGGCCCTGATGGCGGTGCTGCGCGGGCTGCTGCCCGATCCGGCCCGGTTGGTGTTCTTCCAGCATGACGAGGTGATGGTGCACTGCCCGAGCTCGCAGGCGGAGGAGGTGATCGCCGCCGTCTCGTCGGCCGCGTCGGAGGCCACCCGGCTCCTGTTCGGGGCCACGCCGGTGCGCTTCCCGATGGAGGCCGTGGCGGTCTCGTCGTACGCCGACGCGAAGTGACGGGGTTCCCTGACGGGGGCGCGGGGCTGTCGCGACGGGGCGCTCACCACATACGTGTCGCGGGACACGCGCGGCTTGCGACACGGCGTCCACGCGCGACGGCGTCAGGTGACACGGCGTCCACGGGACACGCGCGGCTTGCGCATGGCGTCACGCGTCAGGGCGACACGGCGACACGGTGTCGCGGCGTCCCACGACACGTGTGTCCCGCTATGCGGGCGGCCGCTACGGATGCCCGGCGTGGCGCTGTGCGACCCGGGCGGCTTGATGGGGCGGCGTCGCGTGCGGGCGGGGTCAGCGGTCGGTGGCGCGCCAGGTGGCGGTGAGCCAGATGCCGGCGAGGGCGACCATGACGCCCACGACCAAGCCGAGCATGCCGTAGCCGAGCACGCCCACGATCGCGCCCGCGACGATCGTGCCCGTGGCGCCGCAGACGTTCATCAGCAGGTCCGACAGCCCCTGGACGGCCGGGCGGCGGTCGAGCGGGACGGACTCCGTGACCAGGGCGGAGCCCGCCACCAGGCCGCATGACCAGCCGAGCCCCAGCAGCACCAGCGCGGCCGTCACCTGCCACACCCGGTGCCCCGCCGTGCCGGCGAGGGCGGCGGCGGCCAGCAGGAGGGCCATGCCGAGCACCAGTACGGGCACCTTGCCCGCCTTGTCGGCCAGCCAGCCCACCACCGGCGACAGCACGTACATGCCCGCGATGTGCAGGCTGATGACGAGGCCGATGACGTCCAGGTTCGAGCCGTCGTGATGCAGTTTGACCGGGGTCATGGACATGACCGACACCATCGCCGTGTGGCTGACCGCGATCATGACCAGGGCGCGGCGGGCGGTCGCAGTGGTGCGGAGGGTCTGCCAGGCGGTGCGGATCGTCCCTTTGGGGGTTCGGCCGGCGCCCGGGGAGTCGTCCAGGGAGCGGGCCAGCTTGAGCGGATCCGGGCGCAGGAAGACGAAGATGACGATCAGGGCCAGCGCGAACGCCAGCGCCGCGAACGCGAACGGCCCCGCCTTCTCCACCAGCCCCAGCCGCATGCCGATCTGGTCGGCGGGCTTGGCCAGGTTGGGGCCGGCGACGGAGCCGATGGTGGAGGCCCAGACGACCAGCGACAGGTGCCTGGCCGAGCGGCCCTGCGGCGACAGGTCCGTGGCCGCGTAACGCGCCGCCAGGCTGCCCGCGCTGCCGCCGCCCACCAGCACCAGCCCCGCCAGCAGCAGCGGCCAGGTGCCCAGGCTGATCGCCAGCACGGAGATCGCGCAGCCGGCCAGCGCCGCCACGTACGCCACCGACAAGCCCGCCCGGCGGCCGCCGCTGCCCGACGCCTTGGCCGTCGGCAGGGCCAGCAGCGCCGCGCCGAGCACGGTGGCCGTGCCGGCGAAGCCGCTGATCACCGTGGATCCCGACAGCTCGTCCACGACCACCGAGCTGAGCGCGAGGCCGACGGCGACCCCCACGCCGCCCACGATCTGCGTCGCCGACAGGACCGCCAGGGTTCGGCGCTGGACGAGGTGAATTCGGTCAGAGGACGAGACAGCGGGTGTGGTGGGGGCACTGGTCACCTGTGAAGTCTCGCATAACCCCCAACACCGCCCCAAAGCACGAAATATCAGAGAATGGTGACTGAATCCCCTTGAGCAATGCGACCGGGCGTGTCCGGGATCAGATTGATGCCGAACCACACCTTCCCGTCCCGCTTGCGATGCCGGGAGAGGGTCCTGATGGGCTCCTTGCCCTTCGTGTACGTGGCCGTGTCGATCGTGGTCAGCACACACCGGTCGCACCCTTTGCTGACCCGGAAGTCGACCGCGCCGATGCGTACCCGCTCCCACTTGTCCTCGGCGAACGGCGTGCCGACCCCGTCGATCACCACGTTCGGCCGGAAGCGGTGCATCGGCAGCGGCTCGGGCGCCTGCTCGCCACGCTCCAGCGCGGTCTCCACGATCCAGTCGTTGAGCTGTGCGAGCGAGGCGCCGGAGGTGAGCAGCAGCGGGTAGCCGTCGGCCAGGCTCACGCGGTCGCCTGGCCGCCCGTACTCGGGGTTGACAGGACGGCGGGTGGGGTCGTCCAGCCACTTGAGCCTGACCGGCCGCCCCACCAGCCCGGACAACCACCGCGCCGCGTCGTCGCCGCAGTCGGTGAGCTCCACCGGAGTGCGCCCCACGGTGACCGTGGACATCGCCTCGGCCGGCGTGACCCGCAGCGGGGCGGCGTGCGGGCCGGTCAGCGTGAGCCCGTCGCCGTCCAGCCGGGCGACGCAGGCCAGCAGGCGGGGCTCCTCGCGGGCGGTGAGAACGTCGCCGCGCTCGTCGGTGACGAGGTAGCGGCGGTCCCCGGCCAGCCCCCATGGCTGCACCTCGGCCTCGCCGACCTCGTGTCCAGCGGTGGACTTGACGGGGTAAAAGTGGATGCTCGCCAGCTTCATACGCGAGAAGGTACCTCAATGGTCACCGCGGCCGTGGAGCGGTGCAGGGCGGCGGAGAGGGCCACGGTGGCCAGGGAGAGCACGCCGATGGCGGCGCCGATCCAGGCGACGGAGGGGTAGCCGAGTCCCGCGTCGATGGCCAGCCCGCCGAGCCAGGGGCCGACGGTGATGCCGATGTTGAAGGAGGAGACGTTCACCGCGGCGGCCAGCGTGGGGGCGTCCTTGGCCAGGGAGAAGACGCGGGTGTTCAGCGCGGGGTTGGTGCCGAACCCGAACGCGCCGAGCAGGAAGATCAGCGCGATGGCCAGCACGGGGACGGACGCGCCCAGGGCCAGCGCCGCCGAGGTGACGACGAGGCCGGCCACGCCGACGTACAGGGTCGGGAACGGCCGCGCGTCGGCGATCCTGCCGCCGATGGTGATCCCGATCAGCGAGCCGACGCCGTAGAGCGCCAGGACCGCGGGCACCCAGTTCGATGCCAGGCCCGTGGTGTCGACCAGCAGCACGCTCAGGTAGCTGAAGGAGGCCAGCAGGGCTCCCGTGGTCAGCGCGGTCGTGCCGTACGAGAGCCAGAGCCTGGGGCTCGCCATGGAGCGCAGCTCGGCGGAGACGCTCGGCGCGGCCCCGGAGGGGCGGCCGCCGGGGATGGTGGCGAGCACGCCCACGCCGGCCAGCACCGACAACGCGGCGACTGCCCAGAACGCCGCCCGCCAGCCGAGATGCTGGCCGATGACCGTGCCGAGGGACAGCCCGATGATGGTGGCGACCGTCAGCCCGCCGGCGAGCACGCTCATGGCCTTGCCGCGGGCGTTGGCCGGCACCAGGCCGACCGCGGTGCTCGCCGCCACGGCCCAGAAACCGGCGTACACGAAGGCACCCACGACGCGGGTGGCGAACACCATGCCGTAGCTCGAGGTCAGGGCGCCGACGACGTGCGACAGGACGAAGACCGCCATGAACGTCAGCAGTGCCGTACGCCGGGGCCAGCGCAGCGTGGCGACGGCCAGCACCGGAGCCCCCACCAGCATCCCCATGGCGAACGCCGAGATCAGCAGCCCCGCCTCGGGCACGGACACGTGCAGGTCGGCGGCCATCTCGGGCAACAGCCCGGCCAGCATGAGCTCAGAGGTGCCCTGAGCGAAGATCGCGAGTCCCAGTATGTAGACGGCCAACGGCATGGTCACACTCCTTTTGGATTGATCAGTTCAAAATGAGGGCGCAAAAAAGTCAGAAGACGCCCAGCGCGGTTTTCGCGATCGACTCGAGCCCGTCCCGGTCCGTCCCGCCCCGGGCGGCCACGCGCAGGCCGCTGACGGTGGCGAAGACGAAGTGCGCCAGGGCGAGCGGGTCCTTGCCCGGGTCGATCTCACCCCGGGCGCGACCGGTCTCGACGGCGGCGCGCACCATCTCCCGCCGCCGTTCGTTGTCGCGCCGCAGCAGCTCGGCGATCTGCGGGTCGTGCGGGGCGAGCTCGGTCATCGAATTGACCACCAGGCAGCCGGGCGGCTCGTCGGGATCCGGGTCGACGGCCCACCACAGCACGGTCCTGATCTTCTCCTTGAGCGGCAGGTCGGCCCCCAGCAGCTCGGCGAGTGCGGCGTTACGCTCCTCCATGTAGCGGCGCAGCGCCTTCTCGAACAGGTCGTGCTTGCTGGCGAAGGTGTTGTAGATGCTGCTGCGGCCGAGCCCGGTGGCCGCGCACAGGTCCTGTGTCGAGGTGGCCTCGTAGCCCGCGCTCCAGAACGCAAGCATGGCCGCCTGGATGGCGCGGTCCTCCTCGAACTTCCGCGGTCGCCCCATGTCCCGAACGTTAGCACGTTTTGGAACGAGTAGTGCAATACGTCAGTCCGCCCGCCGGAACGTGTCCAGGAACACCTTGCGGGCCTCCGCCTGGTCGTCCCACTTGAGCTCGGGCATGTCGAACGTGATCTTGAACGCGGTGTCGTCGTCGATCGTGACGTACCTGGTCAGCGCGTGCATGGGGACGCCGCTTGAGGTGGTGTAGGTGTACTCCCAGTCGGCGGCCCGCCAGCCGCGGTAGTCGGCGGCCTGGAGCTGCACCTGGATGTAGCCGTCCACGCCGCCCTTGGCCTCCTGCTTGCCCAGCTCGGCCAGCCCCCCGTCGGCCTGCGGGGCGGCCTTCTGCACCATGATCCGGATGCCGGAGTCCTTCGGCCCGCTGAACGTGGTCACGCCGCCCGACGTCCCCGGCTTCCAGCCCTCGGGTACGGCGGCGGCGAACCCGGCCGTGCCGCGCTCGCTGTAGCCGCTGGGTATCACCGAGGGCTCGGCGTTCAGGGCGGTGGCGGGCGAGGAGGTCGCGGCCTGGGGGACGGGCGCCTCCGGCGTCGAGCCGCCCGACAGGACGACCAGCACCGCGCCGACGACCACGGCGATCCCCACGAGCGTGCTGACGATCAGGAGCGGCGTCGGCCGCCCGCCGCGCATCCACGCGCCGTCGTCCTCGTCGGGCCTGCGCCGGCCCTTGCCCGGGCGCGGCGCCGCGCTGGGCAGCGTGGCCAGGCGGCTGTGGCCGGTGTCGCGGGACAGGTCACGCGCCTGCTCGCGCAGGTCGTCGGCCGAGGCCAGCGGCCACGGCGTCGCGCCGGAGGAGGACGTGCGGCTGTCCGTGGTCAGCGGCAGGATCGGCGCGGGCTGCGGGCCGGAGTCGTCCTCGTGGCCGCCGGCGATCCGGCGCGGCCCCGGCGGCGCGCCGAAGGGCTGCGGCCCCGAGGAGCTGCCGAACGCGTCGAACCTGCCGGGCGGCGGCGACGGCTGGTCGGTCCTGTGGCCGCCCGACGGGCTGGTCAGGCCGTCGTACGGCATCGGGTGGCCGCCCGATGAGCTGTTCAGCGGGTCGTGCGGCATCGGGTGGCCGCCTGACGGGCTGTTCAGCGGGTCGTACGGCATCGACTGGCCGCCTGACGGGCTATTCAGCCGGTCGTACGGCATCGGCTGGCCGCCCGATGGACTGTTCAGCGGGTCGTACGGCACGCGTACCGGACCCGAGGGGGTCTCCACGATCCGCGAGGGCATCGGCCCCGACGGGTGCTCCATCGGCGGCAGGTTCCCCTGGGCAGGCAGCGTCTCGGCAGGGCGCGGCCGGACCGAGCCGTGCGCGCGCAGCACCGCCTCCAGCATCTCGATGACCTGGTCGGCGGTCAGCCGCTCCGCCGGGTTCTTACGCAGCAGCCCTTCGATCACCGACCGCAGCGAGCCGGCCCGCTGCGGGCTGATCGGGTCCTGCGTGAGCACCGAGCCGAGCACCGCCACGGGGTCGGGCCCCTCGTACGGCGGCCGCCCCTCGACGGCGGCGTACAGCGTCGCGCCGAACGACCACAGGTCGGCCGCCTGCGTGATCGGCTGCCCGGACAGGCGCTCCGGCGGGATGTACGCGGGCGACCCCATGAGCAGCCCGGTCTGCGTGATCGTCACGTCGCCCTCGATGGCCGCGATGCCGAAGTCCGTCAGCACCACCCGGTCCGAGGTCAGCAGCACGTTGCCGGGCTTGATGTCGCGGTGCAGGATCCCGGCGGCGTGCGCGTGCCTGACCGCGTCGAGCACCCGGATGCCGATCTCGGCCGCCTGGATCACCGGCAGCGGCCCGCTCTGGCGTACGGCCTGCTCCAGGGACCACGCGCGGACCAGCTCCATCACGATCCACGGGCGGCCGTCCTCCTCGACCACGTCGTGCACGGTCACGATGCCGGGATGCGTCAGCCGCGCGGCCGACCTGGCCTCGCGCAGCATGCGCCGGTGCGCGACCTGCATGCCCGCGCGGTCGAGCCCGTACGGGAGGATCAGCTCCTTGACCGCCACGTCCCGGTCGAGCAGGACGTCGTGGGCGTGCCACACCATGCCCATGCCGCCCCTGCCGACCGGCGACATGAGGCGGTACCGCCGGCCGATCAGGCGTCCCTGGCTCTGTGGGGCGCCGCCGGGGGCGCCGCCCTCCGGGCCGGGTCCGCTGAGCAAGCGGTCGGCTGCCATCTTCCCGCCCCCATCACTACAGCAAATAAAAGTGGTTCGTTACGATATCGGCGGGAAATGCGCAAGGGAAGCTGATCAGCCCTGACAAGGGTCCTGACCTGCGGTTATATCGCCGTTCAACTGGCTTGTTCGGCCAGCGCCAGCAGGGCGGCGGTGAACGCCTCCACCGGCGGTTCGACCAGGCCGGCGCCCACCTGCCCGGTCCCCGCGACGCGGCCCGCTATGCCGGTGTTGACCACGGGCAGCAGGCCGGTCCTGGCGACGAGCGTCACGTCGATGCCGACCGGCGTGCCGCGGAAGCCGAGCCCCGGGATCTGGTAGGCGGGGTGCTCGGCGAGCGTGATCTCGTACATGGAGCGGGTGGCCCGCACCGCGTCGGACACCTCGCCGCCCACGAACCGCACGATGGCCGGCGAGGCCGCCATCGCGAACCCGCCCAGCCCCGACGTCTCGGTGATCGTGGAGTCGCCGATGTCCGGGTTGGCGTCGTCCGGCCCGTACGTGCCCAGATAGAGCCCGTCGGGCACGCCGGCGGGACCGGTGAACCAGCGCCCGCCAAGACCGGAGACCTGCACGCCGAAGTCCGTCCCGTTCCTGGCCATGGCGACGACCAGGGACGAGCCGGGCACGTCGCGGGCCGCGTCGGTGCTGACCTTGGCGGCGGCCATGGCGGGGTTGAGGAAGAAGTGGTCGTTGCCGTTGATGAAGCGCAGGATCTCCGCGGCGGCGCCGGGGACGGCCTCGACCACGGCGGGGGCCAGCTCGCGCAGCAGGAGCGAGGTGGCGGCGCGGTTGCGGTTGTGCAGCTCGTCGCCCATCTGCAGGGCCTGCGCGATCAGCGAGCGCAGGTCGACGGGCCCCGTGCGCTCCAGCGTCGCCTTGAGTGCCGGGCCGAGCACCGTGTCCATCCAGCGCAGGCGCTCCAGCACCTCCGGTCCGTAGGCGCCGTACCTGAGGACTTTGCCCAGGCCCTCGTTCAGCGAGCAGTACGCGGTGCCGCCGTGCTCCTCGTCGCGTACCTCGAACAACCACATGGACGGGCTCACCACGCCCGCCATCGGGCCCACGGCGGCGTGCTCGTGGCACGGCCGCAGCGCGATCTCGCCGGCCGCCAGCCGGCGCCCGGCGTCGTGCTCGTCGGCGGCCAGGCCCTCGAGCAGCATCGCGCCGATCAGCGCGCCGCGCATCGGGCCCGACGCGCGCTCCCAGGTGATGGGCGGTCCCGCGTGCAGGAACGTCCCGTCCTCCAGCACCCCCGACGCCCGCCGCACCCCGACCAGGTGCGGGCGCGCGGAGGTGAGCCTGCTCACGGCCAGCTCGTTGGCGGCCTGCCTGCGCGGGTCGGCGAGCACCTTGGCCAGGGCCTCGGCGGTGCCGGGCAGCGGTGGGCGCCAGCTGACCGGGGTGGTCTGGACGGCCTGCGCGCGGAGCGCCTCGTCGAGCAGGCCCGCGCCGACCGTGATGACGCGGGGCCCGGCGGGTGATTGGGCGGAGAGCAGGCTCAAAGGAGGCTCCTGGCGTGCCTGGCGGCCTGGGCGTTGGACGTGAACACGGCCGCGCCCGCCTCCCTGAAGGCGGCGGCCTGCCGGTGCAGGTCCTGGGGGTCGCCCTCGGTGCCGATGAGAGCGATCACGACCGTGGCGGGGGTGCGGGCGACGGCGTGCGCGAGGGAGGCGGCGGGGTCGGGGTCGGCGCCGTGGCCGAGCACGACGTCCATGAGCACCAGGTCGGTCTCGTGGGCGCGGGAGAGCGCTTCAACGCGGAGCGTCGGGTCGATCATGGGGTGTGCCCGGCCCCTGGTGTAGGCGTCGTCGCCGTAGTCGACGAAGTCGCCCTGGCCGGCGACCAGCGCGGCCTCCGTGCTGAGCGTGCCGCCGGAGTAGACGCCCTTGATCGTCTTGGCCCGGTTCTGCTTCCCCGACCACGCGGGCCAGGCGGGCCACTCGGGCACGGGCCTGCCGAGCGCGTGCAGGGCCCGCTCGGTCGCCTCCGTGAGGTCCATGTCCGGGAGCAGCGCGAACAGCACCGGCGTGCGCAGCCGTGCGACCGAGTCCCGTACGGTCCGCGCCACCTCGGGGGACGGCGGCTTGGAGATGAGCACGATCAGCTCGGTGGCGGGGTCCTCGTCCAGCATGCGCAGGGCGCGCAGCGTGGACAGGCCGCCCACCTCGGCCGACAGGTCCCTGCCGCCCACGCCGAGCACGTGGCTGACGCCGGTGCCCGCCCAGTCGAGCAGGCACGTCACCTGCTGCGCGCCGGTGCCGGAGGCGGCCACCACGCCGACGGGGCCGGGGGTGAGGACGTTCGCGAAGCCGAGGCCGACGCCGCCGATCACGGCGGTGCCGCAGTCGGGGCCCATCACCAGGACGTCCCTGGTCTCCGCGAGCTCCTTCAGGCTGCGTTCCTGAGCCACGGGGACGCCGTCGCTGAAGATCATGACGGGGAGCCCGGCCTGGATGGCGTCCTGGGCCTCTGCGAAGGCGTGCTCACCCGGGGTGGAGACGAGGACCAGGTCGGCCCCGGCCCTGGTGGCCGAGCGGGTGGTCAGCGGGGGCTGGTCCGCGGGGGTGCTCTCCGGGTGCCGGACGGCGGTCAGGCGGCGGTTGGCCTCTTCGACGGCGGCCTTGGTGTCGTGTGCGCGTACGGCTATGAGCAGGTCGCCAGGTGCGGCGTCCGGGACGGTGAAGCCCAGGTCGCGGATGATGCCGAGGTTCAGCTCGGTGGCCATGGCGACCATGGCCACCTCCACGCCCGACATTTCGGTCAACGCACGACTTATACGCATGAGGGCAACCGAGTCGTGATACGTGCCCTTCCGTACCAGCACCGTGTCGCTGCTCATCGTGGCCCGCTCAGCGCGAGGACGGCGGACACGCCGATGGCGATGCCCTGGGCGAGGTCGGCGCCCGAGGTGTGGCCGAGGCGGTGGAGCCGGCGCAGGGCCGGTTCGAGCGCCTGCCCGCCGGCGATCCCGCGCAGCACCGCGCTCACCTCGGGACTGGCCTCGCCCCTGGCGGCGCAGTGCAGGAGCGTGGCCGAGATGGGAGTGGTACGCGTGCGCGCGTCGAACGTCACGGTCGCCGCCAGCCAGTCGGCCAGCCAGACCGCCCGGTCCGCCCCGGCTGCCGCGCCCAGGTGGCGCAGCGTCACCAGCAGGCCCGCCAGGACGTCGTCGCCGCTCGGCGTGAGCCCCGGCCCCAGGCCCACGAGCTGCTCGGCCGCCGTCACCGCCCCCAGCAGCCAGCCCTTCGCGCAGCTGTCGGCCAGCAACTCGACAGCCCCATTGCCCGTCAGACCGGGTCGTGGAAGGGCGTTTTCGCCGGGTTCCGGCGGGTGGCTCAGCCGCGCGACGGCGTACTCGAGGCCTGTCCGATCGATCCGGCCCAGCGGCGGGGCGGGATCCCACCAGCGGCGGACGCTCAGGCTCAGCGGGCCCAGCTCGATGGTGCGCTCGCCCACCGAGGCGTCGTCACCCACCGTGACGTGCGGCAGCCGGCCGGCCAGCAGCACGGAGTTGGGCAGCCGCGTGGCCGCGCCCGTGATGACGGCGATCACCGAAGGCTCCAGCTCGGTTCTGACCTCGAGATACACCCCCGCCGGGAACGCGGCGAGCACGCGTGCCGGGCGGCGCGGCGACTCCAGGACGGGGCGTACCGCCGTGCTGGCCGCCCCCGTGACGTGGATGCGGGTACGCCTCGCATGAGTACTGACGGTCACCTGGCCTCCCATCCGACCTTGGACCTGACCGTAGAACGGGCGGGGAACCCTCCGTACGGAGAAATTTGCCAACAGTCAGCGGGAAGGTTGGCTCTTCCTGACAGACCGCTTCTGGAGTCACAATCGTCCATATGGAACCCCCCGTCCGCCTCGCCAGCACAGGGACGATCATTCACGGTGTCTCCGTGGGAGAGGTGCTCGGCGTCTCCACCCTCGCCGACGCCAGGCTGATCGCGGGGGAGAGCGGTCTCGGCCGCATCGTGCAGCGGCTGAACGTCATGGAAGTGCCCGACATCCTGGCCTGGGTCAAGCCGCACGAGCTGCTGCTCACCACGGGCTACCCGCTGCGCAACACGCCGCAGTCGCTCGGGCGGCTGGTGGCCGACCTGGACGAGCGCGGGCTGGCGGCGCTGGCGATCAAGCTCGGGCGATACGTGGACGAGCTGCCCGAGGAGATGGTCGAGCAGGCCGACCGGCTCGGTTTCCCGCTCATCCTGCTGCCGAACGACGTCGGGTTCGACGACATCCTCAACCAGGTGCTGACGGACATCCTGAACCGCCAGGCCGCCGTGCTGGCCCGCGCCGAGGAGGCGCACCGGGCGCTCGTGCAGGTGGTGCTGGCCGGCGGCGGGCTCAACGAGGTGACCGCCGAGGTGGCGCAGCTGCTCGACGTGTCGGTGGCGGCCGTGGACGGCTCGGGCCGCGTGCTCGCCACCGCGGGCGCCGCCGAGCACGTGTCGGTCCTGCGCGAGTCGATCTTCCGCGAGGGCCCGCCCCTCACTGCCGCCGCAGCGGGGGCGACCGAGCCGGTCTCACGGAGTGAGGCCATGAGCACGCGGTCGTTCGCCTCGGTGCCCGTGCTCGCCGGGGGCCATCACCACGGCAGGATCGTCGCCTACAGCCCGTCCGGGACGATCAGGGACAGCGACGTCGGCATCCTCGAACGCGCCGCCACCGTCGCCGCGCTCGTCGTGACCCGGCAGGAGGCGGTCAACGCCGTCGAGAGCAAGTACCGCGCCGACTTCCTGCGCGACGTGCTCACCGGCCGGGCGGGCACGGCGGAGCGGGTCACGGCCAGGGCACGGGCGTTCGGGTGGGATCTGTCGCGCCCGGTGACCGTGCTGGTGGCCGAGCTGGACCCGGACGGCGACGAGCGCAGCGCGCAGGACCGGCTGGTGGCGTGCTGGACGGCGGCGATGCGGCGGCACGACCCGCGCGGGGCGGTCGCGGGGTTCTCGCACGAGGTGGTGGCCGTGGTGGACGCCGCGATCGACGCCACCCGGGTGGCCAAGGACGCGGCCTCGGCCTTCGCCGACGTGCCGCCCGCGACGTTCTCCACCGGCACCTCCCGGCCGAGCCCGGGGGCGGAGACGCTGCCGGAGGCGTACTCGCAGGCTCTGAAGGCGGCCCGGGTGGGCCGCCAGCTGCACGGCCCGGGGGCGGTCGCCCACTTCGACCAGCTCGGGGTCTACCGCCTGCTGTCCCTGGTGAACGACACGGAGGAGCTGCACTCGTTCGTCCGGGAGACGCTCGGGCCGCTGGCCTCCGACGACGACGCCGAGAACGCCGACCTCCGGCGCACCCTGCAGGTGCTCCTGGAGACCAACCTCAACGTGGCGGAGACGGCCAGGCGGCTGCACTTCCACTACAACACGCTGCGCTACCGGATCGGCAAGCTCGAGCGCCTG
Source organism: Nonomuraea sp. NPDC049400 (assembly GCF_044466425.1). NCBI lineage: Bacteria > Bacillati > Actinomycetota > Actinomycetes > Streptosporangiales > Streptosporangiaceae > Nonomuraea > Nonomuraea sp. NPDC049400. Next base: position 296,610 of record NZ_JBITMP010000003.1, read on the forward strand.
CTCGGCAACTTCACCGACGACCCCCACCTGCGCCTCAACCTCACCCTGGCCCTGCACGTGCTGCGGATGCGGGGGATCTAGGGTTGGGCTGTGGAATTCGAACTGCGCTCCGAGTACATCCCGCTGTGTGACCTGCTGAAGTACTGCGGGATCACGGAGACGGGCGGGATGGCCAAGCAACTGATCGCCGAGGGGCTTGTGCTGGTGGACGGCGAGGTGGAGCTGCGCAAACGGGCCAAGATCCGCGCGGGGCAGGTCGTCAGCGGGGAGGGGTTCTCGATCCGGGTGGAGTAGCGGGTGCGCGAGCTTTTCACTGGTCCTGCGCGTAGATTTGGCAGATCATGCCCGTGTAGCACCGTCCCGGCGGGCCTAATCTGCCACGGAACGTGTCGCCAGCGAAACGCCCAGTACAAGAGGGGCTCTCATGGTTTTGGGATGGACCAAACACGGTGACGGCAAGCACCTGGCGCCCGGCGAGGTGGTCAGGCCGGACGAACGGCTGAGCTGGCCCAGGATGGTGGGGTTCGGGGCGCAGCACGTCATCGCCATGTTCGGCGCGACGTTCGTCTTCCCCCTCGTGATGGGGCTGGATCCGAACGTCGCCGTGATGATGTCAGGCGTCGCGACGATCCTGTTCCTGCTGATCGTGAAGGGCAAGGTGCCCAGCTACCTCGGCACCAGCGCGTCCTTCGTGGGCGGGGTGTTCGCCATCAGGGCGGCGGTGGGCGGTGACACCGCGGGCGCGGACGCGATCGTGACCGGCGCCATCCTGGTCGCCGGGTTCGTGCTCGCGCTGGCCGGACTGGCCATCCACTTCCTCGGCGTGCAGATCATCCACCGTATCTTCCCGCCGGTGGTCACCGGCGCGGTCGTGATGCTGATCGGGTTCGGGCTGGCGTTCGTGGTGGCGGACGTCTACTGGCCGCAGGACCACTGGGTCGCTCTCGTCACGATGCTGGTCACGTTCCTGGTGATCGTGCTCTTCAAGGGGTTCATCGGGCGCATCGCGATCCTGGTCGGCCTGGTCTTCGGGTTCGTGCTCTCGTGGGTGCTGGACAAGACCGCGGGGCCCATCACGTCCGTGCTGCCTGGGGCCAATCTGCGGGACGCCGCCGGGGCCAGTTGCCCCGTCGAGGGGACGTACTGCGTGGCCACGCCCTTCCCGCATGATCGGGTGGACTTCGGGTCCGTGGCGAAGGCGGAGTGGTTCGGCCTGCCGGACTTCCACGCCCCCGACTTCAAGACCTCGGCCGTGCTGCTGGTGCTGCCCGCCGTCATCGCGCTCGTCGCCGAGAACATCGGGCACGTCAAGGCCGTCGGCGAGATGACCGGGGCCGACGTCGACCCGTACGTGGGCCGGGCCGTGGTGGCCGACGGCGTGGGCACCATGGTCGCCAGCGCGGTCGGCGGGTCGCCCACGACCACGTACGCCGAGAACATCGGCGTCATGGCCGCCACCAAGGTCTACTCGACCGCCGCCTACTACATCGCCGCCGTCATCGCCATCCTCTTCGGCCTCTGCCCCAAGTTCGGCGCGCTCGTCGCGGCCACGCCGGACGGCGTGCTGGGCGGCGTCACGGTCATCCTGTACGGGATGATCGGGCTCCTCGGCGCCAGGATCTGGATCGAGAACCGGGTGGACTTCGCCGATCCCGTGAACATGGTTCCGATCGGCGCGGGCATCATTCTGGCCATCGGACCTGTGAGCCACTTCATCGGCGGCGACTTCACCCTGGAGGGGATCGCGCTCGGCACCATCGTGGTGCTGGGCGGATATCACCTGCTGCGGGCCATCGCCGGTCGCTCCGCCGAGCCGGTCAGGAGCGAGGTCGGGTGAAGCCGCCGCCGTTCGAGTACCACGCCCCCCGCGACCTCGGCGAGGCGCTCAGGACGCTCGCCGAGGTGGGCGGGAAGGTGCTGGCCGGGGGGCAGAGCCTCATTCCCATGCTCAACATGCGGCTGGCGGCACCGGCGCATCTCGTCGACATCAACCGCCTCCAGGAGCTGCGGGTCCTGGAGACGACGGAGGACGGTGTCCGGGTGGGGGCGGCGGTCAGGCACGCGGAGGTGGAGCGGGCCGAGGCGCATCCGCTGCTCAGCCGGGCGCTCAGGCTGGTCGCGCACCCCGTGATCAGGAACCGGGGGACCGTGGTGGGCAGCCTCGTGCACGCCGATCCGGCCGCCGAGCTGCCCGCGGTGCTGGCCGTGCTGGGCGGATCCGTACGAGTGGCCCGCTGGGAAGGCCAGGTACGCGACGTGGGCGCGGAGGAGTTCTTCGTCGGGCCCATGGAGTCGGCGGTCCAGCCGGGCGAGCTGGCCGTGTCGGCATTTTTCCCGGCATTGGGGGCGCGTACCGGGGCAGCATTCGAGGAGGTGGCCAGGCGGCACGGCGACTACGCGCTGGCGGGGGTTTGCGCCGTCGTGACGCTCGACGAGGACGGCGACGTCGAAGCCGCCAGGCTCGCCTGCATCGGCGTCGGCCCCGTGCCGGTCGTCGTGGACGTGACCGACAGCCCCGCGGACGCGGCGCGGGCCGTACGGGAACGGGTCGAACCGGAGGACGACATCCACGCGTCGGCCCGCTACCGACGCCACCTCGTGGGCGTGCTGGCCGAGCGGGCGCTGCGGAACGCGACCAGGGAGGCCACAAGGGAGGCGGAGGCTCGTGGAGCATGAGATCACGCTCGTCGTGAACGGCACCGCGCGGCGGGTCCGCGTGCCCGCCCGCCGCCTGCTGTCCGACTGCCTGCGCCACGACCTCGGCCTGACCGGCACCCACGTCGGCTGCGAGCACGGCGTCTGCGGCTGCTGCACCGTGCTGCTCGACGGCCGGCCGGTACGGTCGTGCCTGACGTTCGCGGTCAGCGTGGACGGCGCCGAGATCACCACCGTGGAGGGGCTGGCTCGCGACGGGTCTGAGCGACCGAGCCGCCTCCACGGAGTGGAGGCCATGAGCGCAGTGCAGCGGGCGTTCGCGGAGTGCCATGGGCTGCAGTGCGGGTTCTGCACGCCGGGGTTCCTGTGCACGGTGACCGCCATGCTGCGGGACAACCCGGCGCCCACGGACGAGGAGGTGCTCGAGGGCATCTCCGGCAACCTGTGCCGGTGCACCGGCTACCAGAACATCGTCAAGGCCGTCCACCGGGCCGCCGAGCTGCTGGCGGAGGAAGCATGACGACGAGGCTGTTCGGGGAGCCCGTGCAACGGCGGGAGGACCCCAGGCTGCTCACCGGGCAGGGCCGCTACCTCGACGACCTCGGGCGTGACGCGCTGGCCGCCGCGTTCGTGCGCTCGCCGCACGCGCACGCCCGCATCCGGGACATCGACGTGGCCCCCGCGCTCGACGTGGCGGGGCTCGTCGCCATCTACACCTGGGAGGACCTGCCCGAGCGGGTCGGCAGGGCGCTGCCGCTGCTGATCCCGCACCCGGCGCTCACGCACGGGCGCACCGCGTACCCGCTGGCCAGGGACGTCGTCAGGCACGTCGGCGAGCCGGTGGTCATGGTCGTGGCCACGGACAGGTACGCGGCCGAGGACGCCTGCGCGCTCATCGAGGTCGACTACGAGCCGCTCAAGCCGGTCGTCGGCCTGGAGGAGGCGGTGCAGGGCGCCCAGCTCGTGCACGAGGACGTGCCGGGCAACGTCGGCGCGCACCTCGTCCAGGAGGTCGCGGGGGCCGACGGGCGCGGCGCGCGGGAGGCGATCGAGACCGCGCCGCACACGCTCGCCTTCCGGCTCGACATCGAGCGCAGCGCCAGCATGCCCCTGGAGGGGCGCGGCGTGTACGCCCGCTGGGACGGCAGGGACCTGCGCGTCTACTCCAGCACCCAGACCTCCACCAGCGTCCGCATGGCCGTGGCCGCCGCCCTGGAGCTGCCGCTGCCGCAGGTCGAGGTGATCGCGCCCGACGTGGGCGGCGGCTTCGGCGTGAAGATCGTGCACCCGTGGCCCGAGGAGGTGCTGGTGCCGTGGGCCGCCATGGCGCTCGGGCGCGAGATCAAGTGGACGGAGGACCGCAGGGAGCACTTCATCTCGTCCGCCCACGAGCGCGGCCAGGTGCAGTACGTACGGGTCGGCTTCGACGACGACGGCCGCGTGCTCGGCCTGGACGTGACGATCCTGCACGACCACGGCGCCTACACGCCGTACGGCATCATCGTGCCGATCGTCACCTCGACGCAGCTGCTGGGGCCGTACAAGATCGGGGCATACCGGGTCGAGTTCACCGCCGTCTACACCAACACCGTGCAGGTCACGCCCTACCGGGGAGCCGGCAGGCCGCAGGGCGTGTTCTGCATGGAGCGGACCATGGACAAGATCGCGCGATACCTCGGCAAGGACCGGACCGAGGTGCGCGAGGCCAACTTCATCGGGCCCGACGAGTTCCCGTACGACCAGGGGATGACGTTCCAGGACGGGCGCCCGCTGATCTACGACAGCGGGGACTACCCGGAGATGCTCCGCATGGTCAAGGAGCTGATCGGCTGGGACTCCTTCGAGAGACGCCCTGGCCGGGGCATCGGCGTCGGGTGCTACGTCGAGGGCACCGGCGTCGGCCCGTACGAGGGCGGGCACGTGCAGGTGACCTCCGACGGGCGGGTGCACGTGTCCACCGGGCTCACCTCGCAGGGGCAGGGGCACGAGACGGCGTTCGCGCAGATCGCCGCCACCGAGCTGGGGGTGCCGATCGAGCGGGTGAGCGTGGTGACCGGCGACACCCGCAGGTTCGGGTACGCGGTGGGCACGTTCGCCTCGCGGGCGGCCGTCGTCAGCGGCAACGCCATCGCGCTGGCCTGCAGGAAAGTACGTGAAAAGGCGCTGCGGATCGCCGCCGACGCGCTGGAGGCCGACCCGGCCGACCTGGAGATCACCGACGGGATGGTGCACGTCACGGGCGCGCCGACCGCGTCCATCCCGCTGTCCACGGTGGCGGTGCTGGCCAACCCACTGCGTTACGCCTTCGACGACGAGACCGCGAAGGCCACCCAGTTCGCCGGCACCGCGTCCCCCGACCGGCCGCCGGTCGCCGAGGGCGAGGAGCCGGGGCTGGAGGGGCGCGGCTACTACTCGCCGATCAGGTCCACGTTCGCGTCCGGCATGCACGCGGCGATCGTCGAGACCGACCCGGAGACCGCCGAGGTCAAGGTGGTGCGGTACGTGGTCGTGCACGACTGCGGCCGGCTGATCAACCCCATGATCGTGGAGGGCCAGATCCACGGGGGAGTGGCGCAGGGCATCGGCGGCGCCCTCTACGAGCGCATGGTGTACGACCCGCACGGCCAGCTCGTCAACGCCTCCTTCATGGACTTCCTCATGCCGTACGCCACCGAGATCCCGCACATCGAGACCGCCCACCTGGAGACGCCCTCGCCGCTCAACCCGCTCGGCATCAAGGGCGCGGGCGAGGCCGGCGTGATCCCCGTCTCGGCGGTCATCGCCTCGGCCGTCGAGGACGCCGAGGGCATCTCCATCGACCGCATGCCCATCTCCCCGTCCGAGCTCTTCGAGCTGCGCTCTCGTATGCGATGATCTGACACCATGCGCGCGCCTGCTGCAGGTCTGACCGCCTTCCCCGCCGTCCCCGGCGACGTCCAGCTGATCGACCTCGCCTGGAACGAGATCGCCGAGGTGCCCTCATGGGTGGCCGGGCTCGCCGCGCTCGAGGAGCTCAGGCTCGACGGCAACCGGCTGCGCTCGCTGCCCGACCTCTCCGGGCTGACCGCGCTGCGCGCCCTGCACCTGGACGGCAACGAGCTGACGTCGTTCCCGCACTGCCCGCCGTCCCTGGAGGTCCTCTTCCTGTACGGCAACCGCGTCGGCGCGGTCCCCGACCGGCTCAGCCCCCGCCTGCGGCACCTGGCGGCCGGCGGCAACGGCCTGACCGGCGTGCCGGCCTCCCTCTGGAAGCTGACCGGGCTGGAGTCGCTCAACCTGGCCGAGAACGCGCTCACCGAGGTCCCGCCCGCGATCGGCGGGCTCACCCGGCTGCGCATGCTCGACCTGGGGCACAACCGGCTCGCCTCCGTCCCGCCCGAGCTCGGCGACCTGGACCTCACCGACTACCTGTACCTCAGCGACAACCAGCTCGCCGAGGTGCCGGAGGCGATCGGGCGGCTGGGGCGGCTCGCGTACCTCAACCTCACCGACAACCAGCTGACCCGGCTGCCCGAGTCCATCGGGCGGATGGCCTCGCTGGTGGAGCTGCGGCTGTACAACAACCGGCTGGAGTCGCTGCCGGAGTCCATCGGCGGGCTGCGGCGGTTGCGGGAGCTGCACGTGCAGGGCAACCGGCTGACCCGGCTGCCCGACTCGATCGCCGAGCTGGGCGAGCTGCGCGTGCTCGACCTGCGTAACAACCGGCTGCGGGAGCTGCCGGACGCGCTGCCGCCCGGGCTCAGGCATCTCGACCTGCGCAACAACCGCCTGCGCGAGCTGCCTGCGACGCTGCCCCCGCTGGAGAAGCTGGACCTGCGGTGGAACAAGCTCGACGGCGAGCCCGAGGTGCTGCGCCGGCTCCGCGATCAGGGTTGCGTCATTCTCCGGTCAACGACCCAGGGCTGAAGCTCTGGGCTTGCGCCTCGCGGTCAGGCCTGGCTGACCGGCTCGGGACGCACTGAGCTCGGTTTCCACGGCGGGCTCGCTGACACGGGAGCATTAGCGTCGTACATCCCAACCAGTCGCCGGTTAACGCTCCGAAGCGTGATTGCCTCACCGTTCGATAAGGGGATACAAAGCCCGGTGTGCAAGACACGACGCCAGAGAACAGACTTGCGGCCGACCATCCAAGGCTAGGTGGCGGGCGCGCCGCCGAGGTAGAGGCGGCCGAGGCGGGGGTCGGCGGCGAGGGCCGGGGCGGGGCCGGTGATGTGGACGCGGCCGAGGTCGAGCACGCAGCCGACGTCCGCCATCTCCAGGGCCCGGCGCGCGTTCTGCTCCACCAGCAGCACCGCGACCCCGGTACGGCGCATGAGGTCGATCTGGTCGAAGACCACCTGCGTGTTACGCGGGTCCAGCCCCATCGACGGCTCGTCCAGCAGCACCACGGAGGGCTCCAGCATGAGCGCCCGCGCGAACTCGACCTGCTTCTGCTGCCCGCCCGACAGCAGCCCCGCCATGCTCCCCCACCGCTCGGCCACCACCGGGAACAGCTCCTTGACCGCCTCGATCCGGGCCTGGAGCTTCGCGGGGTCCCGCACGGTGAAGCCGCCGAGCCGCACGTTCTCGGCCACCGTCATCTCGCGGAACACGCTGTGCCCCTGCAGCACGTGCGCCAGCCCCAGCCCGAGCAGCCGCTGCGGCGACAGGCCCGTCACGTCCTGCCCGGCCAGCAGGACCCGCCCCGAGCGGGGTGCGAGCAGGCCGCTGGCGACCTTGAGCGCGGTGGACTTGCCCGCGCCGTTCGGCCCGACGAGGCACACGACCTCCCCGGCGCGGACGGTGACGGACAGGCCGCGCAGCACCGGCGCCGCCCTGCCGTACCCGGCCTCGACGTCTTCCAGCGACAGGATGGTCTCAGACACCGAGGTACGCCTCCAGAACGCGAGGGTCGTCCCGCACCTCGGCGGGCGGACCGGACGCGATGGGCGCGCCACGGTCGAAGACGATCACGTGGTCGCACATGCCCATCACCATGTCCATGTTGTGCTCGACGACGAGGAATGTACGGCCCTCGGCGTTGAGGTCGCGTACGAGGGAGACGATGCGGTCGATGAGCGCCGGGTTGACCCCGCCCGCCGGCTCGTCCAGCAGCACGAGGTCGGGCTCGGCCATGAGGACGGCGGCCAGTTCGAGCAGCTTCTGCTGGCCGTAGGACAGGTCGCGGGCCTCGGCGTCCTCCAGATGCTCGATGCCCATGCGCCGCAGCCAGTGCCGGGCCCGTTCGACCTCGCCCTTGTCGCGCAGCCCGGCCAGCAACTCGCGCAGGCGGGTGCGGCGGACGGCGACCAGCATGTTCTCCAGCACGGTCAGGCGCGGGAAGACGCGGCAGAGCTGGAAGGTGCGGCCGATCCCGGCGTGCGCGATGCGGTGCGGCGAGTGGCGGGTGATGTCGCGGTCGCGGTAGAGGACGTGGCCCGAGTCCGGCTTGATCATGCCGGTGATGAGGTTGAAGAACGTGGTCTTGCCGGAGCCGTTCGGCCCGATGAGGCCGTTGATCTTGCCGTCGGCCAGCTCGACGGTCGCGCCGTCCACGGCCAGCACCCCGCCGAACGACTTGGTGAGCCCTTGCGTGCGCAACGAGGTCACTGTGTCACTCATTGGGCCACCCCCTGGAGCCGCTGCTCGGCCGTCTCGTCCGGGATGGAGGGCCCGGTACGTCTCCTGGTGAGCCGGGCGAGGATGCCGTCCGGCATGAACAGCACCACCAGCACGAGCACCAGGCCCGTCGCGGTCAGGTGGATCTGCGTCTCGCCCAGCGCGATCAGGAAGTACTCCCCCGCCGGGGCCACGATGAGCGCCCCGAGCAGCGGCCCGAACAGGTGCCTGACCCCGCCGAGCAGGCTCATCAGCACCATGTACGACCCGATCAGGATGGAGAAGACGAAGATCGGGTCGAGGCTGCCGAACCAGAGCGCGTACAACCCGCCGGCGAGCGACACGAACAGGGCCGACAGGGCGAAGGCCGTCACCTTGTACGCCCCGGTCGGCACCCCGAGGGACTCGGCCTTGTCCTCGTCCTCCCTGATCGCCCGCAGGCCCGCGCCGAAGCGGGAGCGGGAGACGTACCACCAGGACAGCAGCGCGAGCCCGAGCAGCGCCAGGAACAGGTAGAAGAAGACGATGTGCGTCTGCCCCCGGTGCAGATCGGGGAAGGGCGAGGGCACCTGCAGCCCGGTGGAGCCGCCGGTGAGCGAGCGCCAGCCCTGCACGATGAGGTTCATCATCGACACGAGCGCGATCGAGACGATCACGAACGACGCGCCGCGCACCCGTACGGCCGCGATGCCGACGCCGACGGCGAACGCCGTGACCGCCAGGGCCGAGATCAGCAGGGCCACGGCCCACGGCACGCCCAGCCGGATCACGAGCAGCCCGGTCCCGTACGCGCCGAGGCCGAAGAACGTGGAGTGGCCGAGCGAGACGTAACCGGTGAAACCGCCCAGCAGGTTCCAGGAGGTCGACATGGCCGCGTACATGACGGTCAGCGCGCCCGCGTACACCAGGTAGTAGTTGGGGACGATCCACGGGTAGGCGAGCGCCAGGCAGGCGAGCACCAGCGGGATCCCTCTAGAAGCGATGCGCAAGCCGGCCTCCGAAGAACCCCTGGGGGCGCGCGAGCAGGGTCAGGAAGAGGAAGACGTAGAACATCATCGTGGCCCACGTGGCGTCCACGGTCACCAGCACGACGCCCTCGATCACCCCGAGCATGACGGCGGCCAGCGCCGCGCCGACCACGCTGCCCAGCCCGCCGACCACGATGACGGCCATCAGCTTGCCGATCCACACCCAGTGCGAGGCGGGGAAGAACGGCGTGATCAGCGCGAGCACGGTCCCGCCCACGGCTGCCGTGGCGAGGCCGACGCCGAAGCCGTATCCGGCGACCCGCTCGGTCTGGATGCCGACGAGTCTGGCCGCCTCACGGTGCTGGATCGTGGCCCGCAGCGCCTGCCCGAACCGGCTCTTGACCAGCACCGCGAAGAGCACGGCGAGGGTGATCGCCGCGACCAAGAAGGCGATGATCTTGTCGTAGGGGAGGTGCACGCCGCCGATCGTCAGCGACCGCGTGGCGTAGTCCATGCTGACCGACTTGTAGGACCCGGTGTAGAACGTCCCGAGCAGCCCCTCGATCGTCAGCGCGATCCCGAACGTCAGCAGCACCGACATCATCGCCAGGTTGTCCGGCGCCAGCCGCGCGACCAGCAGCCGCTGGACCGCCACGCCCAGCCCGAAGAACAGCGGCACCGTCACCGGCAGCGCCAGGAACGGGTCCACCCCGAGCGTCGTGTGGAAGGTGTAGGTCAGGTACGCGGCCAGGAACAGGAACGCCGGATGCGCCACCATGACCACGCGCATCACCCCGAAGTACAGCGACAGGCCCGAGGCCAGCAGCGCGTAGAGGCCGCCGGTCAGCACGCCCAGGGCCAGCCCCTGCAGGAGCAGGCTCACCATTGCTTCTTCGGGTAGACGATGCCGGCGGTCTTGGCCTGCTCCGGCAGCACGATCTCGACCTTTCCGCCGACGTACTGCTGGATCATGTGCGCCTGCTCTGGCCTGCCCTGGTCGTCGAAGGAGAGCTTGCCCACGACCGTGTCGAACGTGCCCTGCCTGATGTGGTCGGCCAGCTTGTCCTGGCACTCCTTGGTCGGGTCGACGCACTTGACCGCGTTCACGGCGGCCTCGACGACCTGGCCGACGGTGTAGCCGTTGGCCGCGTCCTCGTTGGCCTCGCCGTTGAACATCTCCTTGTACCGCTTGACCAGCTCGGCGTTGCCGGTGTACGTCGAGGTGACCGCCCAGCCCACCGGAGAGACGATGTTCTCGGCGGCCCCCTTCACCGCGGCGGGGAACTCCGCCAGGGTGGGCCCCGTCGAGAACGCCGCCAGCTTGGGCTGCACCTTCAGCTCCTGCAGCGCGCGCACCAGGCCCACGGAGTCCTCGAACTGGGTGCCGCCCACGACGATGTCCGGCTTGGCGGCGGCGATCTTGGCGGCGATGGGCCCGAAGTCGGTGGTCTCGGGCGGGTACACCTCGTCCACGACCGTCTTGATCCCGGCCGCGGCCAGCTTGTCTCTCAGCCCGTACGCGGTGCCCTGCGCGAACGGGTCGTCCAGGCTCGCGTACGCCGCCGTCTTCGGCCGCTTGTCGGCGGGCAGTTTGACGATGTAGTCGGCCAGGTAGTTGTAGTGGTCGCTGGCGATCGCGGGCGCCGCGTAGAACAGGTACTTGAAGCCCTGCTCGAAGACCTCCTTGGCGGCCCCTGCCGGCTCCACGAAGAGCATGTTGTACGACTCCGCGACCTTGGCCGCGGGGATCACCAGCCGCGACGAGAACGGCCCGAAGACCAGGTTGACCTTGTCCTGTGTGATGAGCGATTCGTAGTCGGAGCTGACCCGGTTGGGGTCGGAGGCGTCGTCGCGGAAGATCAGCTCGACCTTCCTGCCGAGCAGGCCGCCCTTGGCGTTCACCCGGTCGGCCCAGACCTGATAGCCCTCCTGGATGCCCTTGCCGGGCTCGGAGAAGTCGCCCGTGAGCGGGAGCGAGATGCCGATCTTCACCGGCCCCTGCTGCTGCCCAGGCGACTGCGCCGCGCCGGGCTCGTCGGTCTTGGCGCAGGCGGTCACAGCTAAACCGCAGATTGAAATGATCGCCAGGCTCTTGAGAACTCTTGCCATCGAGGGGACCCCCGTCAGAAGAGGCGCCACGAAAGCGCTTTCGTAAGCGCTTTCGGTTACGATTGCACGGGATCCAGCCCCGGACAAGGGGGGTTCGCATCGTATGGCAGACCATCCTCATCCACCCCGCCTCGTCGACGTGGCCAAGGCCGCGGGGGTCTCGCTGGCGACGGCCTCCCGGGCCCTGACAGGCAGCACGGGGGTGAGTGCCCAGGTCGCCGCCCATGTCCAGGCGGTCGCGTCCCAGGTCGGTTACGTGCCCAACAGCCACGCGCGGGCGCTGGCCGGCGGGCAGGCGTCCATGGTCGGCCTGATCGTGCACGACGTCGGCGATCCCTATTTCGGGGAGATCGCGAGGGGCGTGCTGCGCGAGACCGAGAGCCGCGGTTACCTGGCGCTGATCAGCCAGACCGAGCGCGACCCGCGCGCCGAGCTGGCCAGGATCCGCGCGTTGCGGGCGCACCGGGTCACCTCGATCGTGCTGGCCGGCTCGGGCTACGTCGATGCGGGCACCGAGACCGACATCGCCACCGAGGTGCGCTCGTTCACGGCGGCGGGCGGCCGGGTGGCCGTGATCGGCCGCCATCACCTGCCCGTGGACGCGGTGCTGCCCGACAACGCGGGCGGCGGCGCCACTCTCATGCGGCACCTGCTCGACCTGGGCCACCGCCGCCTCGGCGTGCTGGGCGGCCCCGCCAACCTGACCACGGTCGAGGACCGGCTGGCCGGGCTGCGGGCGGCGCTCGGCGCGGCGGGGCTGGACCGGCGCTCGGTCCCGGTCGTGCACGGCGACTTCACCCGGGAGGGCGGCGCGGCGGCGACCGCCCGGCTGATGCGCGCGCATCCCGATCTGACGGCGGTCGTGGCGCTGAACGACCCGATGGCGGTGGGCGCGCTGTCGTGGCTGCTCGGCCACGGGCGCAGGGTGCCCGGGGAGATCTCGGTGGCCGGGTTCGACGACGTGCCGGTGGCGCGCGACGTCTATCCGGCGCTGACCACGATCAGGCTGCCCATGGTCGGCATGGGCAAGCAGGCGCTCGAACTCGTGCTCAAGCCGCCCGCCTCCCGTCCGCGCCGCCGCCGCACCTCGCACGAGCTGGTCGTACGGGCTTCCACGGCACCGCCTCGATCCTGAGGCAGCCTCCGCCGCGCTCTTGACAGCCCGATCCCCGGGGTTACGATCCGCTTCAAGGTCGATGAAAGCGCTTTCGGAAGCGCTTACGACAGCGCACCCGGCGAGAGGACCCCGGATGTCAGCCTTTCGCAGCCTCGTCCTCGCGGCCATGCTCGCCCTGGCCGTACCGATCCCCGCGCAGGCCGCCACCGGTCAGGACTGCGGCCTGGGATCCGTCAAGGTCAAGCACGTGAACGACGGGCGCAACTGGGCGCCCGTGACCCCGTCCAAATGGCAGTTCCCCGGCGACCAGGTGATCCTCGCCGAGGCCGGCGTCGCCCGGCCTGGCCCGCGCCGCCCCTTCGAGTACGCCGTGCTCAAGACCGGCCCCGAGTTCGGCTCCGTGCGGATCGACGCGGAGGTCCGCCTCGACACGCCGACCAGCGTCAGTAACCGCGACGTGATCATCGTGTTCGGCTACCGGTCGGACACCGAGTTCTACTACGTCCACCTTTCTCAGGACAACACCATCTACCCGCACAACGGGATCTTCGTCGTCAACAACGCCGACCGCCTGCGCATCGACGACCAGTGGAACGGCCAGGCAGGCGCACCGCCCGCGGTCACCGACATGGAGTGGCACCGCGTCCGCGTCACCCACTGCGTGGACACCGGCCGCATCGCGGTCTACATGGACGGCGCCACGACCCCGCTGATCACGGCCACCGACCGCACGTTCACGTCGGGCCGGGTCGGCTTCGGCTCGTTCGACAACATCGGCAGGATGCGCGACATGACCGTCAAGGGCACCCCGGCCTGCGACGCCGGCGCTGAGCACTGATCTTCCCCGAGTAACGCCCCCTCGACACCCTGGTGGTGAACAGGTATGCCGAAAACCCTCCGGTGCCTGATCGCCGCGGTGCTGGTGACCGCGTTATGCGCGCCGCCGGCAGCCGCGCAGGCCGAGCCGACCCCCGTAGACGACCCCATCCCCGAGAAGCCCACCGCGTCAAGCCTGACGCTGACGCTGGAGGAGTTCGCCTCGTTCCCGAAGAGCGAGCCGACCCCTGCCCCGACCGACTCGCGGCTGGTCCGCTGGGCCAGGATCAACTACCTGGGCGAGCTGCCGGACGGCTCGCGCCGCCTGTTCGTCAACGACCTCAACGGCAAGCTCTACTTCCTCGACAAGGGGCAGCCGCGCGAATACCTCGACGTCGGCGCGGCCTTCGCTCCCGACTTCGTCTCTGGCCGCGGCCTGGGCAGCGGGTTCGGCTTCGCCGCCTTCCACCCTGACTTCGCGACGAACGGCAAGTTCTACACGGTCCACACCGAGTGGGGCGCCGCGCTGACCACGAAGACGCCCGACCTGACACCTCAGCCGGGCACCAGGTTCCACGGCGTCATCACCGAGTGGACGGCCACCGACCCGAAGGCGGACCTCTTCTCCGGCACCCGCAGGGAGGTGCTGCGGCTCGGCTTCAGCGGCCAGGTCCACGGCCTCCAGCAGATCGACTTCAACCCGACCGCACGCCGTGGGGACAAGGACCACGGCCTGCTCTACGTCGCCTCGGGCGACGGCGGCCGCGGCGTGTCCAGCGACGACCCGCAGAACCTGGCGAACCCGTTCGGCAAGATCCTCAGGATCGACCCCACGGGCACGAACAGCGCGAACGGCAAGTACGGCATCCCCGCCTCGAACCCCTTCGCCGGCCAGTCCGGCAAGCTGGGCGAGATCTTCGCGTACGGCATGCGCGACCCCCACCGCTTCAGCTGGGACCCGCAGGCCGGCAACCGGCTGTTCCTCGGCCACATCGGCGAGCACGCCATCGAGGCCGTCTACGACGTCGGCGCCGGCGACAACCTGGGCTGGAGCGAGCGCGAGGGCCCGTTCCTGTTCAACAGGGCCGACCGCTGCCACCTCTACACGCTGCCGGACGACGACGCCCAGTACGGCTACACGTACCCGGTGGCCGCCTACGACCACGACCCGCCGCCCGGCCACTCCTGCACCTCCGACAGCGGCCACGCCATCACCGGCGGGTTCGTCTACCGCGGGCGGAAGCTGCCACTGCTGAACGGCAAGTACCTGTTCGGCGACATCGTGGACGGCCAGGTCTTCTTCACCGTCGCCGCCCGGATGAACGAGCGGTCCGGCCGCCTGGCCACCATCTACCAGCCGCGGCTGGTGGACACGACCGGCAAGCAGGTGACCATGCGGGACCTCGCCGGCAGCACCCGCGTGGACCTGCGCTTCGGCAGCGACAGCGCGGGCGAGCTGTACGTGCTGTCCAAGGCGAACGGCAAGATCTGGAAGGTCGCCAAGGCCGGCTGGACGCCGCCCGACGTGCTGCCGACCCTGCGCGACGACGTGGTGGCCGCGTACGACTTCGAGCACCCGCTGCCCGGCGACCCCGCCCAGGAGCAGGACCAGGGCCGGTCGGGCACGAACATCACGCTGGTCAACGGGGGCGCCGCCATGCGCGTGGCCGACCCGGCATACCGGGGCAGCACGTACGCGCTGCAGACCCGCCAGGTCAACCCGGCCACGGCCGGCAACGACGACTGGAAGGCCGGCGTCTACGGCGCGGACGGCGTGCCGGCGCTGCACGCGTTCAACGGCGTCAAGGGCGCCACCGTCATGGGCTGGTTCAAGATGCAGGGCGACGGGCCGGCGCTCAACTCCAACACCGCGGACCCGGCCGACCGCTTCAACGCGATCGGCCTGGCCGGGCTGCTCAGCGGCAACTCCCAGGGGCACGACGTCAGGGCCCTGCTCGAGCTCATCACGGTGAACGGCGAGCTGCGGGTCGTGGCGCTCGCCAGGCGCGTGGACGGCAGCAGCTCACAGACCTTCGCCGCGAACCGGCCCTGGCAGGAGATCCTGCCGCGCGACCAGTGGGTCTTCCTCGCCGCGACGTTCGACTTCGACACCGCGACGATGAAGCTGTTCAGGAACGGCCGCCCGCTCGACGGGTTCTACACGGTCACCGGCGACCCGTGGGGCGTCGAAGGCGATCCCGAACCCGACGTCACCTCGGCGACCGACCCGAGAGGCATCAAGATCGGCGGCAGTTACCCGCAGAACACCAGGGAGCAGAACCCCTGCGACTGCCGGATGGACGGCCTGATGTTCCTGGACAGGGTCGCCGCCCCGGGCGAGATCCAGGCCCAGTACGAGCTGGCGCGCTCCCGCTAGCCGATGGTCCGCATCTTCTTCGTCCGGTGATCGGTGAGGTGGAGGTCGCCGCCGAGTCGCTCCTTGAGCAGGTCGAGCACCTTGCGGCTGGACAACACCGTCCAGAGCTTGCCGACCAGGTGCGGGTTGTACTCGGGGGCGGCGTCCATCCAGGCGTCCTTGCCCGCCTGGCTCTTGAACGTCGTGACGAAGAACTCGCCGTCGGGGGTCTTGCAGTAACCGGTACGGATCTCCGCGGCGTTGACCTGCATCTTCGGCTTGCAGCCGACCTTGGCGGCGAGCTGCTCGACGGTGAGGGGGGCGGCGGCGCCCCGCTGTGCTGCGACATGGCCGCCTCCGCCCCCGGAGGAGGAGCAGCCGGCGGCCAGCCCGGCCAGCAGCGCGAAAGCGGCCAGACGTGGAAGTGTCGTCATGTGCGGAGGTACGCGGGCCCCCCGAACCCGGTTCATCCCATAACGGTTGGTTACTTCGGCGCCGGCGTCTGGGAGACCCTGTGGTCCATCAGGTGCAGGTCGCCGCTGAGCGGATCCTTCAGCTGCTCCAGCACCTCGAGCGGCCCCAGCACCGTCCAGCGCGGCCCGACCAGGTGCGGGTTGTACTCGGGCGCGCGGTCCATCCACTCGTCCTTGAGCTTCTCGGTCGCGAACGTGTTGACGAAGAACTGGCCGGCCTTGGTCTTGCAGTAGCCGGTACGCAGGTCGGCGGCCTCGACCTGCATCTTCGGCTTGCAGCCGACCTTGGCGGACAGCTGCTCGACGGTCAGGGGCGCGGCGGCCTTCTGGTTATCGCCTGCTGCGACGTAGTCGCCCCAGCCCCCTGAGGAGCAGCCGGCGACCAGTCCGGCCAGCAGCGCGAAAGCGGCCAGACGTGGAAATGTCGTCATGTGCGGAGGTACGCACCGAAAATCACTCCGGTTCAGCACCAGGTAAGGAGGAACCACGGTCGTTCGGGGTTGAGGAACCGGCGCACAGCCGTTGGCGCTGAGAAGGATCTTGATTGCATTGAGCTGAGGCTGCTCGTGGTCGGGGTGCCGTTAACCAACGTGGCACCAGCCGCCAAATAGGTCCTGGCGGCTGACGCCGAGTAGGCGGGCGATTGAGGAGACGGTGTTTTCCGGCCTTCGTGCGTGCCCTCCACGATGAGCTCGCGAATGAACTCCGCCAACGCGGCGAAGACGTGGAAGACGCCAGGAGCTGGGCGGCCCCCCGCCCGCTGGTGGAGCAGCTCCTCGCGGCCGACGTCCTGCTTCTGGGCGTGCCGATGTACAACTTCACCGTGCCCGCCGCGTTCAAGGCGTGGATCGACCGCGTCACCCTGCCCTGGCTGCCGCTCAAGGGGAAGTCAGCCGTGGTGCTGAGCGCGCGCGGCGGCGCCTACGGGCCCGGCACTCCCCGCGAGCACTTCGACTTCCACGAGCCCTACCTGCGCGCCTACTTCTCCGTGCTCGGACTCGATGACGTCACCTTCGTCCATGCCGAACTCACCCACGCCACAGTCATGCCCTTCCTCGCGCAGTTCCGCGACCAGCACGAGACCTCCCACACCACGGCGCCAGGCGCGGTGCACGCCCTGGCAACCCGGGTGCGCGCCGAGACGCCGTCCTGACCACGACTCCCCGAACCATCAGCGAACGAAGGCAGAAGGACAACCCACACCGTCGCAACCGTCGTCGAACGCTGCGCTGGGATTGTGTCGTGGATCACTGCTCGGTTGTCACACCGAGAGGGGCTGGCCCGTCTGGTAGCCGTAAGTGAAGTACTCCCGGCGCAGCTGCCGGGACCGACCAAGGAGTGATCATGCGGGTTCTCGTCGCGGGAGCCACCGGAGTGATCGGCGGCCAGCTGGTGCCACTGCTGTCGGTCGTGGGACACGAGGTGCTGGGACTGGTACGGCCGGGAGGTGACACCGCCTCGCTGGAGGCGGCGGGTGCGCGGGTGGTGGTCGCCGACGCGCTGGACCGGGACGGGCTGCGCACCGCAGTGCGGCAGGCCGCGCCCGACGCGGTGGTGAACATGCTCACCGCGATCCCCGCCCAGATCGACCCCAAGCATCTGGCGCGCGACTTCGCGCTGACCAACCGGCTGCGCACCGAAGGTACGAAGAACCTGATCGAGGCAGCGCCCGGAGCGCGATTGATCAGCCAGGGCCTTGCCTATACCTATCAGCCCGGCGACGGCCTGGCCGATGAGGACGCCCCGCTGTGGCGCACGGGCACGCCCAAGCAGTTCGTGCCCGTGCTGGACGCCCTGGTCGAGCTGGAACACCTGACCACCCGGGCTGGCGGGCTGGTGCTGCGGCTGGGCCACCTGTACGGGCTGGGCTCGATCTACGCCGCGGACGGATCGTTCGTCCGGCAGGTGCGGGCCGGGAAGGTGCCGCTGGTTGGCGGTGGCAACGCGGTGTTCTCCTTCATCCGCGCCGACGACGTGGCGACCGCCGTCGCCGCCGCGCTGGACAAGCCCGACGTCACCGGCGTGCTGAACATCGTCGACGACCGGCCCGCACCGGTGCGGGAATGGCTGCCGGAGCTGGCCGCGATCCTCGGCGCCCGGGCGCCGAAGAAGGCGCCCGCCGCACTGGCCCGGCTGGCGGTCGGGAGCTGGGGTGTGGCGTTCATGAACCAGCTGCGCGGCGCCGACAACTCCCGGGCCAGGCTGCGGCTGGACTGGCGTCCCCGCTACGCGTCGGTGACCGATGGGTTCGCCGCCGAGCTGGGTGGCCGAACGACCGGCGGAATGGCCCAGGCCGCATGAGCGGCGTGTCAGCGCATCCGGCAGGCCCGCCGCCGGGGCGCCCTGCGACGGCCGAGCCCAGGGAGCCGAACATGACCAGTGGCGCACGGAACGGTGCCGTCGAGCAAGGCGGCGCTGTCGAGGTTTTCGAAGAGCACCGCCGGATCCTCCTCGGCCTTGCGTACCGGCTGCTGGGCAGCATGTGGGACGCCGAGGACATGGTGCAGGATGCCTACCTGCGCTGGACGAACACCGACCGGAAGCAGGTCCGCGAGCCCCGCGCGTTCCTGATGACGGTCGTCACGCGGCTGGCCCTCGACCAGCTGCGCTCCGCGCGGGCGTCCCGCGAAGCCTACACCGGCCCGTGGTTGCCCGAACCGGTGGACGGCCGGGCGTTCGGCCCGCCCGACACAGCCGAACTGCGCGACACGCTCTCGTACGCGACGCTGCACATGATGGAGCGGCTGTCGCCGCCCGAACGCGCGGTGTTCGTACTGCGCGAGGCCTTCGACCTGCCCTACGACGAGATCGCCGAGATCCTCGGCAGCCCGTCCGCGACTTGCCGGCAGTGGCATCACCGTGCGGTGGGACGCCTGGCCGAGGGGCGCGGCCGGTTCACCCCGGCAGCCGGCGACCACACCGAGCTCCTCAGGCGTTTCCTGAGCGCCGCGCAGAACGGCGACGTGACGGCGCTGGCGGAACTGCTGGCGGAGGACGCGATCGCCTACAACGACGGCGGTGGCAAGGTGCGCGCCGCCCTGCGCCCGATCGTCGGGCGTCCTGAGGTGCTGGCGTTCGTGGCCGGGCTGATGTCCCGGTATCCGCTGGAGGAGGCCCACCTGATCGAGGCCAACGGCGAGCCCGCGATCTGGACCGTCATCGGCGGGCAGCGGCAGCTGGTCACCTTCGGCATCCGCGACGGACGCATCCACGAAATCTTCGGCATCCTCAATCCCGACAAGCTGTCGGGCGTGGGCCCGGCGAGCACAGCATGACGACTGCTGTTGGACGATCTTCCTGAGTCGGGCCGGCGGCCGGAGCCGTCCATCACCTCCACGGCCCAGTCATCGCCCACGAACAGGCGCAACGGTCCTCCCCCTTCTCGATGCCGATCACCTACAGCAGCCGCGGGAGAACCATCAGCGACCTGATCAAGCAGTGCTCACGCCCTGGCGGGCGGGCACGACGTCCATCAATCACCTCTTCCGGCCGACCGGCAGGCGCGCGATCTTTCGTCAGGACTCGATTTCAGGAACCCCACAGTGCCCACCTGCCGGCGGCTACCACCAGGAGTCTGCCGAATGGCTTACTCCCAGAACTGATTAGGAATCATCATGATGACGACAACAGCGACAACCGCTAGCCCGGCCCAGGTCACCGTGCTGGGGCTCGGTTCCATGGGTTCGGCGATCGCCCGGACCTTGCTGGAACGCGGATATCGCACGATGGTCTGGAACCGGACCGCGAGCAAGAGCGCGCCACTGGCCGACGCCGGGGCCGCGACGGCCGCGACGGCCGAAGAGGCGGTGGCGGCGAGCCCGCTTGTCGTGCTCTGCCTGCTCGACACCCCAGCGGTCGAACAGGTACTGGGCTCCATCGAGACCGCGGTCGCGGGCAAGGTGCTGGTGAACCTCACCAGTGGCTCTCCCGCCCAGGCGCGGGCGAACGAGCGCTGGGCTCGTGAACGCGGTGCCGAATACCTCGATGGCAAGATCATGGGCGATCCGCCCTACGTGGGCACGCCGCACGTCCTGTTCCCGTTCAGCGGCTCCCGCAACGCCTTTGCCGCCCATGAGCCGACGCTGCGGGAGCTGGGCACCGTCGCCTACCACGGGGAAGACGCCGGTCTGGCCGGCGTGGAGTTCATGGCGCAGGTCGCGGTGGCCTACGAGTTGCTCATCGGCTACTTGCACGCGCTGCGGCTGGTACAGGCAGAGGGCGTCGACGTGGTGGAGTTCGCCGAGCGCGTCGCCGGATCAATGCCCGCCTTCCCGGCGCTGCTGACTTCGATGGCACAGGCGGTCAAGAGCGGCGACTACCAACCGGACCTCGGTTCGCTCAACGTCCAGGCCGCGCTGATGGACGACATGATCAGCCATCGGCGATCCGTCGGCGTAGAGGCCATACGGATGCGGGAGGTCAAGGAGCTGATGGACCGCAGGATCGCCGACGGCCACGGCGATCAGGGCTTCTCAAGCCTGTTCGAGCTGCTGGCCGAGCACAGCCACGCGTAAGCCGCCCGCCCAGGGGCGGGCACGCCCCTGGACAGCGACCCACGCCGTCACGCGATGCTGTCCGCGGCCGCGCCCGCCAAGGCAGGCGCCCGCCAAGGCAGGCGCCCGCCAAGGCAGGCGCCCGCCAAGAGACAGGTGAGGGCCCGGCGTTGATGGTCTTGACCGGGACGACGAAGCGCAGCCCGTCCACCGAGGCAAGCAGCCCGCCGCCCCATGCCGCGACGATCGGCACCTTGCCCTGGTGCTCGATCACGATCGCGTTGGCCGCGGCGTGCGTCTCGGCGCGCACGTAGTTCTGGTCCACGTGCGAGAGCCGGCCGCGTCAGTGCCTCATCTCCGGCCTTGATCACCGGCGTCAATCCGACGTTGCAGGCCTCGCTGATCAGCAGCGGGGTGACGTATGGACGGGCAGGCCATTGGACACGCCGCCCCGCGCGGCTTGGGTGGGTCAGTGGGAGCGGACCACCTGGACGGGTCTTTCGGGCGGCGTCGCCTCCACCCGGACCCGCTTCCTGAACACCCAGTACGTCCACCCCTGGTAGACCAGCACGAACGGCAGCGCGATCAGCCCGATCCAGCTCAGCATCGTCAGCGTGTACGGGCCGGAGGCCGCCTCGGTCAGGGTCAGGCCGGGGAGCGGCTGGAGGCGGAGCTCCATGAAGACCGCCAGGGTGGTCAGGACGATGGCGCCGGCCGTGGCCGTGAAGGCCCAGCCCTCGCGGCGGCGCCAGATGAGCGCCGTGGCCGCGGCCAGGGAGCCCATGGCGGCCAGTGCCGGGAGCGTGCCCAGGCTCGACAGCGCGGCCACGGCCACCGGGATGGCGACCCCGCTCGCGGCCAGGGCGACGGCGCGGGCACGGCGGCGTACCGGACCCGTGGTCTTGAGTGCCAGGAAGACGGCCCCGTGCAGGGCGCACACGGCCAGGGTGAACGCGCCCCCGAGCAGGGCGGCGGGCAGGCTGTCGTACAGCAGGTCGGCGAAGATCGCGCCCCACAGGAACGCCGGGAGGACGCTGCCCACCACGATGCCGAGGTCGCACCAGCGCGGGTCGGTCACCTTGCCCCGCCACTCCAGGCCGACGCCGCGCACGATCAACCCCACCAGGACGAGCGTCACCGGCAGGTAGAACGTGCTGAACACGCCCGCGTACCAGGCGGGGAAGGCGGCGAACATGGCGCCGACGGCGGTGATCAGCCAGACCTCGTTGCCGTCCCACACCGGGCCGATGGTCTGCAGGCTCTGCCGCCGCTGCTCGGCGCTCCTGCTCACGATCGGCGCCAGCATGCCGACGCCGAAGTCGAAGCCCTCCAGCACGAAGTAGCCCGTCCAGAGGAAGGCGATGATGACGAACCACAACTCGATCATTGTCGTACCCCTCAGAACATCAGCTCAGTACATCAGCGACGGCTCGAGCCGCTCGGCCGTGGGTGCGGGCGCCTGCTCCTCGACGCCCTTGCGGACATGCCTGGTCAGCAGCACGCCTTCGGCCACCGCGAGCACGCCGTACAGGAGCGTGAGGACGGTCAGCGAGGTGGCCACCTCGGCCAGGCTCACGCCGGGCGACACGCTGGAGGCGGTGAGCAGCTCGCCCGCGACCGTCCACGGCTGGCGGCCGATCTCGCTCAGCAGCCACCCGGCGATCATCGCGGCCGGCGGCAGCGGCAGGGCCAGCAGCATCGCCCGCGACAACCACCTCGGGAACTCGCGCCTGCGCCGGGTCAGCCAGAGGCCGAGCACCGACAGGCCCACCGCGGCCATCCCGAACACGATCATCACGCGGAACGACCAGAACACGACCGGCTGGTTGGGCCGGTAGTCGCCCGGGCCGAACTGCTGCTCGAAGCGGCGCTGCAGGTCCTCGGTGCCCTGGACGGTGGCGTTGGGGTCGTGGGCGGCCAGGAAGCTCAGCACGCGGGGGATCTCGATGCCGGGCGCCACGGAGAACGCCGCGCCCGCCGTGTCGCGCTCCAGGCCCTCCGCGGAGGCCAGCTTCATGGGCTGCTGCTCGTACAGCAGCCTGGCGGACGTGTCGCCGGTGCCCGCGACGACGGCCCCCGCGATCGCCGTCATCACCAGCGCTGCCCTGGCGGCGCTGCGCCACATGGGGGCGCGCGTCCTGAGCAGCCAGTAGCCGCTCACGGCCAGCACGAAACCGCCCGCCACGACGAACGCCGCCCCGATCACGTGGGGCACCTGCGCGAGCGCCGTGGAGTTGGTGAGCACCGCCCACAGGTCGGTCATCCTGGCCTTGCCGTCCACGACCTCGTAGCCGACGGGGTGCTTCATCCAGGCGTTGGCCGCAAGGATGAAATATGCCGACAAGTTGGACCCGATGGCGGCCGCCCAGATGCACGCCAGGTGCACCTTCTTCGGCAACCGCTCCCAGCCGAAGATCCACAGCCCCAGGAACGTGGACTCCATGAAGAAGGCGAGCAACGCCTCCATGGCCAGCGGCGCGCCGAAGACGTCGCCGACGAACGTGGAGTATTCGCTCCAGTTCATCCCGAACTGGAACTCCTGCACGATGCCGGTGACCACGCCCATGGCGAAGTTGATCAGGAACAGCTTCCCGAA
Source organism: Nonomuraea sp. NPDC049400 (assembly GCF_044466425.1). Lineage (NCBI taxonomy): Bacteria > Bacillati > Actinomycetota > Actinomycetes > Streptosporangiales > Streptosporangiaceae > Nonomuraea > Nonomuraea sp. NPDC049400. The sequence continues at coordinate 319,791 of NZ_JBITMP010000003.1, forward strand.
GAACTTCGTGAGCTTCAGGTAGTGGTCCTTCCGTGTGCGGTGCCAGGCCGTCTGGAGGCCCGCCACGAAGATCCCCAGACCGATGGTCAGGGGCACGAACAGAAAGTGGTACACGGTGGTTACCCCGAACTGCCACCGCGCCAGGTCAAGTGCGTCCATCTTCCGTCCCACTCCGTGAGCTCTACAAGCCGTAGTTCATCTACTTGAAGTAGTACTACAAGTCGTAGAGCAATGCGATGCGAGCTTGGTCACATCGCTGTCCGCCGGCTGTTGCTGCGTACCGAGAATCCCGCGCCGGACCGGTCCGGCGCGTCAGTCGCCGGGTTGATTCATCCGTACGCCCGGGGGCGGACCCTGCCGGGGCGGATGGCTACGACTGGGGTCGGGTGGCGGCGTCCAGGTACGCCTGGAGGTTGCCCAACTCGTACCCGCGGCGCTTGATCTTGTTGACGAGGATCCGGAAGTCCCCTGCCAGGTTGGGACGGAAGTGGAGGAGGAGGATGTCGCCCGGGCGGAGCCGCTTGTCGGGCACCTGGTAGGCGATCTTGCCGCCTGGCTGGACGGTGGCGGACCAGAGGAGGAGCGCCTGGATGCCGCAGCTCTTGGCGGCTCTGAGCGTGTCGGTGTTGTAGTTGCCGAACGGCGGCCTGAACAGGGTGGGCCTGGCGCCCAGTTCCTTCCTGATGATCCGGGAGGCGCCGCAGATCTCGCGGCGCTGGGCGTCGTGGGCGAGCAGGCGGAGGTTGGGGTGGGTGAGGGTGTGGTTCTCGACGGGTACGTGGGCGTCGCGGAGCTGCCGGAAATATCCCCACTTCCCGGCGCCCACGTACCTTCCGGGGCCGCCTGCCGGGTCCGGGGTGCCCCTGGCCTCGACGGCGTCGCGCATGGCGAAGGCGGTGATGGGGATGCGCCGGTCGCGCACCTGCCTGACGAAGCCCGGATCCTGCTCCCACCCGTCGTCGATGGTCAAGAAGACGACCTTGCGCTTGGTGGGGATGGAGCTGATCACCGGCGGGAGGCCGCCGGTGTGCTCGATCGGGGTCACTTCCCCCTTGCGCGGGCGCACGCCGGGCGGGGTCCGGGGGTTGGCGGTGGGTAATTCGGACGGCTCCGCGGAAGGGCCCGCGGACGGGACGCGCCGTTCCTCTGTCAGGTGTTGCCCTTATCCGCGACGTCCCGGCTGCTTAGAGTGGCGGCATGAAAGTGGCGGGTAGTGCCGTGATCGGCGTTCAGAGGGATCGGGTGTGGGCGGCGCTCCGGGATCCCGCGGTGCTGGTGCGCACCATTCCGGGGTGCGAACGCCTGGAGGAGACCGGGCCTGACACCTACCGGATGACGGTCAACGCGGGGGTCGCGTCCATCAAGGGCGTCTACCAGGGGGAGGTGGCGCTGGCCGACCCGCTGGCGCCCGAGAGCTTCACGCTCAAGGCGCGGGGTCAGGGGGCGCCAGGGACGGTGGACGCCACCGTTCTGGTACGGCTGAGCGAGGTCGAGGGCGGGACCCGGGTGGACTACGACGCCGACGCGGTGATCGGCGGGATGATCGGCGGGGTCGGGCAGCGCATGCTCGGCTCGGTGGCCAGGCGGACGGCGGGGGAGTTCTTCTCGGCCGTCGATGACCACCTGCGTGGGGCGGTCGGTGCCGGTGCGGGCGCGCCCGCTGGTGCCGGTGCCGGCGCGGGCATCCCGGCGGTCGCGGGGGCCGGGGTGCACGCGCCCGCCCAGGCGGGTGTGGCGGACCGAGCGGGCGAGGTGAGCCCTGTGGGGGGTGCTGTTTACGAGCGGCCCGCCAAGCGGCCCCGCAAGCGGCACACGGAGACACGGCCGTGGGTGATGCTGGCGTCGTTCGGGATGGGGGCTGGCATCGCGCTCACGGGCGTCGCGGTGGGCTGGCTGCTCGGCCGCGCCTCCCGGCGCCCGCGCCCATGACCACCGAGGCGCGGGCTTCCGACGTGCGGGTTTCCGACGTGCGGGCGCATGCCCTTGGCGTGCGGGCCGGCGATGCGGAGGTGCGGGCCCGGTGGCCTCTCGCGGAAAAGGATCTCCAGGCGTAGCGTGGTTTCATGCGGCAGGCACACGCTGAAGACGCACGGACCGAAGCCAGGCGAGTCGTACGCAACCTGCTGGGCGAGGAGCGCCCCACAGCCGGCACCCTGATCGCGGACGTGCGCCCGGTGCTCGGGGAGGAGCGCACCGCCCGCACCCTCGATCTGGCGCTGGGCGCCTCGCTCACCCGGCGCTCGGCCGAGCTGGCCGCCATCGCCGCGCTGCTCGTCGGCACCCGCGAGCTGGGGGCGGAGTGGTGGAGCCGGTCCAGGGGCGGCAAGCTCCCGGCCCCGGACGAGGTGGTGCGCACGGCGGTCGCGATCGAGCCGTGGACCGATCTGACCGCGCTCGAGATGCTGGCCGCCTGGATCTCCGACGACGCCGCCGACCAGATGTGGGGCCGGCCGGTCGCCGAGGTCGATCTCAATTCGTGGCAGGCCGAGGACCGGTTCGAGCTGCCGGCGGGAGTGAAGCCGGGGCAGCGGCTGGTCGTCCACTTCGACGCCGGCGGGCGGCTGGACGCGGTCGTCACCCGGCGGCCCGACGACGAGCTCGGGTCCAACCTCGACTTCCACTCCCTGCGCTACTCCCGGCCCGCCGAGGCCCAGTGGAGCTGGGGCGTGGCGGCCGGGCTCGGGCCGCACCGGCTGCCCGGTGAGGACCCCGACCCCTACGCCCGCGAGGTCCCGGCCGCCGCCGTGGGGATCCTGCGTGCCTGGGCGTTGCGGCACGGCGCCACCCGCGAGCAGCTCGGCGAGCGGTGGGAGACGGTCGGCGACGTGGTGGCCGCCATCGAGCGGGTGGACTGGATGTGGCGCAGCGGCGAGTGGTTCGGGTGGTGGCGCGGCGCGTCGGCGCTGGTGGACGACTCGGCGTACCTGCCTTACCGGCTGGAGGAACTGGCCGCAGGATAGGAATCAGTGGCGGCCCCGGGCGGTTGCCCATATGCGTGAAGGTGGAAATTTTCTCCGACGTCGTATGCCCCTGGTGCTATATCGGGCACACCAGGTTCGCCAAGGCCGCCGAACGGTTCCGCGCCAAGGGCGGCACGATCGACGTGACGATGCGCCCGTACCAGCTCAATCCCGACGCCCCGGCGGAGGGCGAGCCGCTGATCCCCTCGCTGGAGCGGAAGTTCGGGCCGAACGCCGGCCAGATGGTCCGGCGGGTCGTCGACACCGCCGCCGGCGACGGGCTGACGCTCGACTTCGACCACGCGGTGAGCGCCAACACGTTCGAGGCGCACCGCCTGATCGAGGTGGCCGAGCGGCAGGGGCGCGGCAAGGAGATGGCCGAGCGGCTGTTCCGGGCACACTTCACCGACGGGCTCAACGTGGGGGACCCGGACGTCCTGGCCAAGCTGGCCGCCGAGGTCGGGGTCGAGGACGGCGGCGAGGGCGCCGACCAGGTGCGCGAGCAGATCGACCGGGCGCGGGCGCTCGGGATCAGCGGGGTGCCGCTGTTCCTGTTCGAGGGCAAGTACGCGGTGTCGGGCGCCCAGCCGGAGGAGGCCTTCGCGGCGGCGATCGACGAGGTGGCGGAGCGGACCGGCCAGACGCCGATCACCCAGCTGGCCGCCCCGGCCGACGGGTGCGACGACGACGGATACTGCGCCGTGTGAGAATCATGACGTGTCGCGACGTCGCCGCCTCGGCTACCTGCTCAAGCACGCCAACCTGCGCCTGGCGGAGCTGACGGGCCCGGCGCTGGAGCCGTACGGGATCGACGGGCGTGAGTTCGCGGTGCTGTCGGTGCTCGGCACGCGGGAGCCGCTCTCCCAGCTGGCGGCCGCGCAGCGGCTGGGCATCGACAGGACGACGATGGTCGCCCTGCTGGACGGGCTGGAGCGGAAGAAGCTCGTCGGGCGCCGGCCGCACCCCGGCGACCGGCGCAAGAACATGGTGGAGCTGACGGAGCAGGGCCGGGAGGTGCTCGACGGGGCCACGCGCGCCGTGGAGGCGGCCGAGGAGGCGTTCCTCGCCGCCCTGCCGGGCGACGACGCGCGGCTACTCAGACAGCTGCTGGACCGCCTGGTCTGAGCCCTCGCCGAGGTGGCCGGAGCGGTGGTGGCGGCGGCAGAGGACCTGGTAGCGCACGGGCGAGGCGTCGGTGTCGCCGATCACGACCTGCTCGCCCGTACGGGCCATCGCCCCGCCCACCACCCGGGCGTTGAGCTGCCCGGGACGCCCGCACCAGCACAGCACCTCGACCTGCAGCCGGCACACCTCGTCCGCCAGCTCGAACAGCCGCTGCGCCGCCGGGAACATCACCGACCTGAAGTCCGAGGCCAGCCCGAACGCGTACACGTCCACGCCGTGCTCGTCCACCAGGTCCGCGAGCTGCTCGATCTGCTGGACGGTGTAGAAGCAGGCCTCGTCGCAGATGAGATAGTCGATGCGGTCGTGGGAGGTGACCAGCCGTACGAGGTCGAGCGAGTCCTCCACCTCGATCGCGTCGAGACCGAGCCCGATCCGGCTGGTGACCTTGGGGCCGCCCGAGCGGTCGTGCTTGGTCAGCACCAGGCCGCGCCTGCCCTGACGGCCGTGGTTGTAGTTCATCTGGAGCGCCAGGGTGGACTTCCCGCAGTCCATGGGGCCGAAGAAGAACTTGAGCACGGCATCCCTTGCCCCAGAGGGCACGGCGGACAAGGCAGACAGTTCGGTCACGGGGGGCCAGCTTAGTGGCTTGGCTTGTTCCACGACCTCGTGGGACATTTCTCCTCTGGAGTAAGCAGCAGGAACAATGGTCACCGGCCAACCGAGGAGCCATGCATAGCGTCCGTATCGGAGTGGACACCGGGGGAACCTTCACCGACGTGGTGGCGGTGGACGAGGAGACCGGTGAGATCCTCAGCACCAAGACCCCTTCGACGCCCGCCAACCCGGCGGACGGGTTCGTCGCGGGAATCGGGAAGCTCGGCGCCCTCGACGTCGGGTCGATCGTCCATGGCACCACGGTGGCCACGAACCAGCTGCTCGAAGACCGGATCTCCAACCTCGGGTTCATCACGACCGAGGGCTTCGAGTTCGTCCTGGAGATCGCCAGGCAGAGCGTGCCCGACGGCTACGGCAACTCCTATTTCTGGGTCAAGCCGCCGAGAATCGTTCCTGCGCACCTGGTCAAGACCGTCGGCGGGCGGCTCGACCACCAGGGCGAGGAGGTGCGGCCGTTCTCAGAGGAGCAGGCCGTCGAGGTGGCCCGCTGGTTCAAGGCCAAGGGCGTCACGGCGATCGGGGTCTGCTTCCTGCACTCCTACGCCAACCCCGAGCACGAGCGCCGCATGCGCGAGGTGCTCTGGCGCGAGCACCCGGAGGCGGTGATCTCGCTGTCGAGCGACGTGCTGCGCGAATACCGGGAGTACGAGCGCTCGGTCACCACCCTCGTGGACGCCGCCGTCAAGCCCGCGATGCGCGGCTACATCGCGAACCTGTCCAACCGCCTCGGCAAGCCGTTCTCGGTCATGAAGTCCAACGGCGGCATCCTGTCCGCCCGCGAGGTCGTCAACCAGCCGATCACCACCGTCCTGTCGGGCCCGGCGGCGGGGGCGCTCGGCGCGGCGCTCATCGCCTCCACGGCGGGGCACCAGTCGGTGATCACGCTGGACGGCGGCGGCACCTCGACGGACGTGGCCGTGGTGATCGACGGCGAGCCCTCCATCACCACCGAGGGCGCGGTCGGCCGCTATCCCTGCAAGATCCCGATGATCGACATCATCACCGTCGGCGCGGGCGGCGGCTCGATCGCGTGGATCTCGCCCGAGGGCACGCTCAAGGTCGGCCCCAGGTCCGCGGGCGCCGACCCCGGGCCCATCTGCTACGGCAGGGGCGGCACGGAGGTGACGGTCACGGACGCGCACGTGTTCCTGGGCCGGATCCCGCCCCACCTGCTCGGCGGCGAGATCCCGCTGGACGCCGACGCCGCGCGCGGCGGGATCGAGGCGCTGGCGGACAAGCTCGGCCTCACCCCCGAGCGCACGGCGACCGGCATCCTGGAGATCAGCGCGTTCAACCAGAGCAACGCGATCAGGCAGCTCACCGTCAAGCGCGGGCTCGACGTGCGGGACTTCCCCTTGGTGACGTTCGGCGGCTCCGGGCCGCTGCTGGCGTGCCGGCTGATCGACATCCTCGGCCTGCCGGCCGTCGTCATCCCCCGCGACCCCGGCAACGTCTCGGCGTTCGGGCTGCTCACGGTGGACGTCAAGAACGACTACGTCCGTACGTACGTCACCCGCGAGCTGTCGCTCGGCAAGGCGGTCGAGATCTTCCACGACCTGGAACATCAGGCGGGCGAGGCCCTCGACCGGGAGGGCTTCGCCGACCCGGTCTACCTGCGCAGTGCCGACCTGCGGTACTACGGCCAGGCCTACGAGGTCAGCGTGCCGGCGCCGGCGGGCGAGATCGACGACGACTGGCAGGCCGAGGTGATCGACCGCTTCCACGAGGCCCACGAGAAGCTGTACGGGTACGCGTACCGGGATGATCCCCGCCACGGCGTCGAATGGGTCAACCTGCGCGTCTCCGGCATCGGCCCCATCACCCGCCCGGCCATCCGCCGCCTGGAGAGCCCCGGCGAGGGCGCCACCTCGGTACGCCCGGTGCACTTCGACGAGACCCGCGACACCCCCATCCACCAGCGCTCCGCCCTCGGCCCCGGCGCCCTGGTCGAGGGGCCGGCGGTGATCGAGGAGTACGGCTCGACGATCCCCATCCACCCAGGCTTCACCGCGAAGGTGGACGAGTACGGAAATGTGGAGATAAAGCGTGACTGATCCGATTTTGGTGGAGATCGTCGAGGGCACGCTGGCGTCCGTCGAGAAGGAGGTCGAGACGGCCATCGCCCGCACGGCCCGCTCGCCGATGATCCGCGACGCGCACGACTTCCGCGCGGGCATCCACGACGTACGGCTGCGCAAGCTCACCGGCCGCTCCTACAGCGCGCTCGTCCAGCCGGTCGTGCGCGACTTCCCCGTCGAGACGATGAAGCCGGGCGACGTCTACTTCCACAACGACGTCTACCTCTCCGAGGGCGGCATCGGCCACCTGCCCGACCTGTGCGTGACCGTGCCCGTCTTCCACGAGGGCGCCGTCGTCGCGTTCGTGCAGGCGTTCGGGCACCACGACGACATCGGCGGGTCCGTGCCCGGCTCCATGCCCTCGCACGCCAGGTCGGTCTTCGAAGAGGGCCTGATGGTGCCGCCGATCAAGCTGTGGGACCAGGGCGTGCCGAACGAGGCGGCGCTGCGCATCATGACCCGCAACTCCCGCATGCCCGACTCGCTCGCGGGCGACCTCGACGCCGAGTGTTCGGCCTGCCTGATGGGTGCGCGGCGGCTGGGCGAGCTGTTCGAGCGGTACGGCAGGCAGGCCGTCGAGGAGTGCTTCGACGCGATCATCTCCAAGACCACCGAGACGTTCCGCAGGGAGCTGCTGGCCAAGATCCCCGAGGGCACGTACGTGTGGGAGGACTACGCCGAGCACGACGGCGTGGAAGAGCCACGGCTGCACGCCCAGCGCATCACGCTCACCGTGGACCACTCGGCCGACTCTCCGCTCACGATCGACTTCACCGGCACGTCGCCGCAGGCCAAGGGGCCGATCAACCACGCGGGCGACTACGCGGGCGGAGTGTTCCTGAAGAAGTGGCTGGCCCCGGTGCTGCGCAACCTGGCCGACACGCCCGAGCGCATGGCCGAGCTGGACGTCAACGAGGGCGTCGTGCCCCTCATCAAGATGATCTTCCCGGAGAAGGGCACCCTGCTCACGCCGGTCTTCCCCGCCCCGACGAACGCCCGCACGTTCGTCATCCTGCGCCTGCTCGGCGTGCTCGCCGGCGTGCTGGCCAAGGCGACGGGCGGGCGCATGCCGGCCGACCAGGAGACCATCCGCTACACCGGCGTGTACGGCACCGACGCCGACGAGCAGCCGTACCTGATGCGCGAGGTCCTCGGGGGCGGCTCCGGCGGGCGCTGGTACGCCGACGGCGAGGACACCATCCACGTCGTGCCCGACTCGCGCAACATCCCCGTGGAGTTCGCCGAGGCGCGCTGGCCGTTCCTGGTGGAGCGGCTGGCGCTGGCCTGCGACTCCGGCGGGCCCGGGATGTTCAGGGGCGGGCTGGGCTACGACAAGCACATCAGGATGCTCAGGGACGCCTCGTACATGTCCATCGCCGACCGCTCGATCCTGTCCTGCTGGGGCGTCAACGGCGGGCTCGCCGGGCGGCCGTTCCGGGTGGAGATCGCGGGCAAGGAGATGGAGGGGCTGGTCGACGACCACCCGGTGCAGGCCGGCGAGCTGATCCGCATCCGTACCACCGGGGGCGGAGGCTGGGGCTCCCCGTACGACCGGGATCCCCGGGCGGTGGCGGCCGACGTGCGGGACGGGAAGGTGTCGATCGCGGGCGCGCTGGGGGACTACGGCGTGGTCCTGGACGGCGACCGCATCGACGAGCAGGCCACCGCCGAGCTCCGCGCCCGCCTGCGCCCTCCGGCCGACCGCTTCTTCGACCGGGGGCCGGGGTATGCGAAGTTGTCAGGCGGACGGGCGTTCGCCGAGGTGGACGACCTGTAGAGGAGCCCGAATCGTGCGTATTGTCCTCGCTGGGCTCGCCACCAGCCATCCGTACACCGATGCCCGCACCCTGACCCGCCACGCCGAACTGGTGGTGTGGGAGCAGGACCCCGAGCGGCTGCGGCGCTTCACCGACGAGCATCCGGCGGCGAAGGTGGCAGGCAGCCTCGGCGAGGCGCTGGCCACCGGGCCCGACGGCGTGGTGCTGACCGTGCCCAACCCGCAGGTGCCCGAGGCCCTGGCACGCGTGCTGGAGACCGGCGTGGCCTGCTTCGTGAACAAGCCTGCCGCCGCCAGCAGGGCCCAGCTCGACGCGCTCGACCGGCTGCCGATCCACGAGCGGGTGCTGTCGAGCTCGGTGCTGAGGTTCGCTCCCGCGTTCGCCGGGAGCCGGGTCGATCCCGGCGAGGTGCTGGCCGTGCGGGCCACCGTGCGGCACGACGTGGGGCTGTGGGCCGACGGCTACAACGCCTGGCAGGACACGCCGGGCGAGGGCGGCGGGACCATGGTGACCATGGGCATCCACGGCGTGGAGCTGCTGGTCGCGCTGCTGGGACCGGACGTGCGGCTGGTGGGCGCCGCCGGGGCCAAGCGGCACTACCAGGGCCTGCGCTCCGAGGACACCGGCGTGATGGCGCTGCGGTGGGGGAGCGGGGTCACGGGGACGGTCGAGATCCTCGGCGTCTCCGAAGGCGAGTCCTACGCCGTCACCCTGCACGGGCGCGACGGCTCCGACACGATCGTGATCGAGAGCGGCGACGACCCGCTCAAGGGGCTCGGGTACGAGGGCACCATCGACGCGTTCCTCTCCATGGTGCGCGGCGCGCCCAGCCCGGTGCCGTGGGAGCAGACGAGGGCCATCCTCGAGGTGCTGGTCGCCGCCCGCGAGGTCGCCTGACCCAGTTGTCCTGCCTGTACCCGTTGACAGCCGAAGTCCGCCACAGTTACGGTCTGGACCGTAAATAACGGACGGAGGAGATACGCGCGTGCGCACGACAGCGGAACTCGAGGAGCGCCTTGCGCGGCCCAGCGCCGGGCTCGTGGACGATCTGGCCGGGCTCGACGGCGACATCCTGATCCTGGGCGCCGGCGGCAAGCTGGGGCCGAGCCTGGTGCGGCTGGCGCTCAACGCCACCCAGGGCAGCCGGCGGATCATCGCCGTCTCGCGCTTCTCCGAGCCGGGGCTCGCCGAGGCGCTGGCCAAGGACGGCGCGACGGTGGTCTCCGCCGACGTGGCCGACGAACGTGCGCTGCGGGACCTGCCCGACGCGCCGAACGTCGTCTTCCTGGTCGGCGCCAAGTTCGGCACGCAGGGGCGTGAGCACGCCACCTGGTTCACCAACGCGTACCTGCCAGGGCGGGTCGCCGACCGGTTCAGGGACAGCAGGATCGCCGCCCTGTCCACCGGGAACGTCTACCCGCTCGTCCCTGTCACCAGTGGCGGCAGCACGGAGGACTCGCCGGCGGGGCCCGTGGGCGACTACGCCATGAGCTGCCTGGGCCGCGAGCGGGTGCTGACGCACTTCGCCGAGACGTACGGCACGCCGATGTCGCTGATCCGCCTCAACTACGCGGTGGAGCTGCGTTACGGCGTGCTCGTCGACCTGGCGCAGAAGGTGCTCGCCGGGGAGCCCGTCGACCTGTCGACGGGGCAGGTGAACGTGGTCTGGCAGGGCTACGCCAACGAGGTGACGCTCCGGTCGCTGGCGCTGGCCGCCACGCCGCCGTACGTCCTGAACGTCACCGGTCCCGAGCTGCTCTCGGTGCGCCAGATCGCGCTGGCCCTCGGCGCGGCGCTGGGCAAGGAGCCGGTGTTCACCGGCGAGGAGGCGCCGACCGCGCTGCTGTCGAACGCGGGGCGCTGCCACCGCCTGTTCGGCTATCCGGACCTCACGCCCGCCGAGCTCATCGAGCACACCGCGCGCTGGGTGGCGGACGGCGGACCGCTGCTCGGCAAGCCCACCAAGTTCGAACGGCGTGACGGCCGCTTCTGATCGGACTCCGGCACGCGGGGCGTCACCCGCGTGCCTCACCAATGACCAAAGGGGGACCTCACGTGCTCAGCACGGCTCCAGAGGCGCAGACGTCCGTGCGCGACCTGTTCAGGCGTGGCCTGGTGATCCCGGCGCACCCGCTCGCGCTCACCGAGGACAGGAAGCTGGACGAGCGCCGCCAGCGGGCGCTGACCCGCTACTACGTCGAGGCGGGCGCGGGCGGGCTGGCGGTGGGCGTCCACACGACGCAGTTCGCCATCCACGGCACCGGCCTGCTGCCGCCCGTGCTCGAGCTGGCCGCGAGCACCGCCGGGGAGTTCGACCGCGAGGTGGTGCTGGTGGCCGGGGCCACCGGGCCCAAGGCCCAGGCGGTGGCGGAGGCGGAGCTCGCCAGGTCGCTCGGCTATCACATGGTGCTGCTCAGCCCTTACCGGGAGCTCGACGAGAACGGGCTCATCGAGCGGGCCAGGGCGGTGGGCGAGGTGCTGCCGGTGATCGGCTTCTACCTGCAGCCGGCGGTGGGCGGGCGCCCCTTGTCCCGAAATTTCTGGACACGTTTGGCTGCGGTGGAGTCCGTGGTGGGCATCAAGGTCGCCCCCTTCGACCGGTACCGCACGCTCGACGTCCTGCACGGCGTCGTACGCGCGGGGCGGGCCGGGGAGGTGGCGCTCTACACCGGCAACGACGACCACATCCTGGCCGACCTCATCACCACGCACCGGGTGGTGGTGGACGGGCGCGAGGTGGACGTCGAGTTCGTCGGCGGGCTGCTCGGCCAGTGGGCGGTGTGGGTGCGGCGGGCCGTGGGGCTGCTGGAGGAGGCCAAGCTCGCCCGGGGCGGTGACGACTCGGCGGTACGGCGGCTGCTCACGCTGGACGGCCACCTGACGGACGCCAACGCGGCCATCTTCGACTCGGCCAACGGGTTCCACGGGTGCATCCCCGGGATCCACGAGGTGCTGCGCCGCCAGGGGCTGCTGGCGGGGCGCTGGTGCCTCGACCCCGACGAGGAGCTGTCTCCCGGGCAGCTGGACGAGATCGACCGGATCTGGGGCGCGTACCCGTGGCTCCGGGACGACGACTTCGTCGCCGCCGGCCTCGACCGCTGGCTCGCCTGACCGGCGCGGGTGGGCGGTGCCGGTGGTGGGGCGTGTCGTGCGGGCGGGCGCCGGCGCGCGGGGCGGTGCGCTCGCGCGGCAGGCCCGAGCCGGACGGGCCCGCTCAGATGGTGAGGCGGTAGAGGGTCAGGGGGCGGCCGCTGGAGCCGCTGGTGAGGTTGCCCGTGCGCTCGGCCAGTCCCGCCAGCTCCAGCCGGTGGAGCATGCGCCGGGCCGTGCGTTGCTGGACGCCCAGGCGGTCGGCGATCTCGCGGGTGGTCAGCGGCTCGTCCCCGGCCGCCGCCCGAGCCTCCAGGAGCTTCTCCAGCGTGGGCACCGACAGGCCGACGCGACGCGCGATGACCGGGAGGTTCTGCGTGCCTGCCGGGGCCGAGGTGACCGACTCCAGGACGATGTCCGTGTCCGCGCGCAGCGACAGGACCGCGGCGACCTCGCCGATGCGGCGGGCCCTGGCGAGGGCGCGGCGGGCCAGGCTCTCGGCCTCCGCCGCGCTGCGGCCGAGGCCGAAACCGACGCGTACCAGGTCGTTCTGGGCGGCCAGCCGCGCCAGCATGGGCAGCCCCGTGAAGCCGCCCGTGGCGTCGTGCAGCGGGCCGCGGGTGGTCACCAGCAGGTGCGTGCCGCCGCGGAAGGCCGCCAGGGTGCCGCCGAGCGCCGTGGCCTCGCGCAGCAGCCCCTCCTCGTTGGCCACCTCGATCAGCCCGAGCGCGATCTGGGCGTCCTCCTGTGCCTGTCCCTCGGCGGTCAGCATGAGCTGGCGCAGCGCCACCCGTACCGAGTGGACGGACGGGACCAGGCGCAGCACGTTCAGCTCGTCGCGGAGGGCCTCGTGCACGGAGCTCAGGCAGGTGATCACCGCGTGGGCGGGGCTCTTCCGGTGGAAGGCGACGGCCTTCTTGGAGGTCATCTCCGGCCGGTACGGGAGCGTGCGCAGGCCGGCGGTCGGCAGCCCGGCCTCGTCGAAGGTGGCGTTGACGTCGGCGGCGGAAAGCGTGTCGATCGACAGCCGGGTGACGTCCTGGCCCTGGCGCTGGAGGCGTACCAGGGCGCTGAGCAGGGTCGCGCCCGAGTAGTCGACGAACGCCGCAGGACGGGTGAGCGCCTCGGCGTCGCGGGAGAGCATGTAGGGCACTATGCCGGTGAACAGCCAGCCCTCGACGGCGGAGGCGTGCGCCTCGACGATCGCGGGCGCCTGCGACTCGTGGTCGTAGTCGAGGCGCAGCGTGCTGACGCCGGGCTGCTCCTCGCAGACGGCCGCGACGTCGTCGACCAGGTCATGCGGTCCGACGACCCCGATGACGATTCCCACCCACGCCTCCCTCTCGCTATTTTCGGTCAAGACCGCAACTATAACTTGTGAGGTGCCCGGTGAAGTTCCCGTCCATGGCAGAGGCGGCCGGCCGTACGCTCGGCGACGAGGAGGTGGCCGCCGCCGAGCGGGTGATCCGCTCCGGCATGCTCAACTCCGTCTGGGGGACCGAGGCGCGGGCGCTGGAGAGCGAGATCGCCCGCGTGTACGGCACCCGCCACGCGATCGCCTGCAGCTCCGGCACCGCGGCCCTCCATCTGTCGGTCGTGGCGGCCGCGCCTGACCCGGGGGACGAGATCATCACGACGCCGATCACGGACTTCGGGACCGTGGCCCCCATCTTGGCGCAGAACGCCGTTCCTGTCTTCGCGGACGTGGATCCGTCGGACGGCAATCTCGATCCCGGCGCGGTGGCCGGGCTCATCGGACCGCGGACGAAGGCGATCATGGCGGTCCACCTGTTCGGCGCGCCGGCCAGGATCGGCGAGCTGCGTGCGCTCGCCGACGAGCACGGCCTCGCGCTGATCGAGGACTGCGCGCAGGCCTGGCTCGCCGAGCTGCCGGACGGCCGGCTCGCGGGCACGGTGGGCGAGGTCGGCTGCCTCAGCCTGCAGCAGTGGAAGCACATCACCTGCGGCGACGGCGGGGTGGCGATCACCGACGACGACGAGCTGGCCAGGCGGATGCGGCTGTTCTCGGACAAGGGCTGGGACCGCGCGGCCGGCCGGTCGCACGCCGCCTTCGGGCTCAACTACCGCATGACCGAGCTCCAGGCCGCTGTGGCCCGCGCCCAGCTCGCCAAGCTCCCCGGCGTGCTCGCCGCCCGCCGGCGCACCGCCGTGCAGCTGCTGGACGCACTGAAAGGCCTCCCAGGAGTACGGCTGCCGTGCCCGGAGGGCCACGCCTGGTGGCTCTTCCCGGTCATGTGCCCGGACGGTGACGCGCCCGAGCTGGCCGCGCACCTGGCGGCGGCGGGGATCCCCGCGCGGGCCGGCTACCTCGGCGAGCCCCTGAACAGGGCGCCCGTGTGGGACGCGGCCATCTACGGGACCTCCCGCTACCCGCTCGACGGTTACCGGCCGAACCCCTGCCCGCAGGCCGAGCGTATGGTGGACCGGACGCTGCTCGTCATCGACTGGAACGAGAACTACACGTCCGAGCACGTCGAGCTGATCGCCGCCGAGATGGCGAAATTTCGGGCTCGACCGTAGTTACGTTCATGTATCAGCCATTGACCCGGCCAGATGCGCTCACTAGGTTTCGGTCAGGACCGGTATTAGTCGAAAGGAAGCCGCAGATGAAGAAGGCAGCGGCAGTCGGCATCGTGGCCGCTCTGAGCCTCGCGGCCGCCGGGTGCGGATCCAGCAGCGGCTCGGACAAGAGCACCGTGACCCTGTGGATGTATCCCGTCATCGGTGACCAGGCCAAGAGCCAGGCGTTCTGGGGCAAGGTGGAGAAGGACTTCGAGACCGCGAACCCCACGATCGACGTCAAGATCGACCAGCAGCCCTGGGAGGGCCGCCAGGAGAAGGTCACCACCGCGCTGGTCTCGAAGAAGGGCTTCGACCTGGTGGTGCTCGGTCCCGACCAGATCCCGCAGTACGCCCAGCAGGGCACGGTCGAGGCGGTGGACGACCTCGTCGCCCCGGCCAAGGCCTCATACCTGCCGAACTCCCTGACCGCCCTCACCGTCAACGGCAAGCTGTACGGCGTCCCGATCTACCAGACGATCACCGCGCCCATCTACAACAAGAAGCTGTTCGCCGACGCGGGCGTCGAGAAGGCGCCGGAGACGCTGGCGGAGCTGAAGGAGGCCGCGCCCAAGCTGGCCGCCAAGAAGGTCGCCGTCCTGGACTATCCCGGCAAGCCCGACATCAGCCTCAACCAGAGCTTCTACCCGATCCTCTGGGCCAACGGCGGCTCGGTCTTCGCCCCCGACGGCAAGAGCGTCGCGTTCAACGGCCAGGAGGGCGTGGACAGCCTGCAGCTCCTGCTCGACCTGAAGGCCGCGGGCGGCCTGCCGGAGAACACCGCGAGCAAGGGCAACGACATCGAGGGCGGCACGCTGGCCGCCGGCAAGACGGCCATGTACCACGCGGCCACCGCGGGCCAGGCCGACCAGCTCGCCGCCGCCATCGGCGCCGAGAACCTCGGCATCGGCCTGCCGCTCGAGGGCAAGAAGCGGGTGGCCTTCGGCATCCCCGGAGCCCTGGTGCTGGCCAAGCACTCCGAGAACAAGGACGCGGCCAAGAAGCTCGCCACCTACCTGGCCTCCCCGGAGGTGTCGGCCGCGCTGGCGAAGGAGTCGGGCTTCTTCCCGGCGCGCACGGACGTCACCGTGCTCGAGCAGTCGGCGTCCTCCAAGGAGTTCGCCAAGTCCCTGCAGTACGCCTTCCCCGGCGACTCCCACCCCAAGGCCCGCCATGTCATGAGCGTGCTCGCGCCGCACATCCAGGCCGCGCTGCTCGGCAAGGAGGACGCGAAGACCGCGCTCGACGCGGCCGCCAAGGAGGCCAACCAGCTGCTCGGCAGCGGCGGCTGAGCCCCCGCACACTCACCAGAAAGGAAACACCTGGTGCGTCAACGCCTGCGTGACCCGGTCACCGGCCTGCTGTTCGTGCTGCCCGTGCTCGTGCTCTTCCTGATCTTCCGGATCTTCCCGTCGCTGGGCGCGGCGGGGATGAGCCTGACGAACTGGAACATCGGCGGCGAGTGGGACTTCATCGGCGCCGACAACTACGCCCGGCTGCTCGACGACGTGAACTTCTGGCTGAGCTTACGGGTCACGCTCGTGTACGTGGCGATCTACGTGCCGCTCACACTGCTTGTGGCGCTCGGCACGGCGTTGCTGCTCAACCAGGTGGTCTTCCTGCGCGGGCTGTTCCGCGGCATGCTCTTCCTGCCGTACGTGACCAGCTTCGTGCTGGCGGGCATCATCTGGCGCTGGATCTACGAGTTCGACGGGCTCATCAACGGACTGCTGGCCAAGGCGGACCTCGGCCCGGTGGCGTTCCTGGAGCAGTCGGCCCTGGTCCTGCCCGCGCTGGCCGTGGTGTCGGTGTGGAAGGGCTTCGGCTACTCGATGCTGATCCTGCTGGCCGGGCTGAAGTCGATCCCGTCCTCGTACCTGGAGGCGGCCAGGGTGGACGGGGCGAGCGCGTGGCAGCGGTTCCGCCGGATCACGCTGCCGCTGCTCAAGCCGACGATCTTCTTCGTCGTGGTGATCGAGACGATCAGCGCGTTCCAGACCTTCGACACCGTCTACGTGATGACCGGCGGCGGCCCGGTCAGGGCGACCTACACCCTCATCTACGGCATCTACGACCACGGCTTCAGGTCGTTCGACTTCGGCTACGCCGCCACGTGGGGCATGGTGCTGTTCGCCATCGTGCTGGTCGTGTCGCTGGTCCAGCGCCGCTTCCTGGATCGGGGGAACACATGACGATGACCGCGTCCCGGCCGGTCACCGAGGTGCGGGCCCGGCAGGCGGCCCGCCGCCGGTGGTGGCAGGGCAGGTGGCCGCTCGTGGCCCTGCTCGCGCTGCTGTCGGTGCTGACCGTCAGCCCGTTCGTGGCGATGTTCATCGTGGCGCTGTCACCGGCGGGCCGGCTCACCGTGCCGGCCCAGTGGCCGGACTCGCTCACGTTCGACAACATCGCGCGGGTGCTGTCGTCGTCGGGTTTCGCCACGTGGACGGTCAACTCGCTGGTCTACGCCGTGGTCTCCGTGGTGATCATCCTGCTCACCTCGTCCATGGCCGGGTACGCCTTCGCCAAGAAGCGCTTCCCCGGCCGCGAGGCCATGTTCTGGACCTTCCTCGCCACCATGATGGTGCCGTTCCAGGCCACGCTCATCCCGACGTTCGTGCTGGTCAACAGCCTGGGCGGGGTGGACACGTTCTGGGGGCTGATCGTGCCGACGCTGGCCAACTCGCAGGCCGTCTTCCTGATGCGGCAGTTCATCCTGGGGCTGCCGGACGAGCTGTTCGACGCGGCCAAGGTGGACGGGGCCTCGGAGTGGCGGGTCTACTGGACGATCGTGGTGCCGCTGACCAGGCCGATCCTGGCCACGCTCGGCGTGTTCGTGTTCCTGTGGCACTGGAACGACTTCCTGTGGCCGCTGGTCGTCGGACAGAGCGACGCCACCCGTACGCTGACCGTGGGGCTGACCACGCTGCGGACCGAGGAGCTGCAGCTGTCGGTGCTCATGGCCTCGGCGGCCGTGTCGGTGCTGCCGTGCCTGCTGGTGTTCTTCCTGCTGCAGCGGTACCTGGTCAACAGCATCGCGATGACCGGCCTGAAATAGGGTCTTGCGAGTGGATATCGCGGTACGAAACCTTCGGGACCGGCTCCGCGGCGCGCTGATCGCCGCCGCGGCCACCCCCATGACGGCCTCCGGCGAGGTTGACCTCGACGTGGTCGCCCGCTACCTCGCCGGCCTGGTGGCCGACGGCGCCACCGGCCTGGCGGTGCTCGCCCACACGGGCCGCGGCCCGTACCTCGCCCCGGACGTCCGCGCCGGAGTCATCGAGCGCGCGGTGGCCGTGGGCGTGCCGGTGCTGGTCGGCGTGGGCGGCGGGCCGTGCGATCCGGCGGAGCAGGCGAGCGTCGCGGCCGGGCTGGGGGCGGACGGCGTGCTAGTGTTCCCGTCGGACGGAGACCGGGTGGCGCTGCACGAGGAGGTGTGGCAGGCGGCCCGCCTGCCGATGATCGCCTTCGACCTCTACACCCGCCCGTGCCCCGCCGGCACGCTGCGCGAGCTCCTGCGGCACCCCGGCGTGGCGGGGCTCAAGACCGCTCTGCTGTCGGACGCCATGGGCTGCCAGCGCGCCATCGCGCTCACCAGGGAGGCGGACCGGCTGGCGATCACGGGTGAGGACCGCATGTTCGGCCCGTCCCTGCTGTGGGGCGCCGAGGCGGCCCTGGTCGGCATCGCGGCGGCGAGCGTCGGCGTGACCGCCGCCGTCCTGGAGGCGTTCGGGGGCAAGGACCTGAGCGCCTTCGCCGCGGCGTCCGGGCGGCTGGACCGGCTGGCGCAGGCCACGTTCACCGAGCCCATGGAGGGCTACGTGCAGCGCATGCTCTGGCTGGCCGCCGCCGAGGGCCGCGTGCCCGAGTCGCACGCCTGTGACCCGTACGGCCCGCGCCTGCCCGAGGAGGAACGGGCCGGGGTCATCGCTGCTTCTCGGTGAAGCCGGCGTAGCCCTGCTGCCGCAGGCCGGGCTACGCCGAGGGGGCGTCATCGGCCCGCGATGGCCACCCTGACCAGGTTGCGGGCGCGCACCGCGTACAGGGCCCGGTGGGAGGGGTCGAGCGCCAGCTTGGGCTCGCCGCCGAACCACTGCCCGGCCAGCCCTTCCACGATGGGCTTGGCCGTGAACGCGACCAGGTCGATCTTGTAGATCGCGGCGCCGTCCGTGCAGTAAGCCACCCGGCCGGTGACGAACAGCTCGCCGCCCTTCGAGCCGACCTTGATCGTCCTGGTGACCTTCCTGCTCCGCAGGTCGAACTCGAACACCTCGCCCGTGCTCGCCATGCCGTACAGCATGTCCGTCCTGCCGAAGGAGAGCGAGGAGATCTGCCGGGCGCCGGGAATCGGCTCCGTCTGCCAGAGCAGCTTCCGCGTGCGGAGGTCGAAGGCCGCCAGGCGGGCGGTCGTCGTGACCGGCGGCAGGCCGAGGCCCTCCTGGATGAGGGTGCCGAGATACGCGACGCCGCGCCGGGTGGCGACCGAGTAGACGGTCTGGCGCTCCACCACCGGCCGGTACGTCTCGAACGTGCCGGTGCCGGGCGAGTAGAGGGAGAGCGCGCCGTTCATGTGGCCGGGCTCCGGCTGGGTGGGCATCACGATCAGGCCCGTCGCGTTGTCGTAGGCGAGGTCGCGCGGGCGGTCCTGCTGGTTGCCCGTGCGGGCGATCAGCTCGGCCTCGGCCTTGCCTGGGCGGTGCGCGTACAGGGCCGCCTGGGTGTAGACGCCCAGGTACGTGGTGTCGCCGACGGTGAGCAGCGTCTTCGGCTCGCCCGAGATGGCCAGCCGGGTGACCTTGCCGGTCGCGATGTCGTGGACGTCGGCGCCGCCCTTGCCTCCGACGTAGACGCGCCGCCCGTCGGAGTGCACGGACATCGGCTCCTCCGGAGCCGACTTGAAGCCGCGCTGCACGAGGTTGACGTAGTCGAGTGAGCCGGTCGCCGGGTCGTAGACGAAGACCGCGCTGTCCTGGATGCCGTAGATCCGGCCCTCGTGGGCCAGGAGGCGGTGGGTGGCCGCCTCGAAGTACGGGACGCCGAGCACCTCCAGCTGCTCCGTGGCCAGGTGGTAGCGGTAGAACGTGCCGGAGGGGCGCCCCGCGAAGTAGACGTACCCGTCGTGGATCAGGACCGAGACGATGTACTTCTCGCCGGCGGCGGTGGCCTTGACGACCTTGTGGTTCTGCGGCGCGGCCTTCTCCAGCACGAGCAGCTCGCCCAGCGAGTTCATGCCGCCGGCCAGGTGGGTGTCCGACATGGCCAGGCTGGCGACCCAGTCGCGGTCGGCCACGGCGGACGGCAGGAGCTCGCGCTTGTCGCCGGTCGCGCGGTCGATCGCGATCAGGTGGGCGTTGGCGCCGATCCCGGCGTAGACGTGCGTGTCGTCGGCCTGGATGCTGCGGACGTACGCCTCGCCGGGGGCTGGCTGGCCGAGGTCGCGGCTCGTGCCCGTGGCCGGGTCGTACTCCCAGACGCGGCCCGGCTCCGACGTGCCCAGGTAGACCTTGCCGTCGGGGGAGGAGGCCATGGTCCAGATGTAGTGGTCGGGGTATTCGGCGACCTTGGTGACCTGGTTCGCGACGGTGTCGATCTTGTAGAGGTCGGATCTCGCGTGGGTGCCGACGTAGACGTCGGTGCCGACCTTGCACATCGCCCAGATGCCCACGCCCGTCGGGATGTCGAAATGGGCCGTGACCGAATCCTTGGCGAGGTCGTACGCGCCGACCACGTTGGGCGACAGGCCGCGCGAGCCCGCGTAGAGCACGCCGCCGACGAACTCGCCGTTGCCGAGCGGGCTGGCGACGCTCGCCGGCCCCATGTCGGTGATGGTGCCCTCCGGCTGCGTGTTCTCGCGGATGGCGGCGCGGGCGGGGGCGGCGGTGAAGGTGGCGGCCGCCGTGGTCGCGGCGGCCGCCTGGAGGAAACGACGGCGGGGGATCATGCGCGGGCTCCCTTGGTGAAGTTTGGCCGCACGCTATAACGGGCTAGGCCGTAATGTCCAGCGCGAAGAGCGCCGCGGCGTTGCGCCAGGCGACCCGCTCGGCGGTCCCGCCGGTGAGCCCCGCCGCCGCGACCGCGCCGAACGCCGACGACGGGTCGATCAGCGTCGCGTCGGTGCCGAACAGCAGCTGCGCCGGGTCCACGGCGGCCACCACCTCGGCGATGCGCCCTGCGGGGGCGTGCGACCAGCAGGGCTCCAGGTAGAGGCGGTCGCAGGCGTTCGCGGCCTCGATGGCGTACCGGAAACCGTCGGCGCCCATGTGTCCGGCGATCACCCGCAGGCCCGGGATGTCCTCGCAGACCTCCGCCAGGGTCAGCACCGACGTGCCCCAGGTGTGCACGAGCGCGGGCCGGCCGGTCGCGGCCACCAGCGTGAGCGCGTCGCGGAGCTGCGGGGAGGCGACGGGCGAGCCCGTGTAGTCGGTGTGGATCTTGACGCCGACGAACCGGCCGCCCGGCAGGTACGCCTCCAGGTCCGCCTCCGCCTCGCGCAGGCGGCGCGGGTTGACCGTGACGTAGCCGAGGAGGCGGTCCTGCGTCTCCAGGTAGGCGGCGAGGGCACGGTTGCCGGCCGGGGCGTCGTAGATGACGGCCTCGGTGGCGGAGACGATCGCCCGGTCGATGCCGTAGCGGTCCATGGTGGCGAGGTTGGCCTCGGCCACGTCCATGGTGAAGAACCACGGGCCCCAGTGGGCGTGCACGTCGATGATCATGGCTGCGGCCTCCTCAGGAGCCTGCTCGCGTTGCCGCCGGCCACGGCGGCGATCTCTTCGGGCTTCAGCCCGCTCGTGGCCAGGCGCAGGAGGGGCACGAGGGGTTCGTAGTGAGGGGCGCGCGAGCCGTACAGGAGGCGGTCCGCGCCGAGTTCGGCGGCGGCGAGCTCCAGCGCGTCGGGGGAGTTGAGCAGGCGGGTGGAGGTGTGGAAGCCGGGCTCGTCCGCGGCCGCCACCAGGAAGTCGCCCAGGTGGTAGAAGTGCGTGTCGAGGAAGACGACGGTGGCCCCGAGCCCGGCGAAGGGCTGCCAGAACCTGCGCACGTCGCCCCCGGTGAGCACCACCAGGCCCAGCCGCGCCGCCTGCCGGGCGACATGCCGCACGGACGGGAAGCCCGCCTCGACGCCCTGCTCGTCGGGGAACAGCCGGATGGCCCGGACGCCTCGCGATGCCAGGCGCTCCAGCTCGCGCGCCGCGCCGATCGGGTCGCGCAGGTCCACGGCACCGACCGGAACGACCTCCGGTGCCGCCTGCGCGAGCAGCTCGTCGTTGCCCGAGCGCACGTCGAACAGCGCCGCCCGCAGGCTCGCCGCCGCCCCCGCCCGGATCCGGTGCCCGCCCAGCACCCCGAGCACCGACTCCGGCGTGCCGGGCGGCCCGTCGCGGTCCGGGTACGCCCCGAACAGCACGTCCACGTCGAGCGCCACCTCCAGCTCGCCGACCAGCCGCCACGCGTCGAACGGCATACCGGTCCGATCCTCTATTGCCATGCCGCACATCATGCCATTGACGAACCGTGCTTATAAAGTTACGGTCTGGCCCATAATTGCTCAGCAATGAACGCGAGGTGCGCCCATGCTCCGATCACTCCTCGTCATCCTGTCGGCGCTCTTACCCGCGCTCCTCACCGGCCCGGTCGCCCGGGCGGCGGCCTGCGAGGACCCGGCGGTGGAGCGGTTCGGCCCGGCCTCGGTCACCGGCGCCATCGTGGGCGCGGCCGTGCAGGACGGGCACGCCTACGTGGTGACCCGCGGCCTGAAGCCGCCCGTGCTGGCCGACATCGACCTCGCCACCCGGAAGGTCGTCAGGAGCGTCACCCTGCCCGACGGCCCGGCCGCCGGCGAGCCGGAGGGCGCCTGGGCCACGGCCGTGTCCGGCGGCAAGATCTACGTCGGCACGTATCCGGTGCCCGACCTCTACCGTTTCGACCCGGCCACGGGCGCCGTGGAGCGTCTGGCGTCGTTCGGGAAGAACGGCGGCTTCATCTGGGGCCTCACCGCCGCGCCCGACGGCACGATCTACGCGGGCACCTACCCGGACGGCCGCGTCAGGGAGTACGTGCCGGCCACGGGCGCGGTGCGCGACTTCGGCCTGCTGGTCCAGGGCGAGCGGTACGTGCGGGCGGTCGCCGCCGACGACACCTACGTGTACGCCGGGCTGCTCGACAAGGGCAAGCTCGTCCGGATCACCCGGGCGGACGGCACGGTGAAGGTGCTCGCGAGCGCCCCGACCGGCGTCGGCGCCATCGCCATGCACGGCGAGCGGGTGCTGGCCGCCGCCGGCGACGTGCTGATCGACGTGCGCGCGGACGGCACGGACGAGCGCCGCACGACCCTGAGTGGCGGCACGATCGACATGCTGACCGTGTCCGCGGGCGATACGGTCTACGCCACTTCCCGGCCCGACGGCGCCGTCCACCGTTACCGCACGGGCGACACCGCCTTCACGAAGGTCGCGGAAGCGCCGTCGCCGGGCGACGAGACCAGGCGGCTGCGGCTGCTCGACGAGAACACCCTGCTCGGCTTCGCGGGCAGTGGCGGCGTGTGGTGGCTGGACCTGCGCACGGGCCAGTCCTCCTTCGTCGATCTGATCGACGCCGGACTGCCCAGCGGTCCGGAGCGCCCGCAGAGCATGCTCCTCGTGCCGAACCGCGCCGTCTACGTCGGCGGGCACTTCTCCATGGAGGTGCGCGACCTGCGTACGGGCGAGAAGCGCAGGTTCCGGATGCCCGGCGAGCCGAAGGACCTCGTACGGCGGGGCGACAAGATCTACGCCGCCATCTACCCGAGCGGGCAGATCGTCTCCGTCGACCTGCACACGGACGAGGTGCGCAGCGTCGGCTACCTGGGACACGGCCAGCAGCGCCCCTGGGACATCGAGTACGACCCCGCGACCGACAAGCTCGTGGTCGCCAGCGCCCCGCTCGGCGCCAAGCTGAACGGCGCCCTGTCCGTGATCGACCCCCGCACCCGCCGCATCGACGTCTACGAGGGCGTCATCCCCGACGAGAGCCTCATGAGCCTCTCGCTTGACCCCCGAGGCGGCGTCGTCTACCTGGGCGGCGACGTGCTCGGCGGAGGCGGGACCCCGCCGGTCAAGACGTCGGCGTCCGTCGCCGCCTTCGACCTGCGCGCCCGCAAGGTGCTCTGGCAGGTGGACCCGGTCCCGGGACTTCGTACGTTCCAGGACATCAAGGTGCATAACGGGCTGCTGTACGGCGTCTACAAGCGCGACTCGGGCACCTGGATCGCCATGGACCTGGCCACCAAGCAGGTGGTGCGGCAGGGCAAGCTCTCCGGGTACGGCGAGCTGACCGTGCACCGGGGCAGGGTGTTCGCGTCCACGTTCTTCGGCGGCGGGCACGCGTACGAGCTGGGCGCCGAGGCCAAGCTCCTGGCCACCGGGCTCGGCGACGAGTGGTACACCAACCCGCAGCTGCACTTCGAGCCCGGCTCCTGGCGGGCGTGGGCGCTCGCGGGCAGGGAGCTGGCCAGGATCAGGCTCGATCCCGGCTGCCCGGCCTTGACCGTCAATCAGTGACTCTACTAGGTTTCGGTCTGTGCCGAAATATGTGATCGATGCCCACCGGCTCATCGGTCCCGTGCCGTTCGACGACCTGCCGAGCGACCCCCGGGACGAGATGGGCCGGCTGGGCATCGACCGCGCCTGCGTCACCCACACGCTCAGCCTCTACTCCGACCCGCGGGCGGGCAACGAGGCGCTGCTCGCGCTCGACGACCCCCGGCTCATCCCCGTGCCCGTGGTGGTGCCGGGGGAGACCGGGGAAGAGTCGCACGGCGCAGGGATGATCAGGCTCTGCCCCGAGCGCCACCGCTTCGACCTCACCGGGCCCCACGCGCTGCGCTGCCTGGCCGCGCTCGGCCTGCCCATGGCGATCGACCTCGACGAGACCTCGCCCGCCCAGCTCCGCCACCTCGCCGAGCTCCTCCCGGACCTGCCCATCCTCGTGCTCAACCCCGGCTACCGCAGGCTCCGCGCGCTCGCCGAGCTGATGACCGAGGCGCCGAACGTGCGGGCCGAGATCGGCACCGTCAACACCCAAGGCGGCGTCGAGTGGCTGGCGGCGCGGTTCGGGGCGGAGCGGCTGGTGTTCGGCACCGGCGCGCCGGTGTCGGACGACTGCGGCCCGCGCTTCCTGCTCGACCACCTCGACCTGCCGCCTGAGGACGTCGAACGGATCGCCGCCGGGACGCTGGAGGAGCTGCTGTGATCCTCGATGCCCACGGCCACGTCGGGACCTGGCCCGACTTCCTCATCCCGCATCCCACCGCAGAGCACCTCGTCGCCGCCATGGACCGGATCGGCGTCACCGCGATGGGCATCAGCCACCTGCTCGCCGTCGGCCCCGACGCCGTGCGCGGCAACGAGCTGGCCATGGAGATCGCCGAGCGCTTCCCCGGCAGGTTCGGGGTGTGGCAGGTCTACAACCCGCACCACCGCACCCCGCTCGCCCGCGACGGCGTGTGGGGGGTCAAGCTCCACCCCGACGTGCACCAGTGCCGCCTGGACGACCCCCTGTACGAGCCGGTCTGGCGGCTCGGCCTGCCGGTGCTCGCGCACGGCCAGACGGACTCGCCGTGGAGCGACCCGGCTCAGTTCGCCGCCGTCGCCGCGCGGCATCCGCACGTGCGGCTGATCATGGGGCACACCGGGCTCTGGCCGTACGGGTTCGGCCGCGCTGCCCGGCTCGTGGCCGAGCACCCGAACGTGTTCCTGGAGACGTGCGGCTCGAAGATGACCGGCCGCTGGATCGCCCGGCTGGCCGCACTCGCCGGCCCCGAGCGGGTGCTGTTCGGCTCGGACGCGTGCTTCCTCGACCTGCGTACGGGCTACGGCCGCGTCGCCCTGGCCCCGCTCGCCGAGGCCGACCGCGCCCTCATCCAGGGCGCCAACCTGGCCCGCCTCCTCGGCCTCCCCCCGTCCGGCCCGCCCGCGCACGTGGCGGGCGCGACCGGCCCGCTCACGAAGGGACGACCGTGACGCTCGCCATCCACGGCGGCACCCCCGTCCGCTCCGCCCCCTGGCCCGCCTGGCCGCCGCCCCTCGACCCCGCGCAGCGCGAGCTCGTCACCAAGGTGCTCGAGAGCGGCCTCTGGGGGGCCACGCAGGGCGGTTGCGTGGTCGCGGACCTGACCGCCGCGTTCGCCCGGCTCTCCGGCGTCCCGTACGGTGTCGCGGTCGGCAACGCCACGCTGGGCCTGTTCGCCGCGCTGCGCGGTCTCGGCGTGGGCAGGGGCGACGAGGCGATCGTCCCGGCGTACACGTTCGTGGCGTCGGCCACCGCCGTGCTGCTGGCCGGCGCCACCCCCGTGATCGCCGACGTGGACCCGGCCGACCTGCACCTGTCTCCGCGGGCCGTACGGGACGCCCTGACCGGCAGGACGGCCGCGATCATGCCCGTGCACCTGGCGGGCAGCCCCGCGGCCATGGACGAGCTGAACGCCCTGGCCGCGAGCCACGGCCTGGCGGTCGTCGAGGACGCCGCCCAGGCGCACGGCGCCACGTACCGTGACCGGCCCGTCGGCGGCCTGGGCGACGCCGGGGTCTACAGCTTCCAGGCCAGCAAGGCGATGACCGCGGGCGAGGGCGGCCTGATCGTCTGCCGGGACGAGGCCGTGCACGGCCGCATCTGGTCGGCCTGCAACGTCGGCCGCGAGCTCGGCGGCCGCTGGTACGGCCACCCGTCCGTCGGCTGGAACCTGCGCCTCACCGAGATCCAGGCAGCACTCCTGCTGCCCTGGCTGGACCGCCTCGACGAGGAGATCGACCGCAGGAACGCCTTCTGCGCCGCCCTGGAACGCGAGCTGGCCGCCGTCCCCGAGGTGAGCGTGGTGCCCCGGCCGGACGGCACGACCCGCGACTCGCGCCACCTCCTCATGCTCCGCCTCGATCCCGGCGTGGACCGGGAGTTCGTGCTCGCCGCCATGGTCGCGGAGGGCGTGCCGCTCGACGCCGGGTATCCGCCGCTCGGCACCATGGCGGCCCTCACCGCCGAGGGCGCCCGCGCCGAGCCCTGCCCGGCCGCCGAGGAGGCTGCCAGGACCGTCGTGTGGGTCCGCCAGGCGATTCTCATGGACGCCCTGGAGGCGGCCGCCGACGTCGCCGAGGCTCTCGCCAAGGTGCTCTCAGGCAGGCAGGCAGGTGCGCACGCACGACCTCCGAAGGCTATATAACGGGCTTGACCGTAATCCGGCGGGCGGGTCCGTGACAAGATGTTGGAATGCCCCCGGAGCGGATCATCGCGGTACGACACGGACAGAGCTCGGCGAACCTGGCCCACCAGCAGGCGGGCGACCGGCCGCTGCACTACGAGCCGGGCGACCACGAGGTGACGCTGACCGAGCTGGGCAGGGAGCAGGCGGCGGCGCTCGGGCGGTTACTGGCGGGCATGCCCGCCGCCGAGACCCCCGAGGTGGTGTGGTGCTCGCCCTACCTGCGGGCGCTCGACACGTGGCGGGTGGCCCTGGAGGCGTGGGGCGCCGGTCTGCTTCCTGTCACCGTGGACGAGCGGCTCAGGGACCAGGAGTCGGGGGCGTTCGCGCACTACAACCTGGCGGCGATCAGGGAGAAATTCCCCGAGGAGCTGGCGCGGCGGGAGGCCGAGGGCCCCTACGCCTACCGGCCGCCCGGCGGCGAGTCCCTGGCCGACGTGGTGGTCAGGCTCCGCGACCTCCTCGCCGACCTGCGCGGGCACGCGGCGGGGCGGCGGGTGCTGATCGTCGCCCACGACTCCGTGGTGCTGGGGCTGCGCCACGTCATGGCGGGCGGTCCTGACGCGGACCTGGCGGCCGTCCTGGAGTTCGCGCCGGTGCTGAACGGCTCAGTGTCCGTCTGGGACCGTTCCGGGCTCGTCCGGTTCAACGACGTCGCGCATCTCTAGCCGGTGGGGACGACGAGGTCGGCCCGGTCCCGGGTCCGGTCCTCGTCGAACCACTCCTGCTCGGCCGCGAACCACTCCCGCCACCGCGGCTCCAGCGCGGCCCCGTCCCGCTCCATGACCCGCGCGAAGCGCAGCTCCCAAGGAGCCTCCACCCAGACGGTGAACGCCAGCAGACCGGAGATCGAGGCGCGGGCCGTGCCGACGCCCTCGATGACCAGGACCGGCGCGACCGGGACCGTCACGTGCTCGGCGTACTCCCCGCGCACCCAGTCGTACCTGCGGAAACTCCCGGACTGACCGCCTCGCAGCGGGAGGAGCACCTGCGACTCCAGCGCGTGGAACCAGCCGCCGGGACCGCCCTCCCACGGCACGGGGAAGTCGTCGCTGTGGATCACCTGGCAGCCCAGCGCCGCCCCCAGCCGGACCGCGAACGTCGTCTTGCCCGCCCCCGCAGGCCCGTCCACCGCCACCAGCCGGACGGGGCCGCACGACGGCCGCAGGCTCATGATGCGCTCGGCCAGGTGATTCACGGACCCAGGGTAGAGGAGCGGGTACGTGCAACTGAGAGAATGTTCTTTCGCCCCGAACGCATGCAGGAGGTTGATCTTGCTCGGACCCCTCGGCGACATTGTCGTGCTCGACTTGTCCAGGGCCCTGGCCGGGCCGCACGCAGCGCAGATGCTCGGTGACCTGGGCGCTCGGGTGATCAAGGTGGAACATCCGGACGGGGGCGACGAGTCGCGCGGCTGGGGACCGCCGTTCGTCGGGCCAGATCACGATATTTCGACCTATTTCCTGGCAGCCAACCGCAACAAGCAGTCCGTCGCCGTCGACCTCAAGTCCGCCGACGGCAAGCGGCTCATCGAGCGCCTCGTGCGCCAGAGCGACGTCCTGATCGAGAACTTCCGCACCGGCGTGCTCGACCGCCTGGGCTTCTCCGCCGAGCGCCTCCACGAGCTCAACCCCCGCCTGGTCATCCTGTCGATCACCGGTTTCGGCCACGACGGCCCGGAAGGGGGACGGCCCGGCTACGACCAGATCGCCCAGGGTGAGGCGGGCCTGATGTCGCTGACCGGCCCGTCGTCCGACGAGCCGTACCGCGTCGGCGCGTCCATCGCCGACCTGCTGGCCGGCATCCACGGCGCGTACGGCGTCGTCAGCGCCCTCTACGAGCGCGAGCGCACCGGCAAGGGCCGCGTCGTGCGCACCTCGCTGCTGGCCGCGATCACCGGCGTGCACTCCTACCACGGCACCGCCTGGACGGTCGGCGGCAAGGTGCCGGCCGCCGGGGGCAACCACCACGCCTCCATCGCCCCCTACGGCGCCTTCCGCTGCGCCGACGGCATGCTGCAGATCGCCGCGGCCAACGACGGCCAGTGGCGGAAGGTCGCCACGCTGCTCGACCTCGATCCCGACGAGCCGAAATACGCCACGAACCGGGACAGGTTCGCGCACCGGGACGAGCTGATCGCCGACATGGAGAAGGCCCTGGCCGCCCACGACCGCGCCCACTGGCTGGCCAGGCTGGGGGAGGCGGGCGTGCCGGCGGGTGCGATCAGGTCGCTCGACGAGGTCTACGCCTGGGAGCAGACCCGCTCGCAGGGGCTGGTCGTCGAGGTGGATCACCCTGTGCTGGGGAAGATCGAGCTGCCCGGACCGCCGCTGCGCTTCGACGGGCTGGCCGGTTCGGCGCACACCGCGCCGCCCGCGCTCGGCCAGGACGGCGACGCGGTGCTCGCCTGGCTGGAAGAGCGCGAACGATGATCCGCATTTCGTGGCACCGGACGGCCTCTTCATGCGTCAACATTGCAACGTGGCTGACATCTAGGGAGCGATAGTGAGCCGTCCGGACGCGCGCACACTGATCGACACGATCCTCGACCGGAGGTCGTGGAAATCGTGGGACGCGCCGCCCGCCGACCCCGCGCAGCCCGGCTCCTCCTACGCCGACGAGCTGGCCGCGGCCCGCGTCAAGTCCGGCTACGACGAGGCGGTCATCACCGGCGAGGGGCTGCTCGGCGGCCGCAGGGTGGCCATCGCGGCCTGCGAGTTCTCGTTCATGGCGGGCTCGATCGGGGTGGCGGCGGCCGAGCGGTTCACGGCCGCGGTCGAGCGGGCCACCCGCGAGCGGCTGCCGCTGCTGGCCGCGCCCGCCTCGGGCGGCACGCGCATGCAGGAGGGCGCGCCCGCGTTCGTCCAGATGGTGAAGATCACCGCCGCGATCCAGGCGCACCGGGCCGAGGGCCTGCCCTACCTGGTCTACCTGCGGCATCCGACGACGGGCGGGGTGTTCGCGTCCTGGGGCTCGCTCGGGCACGTCACGCTGGCCGAGCCGGGGGCGCTGATCGGATTCCTGGGGCCGAGGGTGTTCGAGTCGCTGCACGGCTACCCGTTCCCCGAGGGGGTGCAGGTCTCGGAGAACCTGCACCGCAAGGGGCTGCTCGACGCGGTGGTGCCGGCCGAGGAGGCGCGGGAGATCGCGATCAAGGCGCTCGGCGTGCTCGCCGACGACAGGTCGGGCGTCGTGGCCGGCGCCCCTCCGGAGGAGGACCTGCGGCCCGTCGAGCCGTGGGAGGCGATCACCCGCTCCCGCCGCGACGACCGGCCCGGCGTGCGCGCGCTGCTCAAGCTGGCCGCCACCGACGTGACGCCGCTCAGCGGCAGCGGCGAGGGGGAGAACGAGCCGGGGCTGCTGCTCGCGCTGGCCAGGTTCGGCACGGCGCCGGCGGTGGTGCTCGGCCAGGACCGGCGGGTCCAGCGGGCCAACTCGCCGCTCGGCCCTGCCGGGCTCAGGGTGGCCAGGCGCGGCATGCGGCTGGCGGCCGAGCTGGGCCTGCCACTGATCACGGTGGTCGACACGGCCGGGGCCGACCTGTCGAAGGCGGCCGAGGAAGGCGGGCTGGCCGCCGAGATCGCCCGCTGCCTGGCCGAGCTGGTCATGGTCGACGCGCCGACCGTGTGCCTGCTGCTCGGCGAGGGCGCCGGCGGCGCGGCGCTGGCGCTGCTGCCCGGCGACCGGGTGCTGTGCGCGCAGCACGCCTGGCTGTCGCCGCTGCCGCCGGAGGGCGCCTCGGCCATCCTCTACCGTTCGGTGGACTTCGCGCCCGAGATCGCCCAGGCCCAGCGCATCCGCGCCACCGACCTGCGGCAGGACGGCATCGTGGACCGCGTCATCCCGGAGCTGCCCGACGCCGCGTACGAGCCTAGGCAGTTCTGCGAGCGGGTGGGGCGGGCGCTGGAGTACGAGATCGCGCGGCTCCTGGAGCTGAGCCCGGCGGACCGTTTCTCGGCCCGCCAGGCCCGCTTCCGCAACCTCGGCTAGGAACGCGGGGCCGGCGTGACCGTCGCCATGGCGCGCGGCCCGGGGACCGCGTACCGCCACAGCTGCTTGCCGCCGGCGTCGTAGCCCGTGAGTGCGACGGTTTCGTCGCCTCCCTTGGGAGCCGGGGCCGCGAACAGCGTCACGTTCTGCCCCCACGAATCCGGGACGGCCTCGGCGGTTCCAGTGGCGCCGCCCTTCATGCGGATCTCCACCTTGGCCGTGCCCGCGGGCGCATAGCCGTACCAGGCCGTTTTGCCGCTGACCCAGCGGACCGGCCGCTCGGCGTCCAGCAGATCGCTCAGCCGCCCGCCGGGCAGTGGCCCGGGCAGCGCCGGCGCGACTTCGCCGTTCTCCCAGAAGGCCGCGCACCCGGGCACGAGAAGAGCGGTGATGCCCACCGGCAGGGTCTGGGGGGCGGTCTCGGACCTCGCGGCCTGCCTCGCGCAGCCCTTCTCGTAATTCGGGACCTGCTTGTCCGGCTTGCCCTTCACCTTCACGATGAAGCCCCCGACCTGGGTGCCGAGCGGGACGCTGACGTGCCAGACCGGGTCCGGCGTGCCCGTGCCGCGCAGGAACGAGGCGCGGACCCGCCGCCCGTCGTAGAGCACCGCGTCGACCGACTCCCAATCCTCAAGGGCTGGGCCGAAGTAGGTGTCGGCGCCGGGGTCCGGCAGATAGGTGGTCGCCTGCTGAAAGGGGATGGGGTAAGAGCCTTGCAGGTAGCTGATGGAACAGCCGGATACGCCCCAGTTGCCCGGCCCGGAACCGCCGGCATAGCAGAACGCCCTCTCCTCGCCGGACCTCTGACTGAACCAGACGCGCACAGGGCGGCCGGAGCCCTCGGTGCCCGGCACGGTCATCACCTCGCCGACCACCTGATCGGCCTCGTCCGGCCGCCTCTTGGCCGGCTCGTCGTGACGCCAGACCTCCTTGCCCGACGCGTCATAGGCGGCGATGCGGTAGCCCTCGGCCGGGTCGTCGGACGGGTTGGCGGCGGCGAACAGCGTGACGCCCAGGTTCCAGGGATCGGGCCTGGTCCCGATGCTCGCCGTGCTCCCGCCGTCGAACGAGAGCTCGATCCTGGCGACGTCCTTGCGGGCGGAGCCGATGATCAGGCCCTCCTGCATGGTCGTGCCCACCACCGGGCCCGCCGCGGTGAGCACGTGCTGGCCGACCTGCGCACCGTGGCGCGACCAGATCAGCTCAGGTCCCTCCTTCGACCGGTAGGGCCGCACGGAGACGCCCTGCGGCAGCTCCATGGGCGCGCTGATGGGCTGCCCGGTCGGCGGCGCCATACCGTCGCGGGACCACTGTCCGAGGCTCTTGCCCTTCACATCCGCGATTCGGATCATGGACATGGCCTCCTGAGCCGGGTAGGTCACGGTCCAGAGCCGGTACGGCGCGCCGTCCAGGCTCCGCACCGTGCCGGGGAACTCCTGACCGCCCTTCGTGACCCCGGCCACCGCGCCCACGTCCTGGCGCGCCAGCCCCCAGTCCATCGCGGTCGCCGCACCGTCCCGCAGCGTGCTGCCCACGAACCAGGCGTCCGCGTGCAGCCAGTCGACGGCGTTGACGCAGGCCCCGTACGGCTCGGCCGTGGCCTGCTCGACCGCGTAGCAGACCTCGGGATGGCCCAGCTTCGCCTTGGCGAACCAGATCCGCAGCGGCCTGCCCTCGGAGGGGTTGTCGACGGTCACCTCCTTGCCGAGGGGCGTCCGTTCCTTCATGAGCTGCTGGTAGATCCCGGTCGGGTCGGTCGCGGTGTTCCTGCCCAGGCCCCCGTTGAGCAGGACAGGAACGAACGCGGCCACCAGCGCCGCCGGCAGCGCGGCCAGCAGCCACCGGGCCGGGTGGCGGCGCGGTCTGCGCTCCATGACACGCGTCCAGGCGTGCGGGCCGGCCTCGAAGGTCCGGGCGCGGGCGTCGAGCGCGGCCCGCAGGCGCTCTTCCAGGTCGTTCACGCGTCCTCCTCCTTCAGCGCCTTGCCCAGGGCGGCCAGCGCCCTGCTGGCGTGGGTCTTCACCGATCCAGGCGAGACCCCCATGGCCTCGGCGATCTCGCGTTCCGACAGGTCCAGCCAGTAACGCAGGACGAGGGCCTCGCGCTGGCGGCGCGGCAGGCGGTCCACGGCGGCCAGCAGCTCGCGGTGCTCCTCGGAGACGATGACCGCGTGTTCGCTGCTGCGGGCCGGTTCCGGGGGGTCGGGGCGGCGCAGCCGTACGAGCCTTAAATGGCGCAGGCGGTTACGGGTGAGGTTGCAGACGGTCGCGCGCAGGTAGGCCAGGGCGGCCCTGTCCTCGCGCAGGCGCCTGGTGTGCAGCCGGGCGAACGCCTCCTGGGCGATGTCCTCGGGGTCGTCCGCGCCGAGCAGCCCGGCCAGGCGTACCAGGGACTGGTACTGGGCCGCGAACAGGTCGGCGAACGACGGCTGCGCCATGGTCGCTGTTTCGGTCACGCCATAGAAGACACCCGGAACGGCGGCCGGTTGACTAGGGGACCGGAATCCGTTCGACGCGGATCGAGAAGACCTCCTCGCGGGGCACCACGACCTCGTAGGCGCCGTGGTCGACCATCCAGTAGCCCAGCGCCTCCGCCTTCATCCCGCTGTGGCCGGTGTAGGCGATGTGCAGCCCGTCGTCGTCCTCGTCCAGCACGATGCAGGGCTCGCCGCCGAACGCCCCCACCGTGCGGATCAGCACCAGCCACTCGACCTGCGACCTGGCCACCACCCGCCGCCAGTAGCCCGACGCGGGCTCGAACCCCTCCAGCTCGGCCTCGCTGAACAGCACCACCTGGTCGCTGTCGGGACCGAGGGCGGCGGGCAGCGTGCGATCGCCGAAGCGGGCCACGAAGCCGGACGCAACCGGGGTGATCTCTTCACTCATGCCGCGCGCCGCCAAGTCAGTCCGTCGTACTCGGCGAAGGGCCGCTCGCCGTCGGCGGTGACGTGCACGATCTCCGCCCCTGCCGGGATCGGCATCGGGACGGTGTGGAACTGCGGCACCACGTGATCCGACGACGTCGTGAAACCGTTGCCCGCGAACGGAGCCGCGTCGCTCCAGTCGCCACCCATGTGCGGCCCGTACGGCACCGCGTAGGTGTCGACGTCGCGGGCGTACCAGCGCATGACGTAGAGCTCCGGCACCTCGGCGAACAGCTCCGACCCGTCGAACGACAGGTCGAGCCCGAAGTAGAGCGACTCAGGCGTGGTCAGCCTGACGCAGTCCTGCACGCGGTAGACGTAACCCGAGATGACCGTGCGCTTGCCCGACAGATATGGCACGAGCAGACGGGGTGGGACAACCTTCTGCATCTGCGTTCCGCTCACGGTACTACTTTACGATCGCTTGACCCTCAGAGGACCCGGTGTTCGAGGCACGGCAGGGTGGATCTGGCGGCGGCCGTCCATTCGTGGTCCACCCGCACGACCTGCGTGCCGGGCGCCGTGCCGAGATCGGCCCGGATCACGCCCAGCGGATCGACCAGCATGCTGCGGCCCACGCCGAAGCCGTCGGACGACTCGGCCGGGTTGGGCGCCTGGCCGACGGCGGCGGTCCACATCGTGTTCTCCAGCGCCCGGGCCCTGACCAGGGTGACCCAGTGGTCCTCCTTGAGCGGCCCCGAGCCCCAGGCGGCGATCACCGCGAACAGCTCGGCGCCCTTGTCCACCAGCGCCCTGGCCAGCTCGGGGAAGCGCACGTCGTAGCAGGTGATGAGGCCGATCTTGAGCCCCGCGAGCTCGACCACGGCGGGCTCCGCGCCGGGCGCGACCAGGTCGGACTCCTTCGCGCCGAACGAGTCGAACAGGTGGATCTTCCGGTATGCCGCCCGCACCGCGCCCTGGGCGTCGATGGCCACCGCCGTGTTGTGCACCCGGCCCTCGCCCGGCTCGAAGACCCCGGCGATCACCGACAGCCCGTGCTGCCTGGCGGCCTCGGCCAGACCGGACACGAACGGGCCGTCCAGCGGCTCCGCGAGGTCCGTGATGCGCCTGCCGTAACGGGTGAGCGTGGCCTCGGGGAAGATCGCCAGGTCGGCCCCTTCGGCTCTGGCGAGCGCCTCTCTGGCCCGCTTGAGGTTGGTGGACGGGTCAGGTGAGACGGGGATCTGGCAGAGGGCGATTGCGGTCACGGCTCGACTCTAGCCGGTTGGGCATCGGCCGGAACCAGGTCAGGCACCGCCAGATCCACTCGAGGGGGCCGTACCTGAACCTGCTCAGCCACCACCTGCTGAGCAGCACCTGCCCGGCCACGGTCACCGCCGCCAGCGCCACCACCGACCAGCGGGTCGGGTCGGCGTTCAGCAGCGGGGCGGCCAGGGCGATCACCGCGGTGCCCGACACGTAGTTGGTCAGCGCCATCCTGCCCAGCGGCTCCAGCACCGCCGACAGCCACGGCCGCAGGACGAGCAGCAGCCCCAGTGAGTACGCCGCCGCGCCCGCCAGCGCCGCCACGCTGTAGACGATCCAGGCGTACGGGCTCGCCTGGGCGTGCCCGCTCGCCTCCTCGGCGCGCATGCTCGCCCAGGCGTACGTCAGCAGCACGGTGGCCAGCCCCGTGACCGCGAACGAGGGCAGCAACAGCCACCTGGGCGGACGCAGCTGGTACAGCCCCATGCCGAGCAGGAACAGACCGGGGATCAGATAGGGCCCGCCGCCCACCTTGAGCCCCCAGGCCGTCGCCGCCAGCCCCAGCAGCAGCACCGGCAGACCGCCGGCCAGAAAAGAGGCAGGCAGCAGCACCGCGGCGCCGTAGACGGCGTAGTCGGTCAGCACCTCGCCCTCGTAGAACAGGTGCTGCGCCTGCCCGAGGCAGAACAGCCAGAACAGCCTGCTCACCAGCGCCCGGCGGCTGTTGCCGCGCAGGAACAGCATGAAGCTGATGCCGAACAGCAGCGAGAAGATCGGGTAGAACCGGCTCTGGAACAGGGCTTCGACGGTCCAGTCGACCCCGTTGCGCGCGCTCTTGTCGGTGTGCTGCCAGGTGTTGACCAGCATGATCCCGCCCACCGCGAAGCCGCGTAGGGCGTCGAGCTCACGGATGCGCGCTACAGGAACCAGATGAACCACCATACGAGGAATCCGGCGCCGATGGCGGCCGCCGCGCCCTGTGGCCACCGGCGGTCGCGAAGGAGCGCCGCGGCGGTCAGCACGGCCGAGGCGGCGGCGATCCAGGTGTAGCCGACGACCGCGCCGGGCACGCCGACGGCCAGCGCGGTCTCGTTCCTGCCGGCCAGGGCGTAGACGGACTGGCCGACCAGCCCGGCGAACGCCACGCCGGCCAGCCCGCCGAAGGCCGCCAGTGCCCTGCCCTTGAGCGCGCCCGCGATCAGCTGGATGAGGGAGACGAGCGCGAACAGGATGAAGGGCGCGGCCAGCCAGGGCGACTTCGAGATCTGGTACGGGGCGGCGGTCACGTGCAGGTCGCCCACTTGCCCGCTCGTGTCGTCGAGGCACGGTGAGGCCGCGTTGCCCGCCGGGGCGGCGAGGAACTCGACGATCTTGCGGCGGGCGCAGGCGCTGGACAGGAAGACGGCATGGGAGGCGCGGGGGAACTCCTCGAAGCGGGCGCCGGGGAGCGCCTCGGCCGCGGGCCTGCTGGTCCTGGTGGGGGTGGTCGGGTCGTACTGCCCGCCCAGCACGTACACGGGGGCCTTGGTGGTGGCGTTGACGGGCTTGGCCTTGGGCAGCTGCCAGGCATCACACACCGCCTTGTCCGCATTTATGGTGAAAAGTCGGGATTTTGGGGTGAATGTGTTGAACGGGACCTCGTCCTGGCACTGCACCGCGTGATACAGCCCGAACTCGTGCGACACCAGCCCCCCGCCCACAGCGTCGGCCAGCGGTTGCAGCAGCTCGTCGTGGCCCTTGGCCAGCGCGCCGACCATCGCGGGCGCGACCGCCGCCACGTCCGCCTCGTGCAGCGCCTCAGCCATGATCGCGCCCAGGTCGTCGCCGCTGATGCGCGCCGGGAACGTCTTGCCGAGGATCGGATCGGTCACGGTCACCTGGGCGGGATTCGCGTTGAGCCGGGCGGTCGCGGCGTCGAACGCGTCCTTCATGCCGAGCGCGGCCACCGTGTCCGCCAGGTTCCTGGCGGCGTCGTCGTACCAGTTGACGCTCTCCGGCAGGTACGAGTCCAGCACCACCGACCGCACCCCCTCGGGGTCGGCGGCGGCCACGTCCATCATGACCCTGGTGGAGTAGCTGACGCCGAACAGGTTCCAGGAGTCGTACCCGAGGTGCTCGCGTAACGCGACGACGTCGGCCGCGATCTCCTTCGTGTTGTATCCCCGCAGGTCGACGCCCTCCTCCTCCCGGAGCCTCGCCCGGCACTGGCCGGCGGCCGCCGCGAGGTCGGCGGGCGGCTGCCTGAGCTGCCCGAGCAGCGCCTCGGCCGTCTCGGGGCAGCCGAGGGCCGGCTCGGAGTACTTGCTGCCGCGCTGCTCGACCGTCACCACGTCACGATCGGGGAACATCTGGCTCAGAAACCCCATGAGCTGCAGGGAAGCCGAAGCCGGGCCTCCGCTCATGTAGACGACGGGATCCGGTTTCCGGTCCTTGGCGGTCGAGGTGTGGACCGCGTACCCCACCTCGATCTTCCTCTCAGGGGCGTCCCTGCGCTCGGGAACCTCGAGGAAACCGCAGGTCGTGTCGGGCGGCAGGTCGACCGCGCAGGCGGGCAGGCCGGCCCCTCGCGAGGTCACGACGGGGGGAACGGCCAGGGCGAGGGCGAGCACAACCCGGATGATCACGGGACGAGACTAATAGTGTGGGGTCGTGACCGAACCACTTGTTGCCAGGATGCGCGCCTTCGGCACGACGATCTTCGCGGAGATGAGCGCGCTCGCCGTCGAGACCGGATCGATCAACCTCGGCCAGGGCTTCCCCGACACCGACGGACCCGCGGCGATGCTCGACCGCGCGGTCCAGGCGATCACGTCGGGCGCGAACCAGTACCCTCCAGGGCCAGGGCTCCCGGAGCTGCGCCGGGCGATCTCGGAGCACCGCGCCGCCCATTACGGCCTCTCCTACGACCCGGCGGGCGAGATCCTGATCACGGTGGGGGCCACGGAGGCCATCGCGGCGGCCGTGCTCGCCCTGTGCGAGCCGGGGGACGAGGTGATCGCCTTCGAGCCGTACTACGACTCCTACGCGGCGTCGATCGCGCTCGCCCAGGCCCGGCTGGTGGCGGTGACGATGCGCCCGGTCGAGGGCCGCTTCACGTTCGACCCGGACGAACTGCGCGCCGCCGTCACACCACGCACCCGCGCCATCCTCGTCAACTCGCCGCACAACCCCACGGGGACCGTGTTCACCCGCGCCGAGCTGGAGGTCATCGCCACGCTCTGCCAGGAGCACGACCTGGTCGCGGTGACGGACGAGGTGTACGAGCACCTGACGTTCGACGGGGTCGAGCACATCCCGCTGGCCACGCTGCCCGGCATGCGTGAGCGCACGGTGATGATCTCCTCCGCGGGCAAGACGTTCTCGGTCACCGGCTGGAAGACCGGCTGGGTGTGCGCCCCTCCCGCCCTGGTCACGGCGGTGCAGACGGTCAAGCAGTTCCTCACGTTCACGGCGAGCGCGCCGTGGCAGCTGGCGGTGGCCTACGGGCTGCGGCACGAGCTGGAGTGGGTCTCCGCCCTGCGCGCGGGCCTGCAGGACAAGCGCGACCGCCTCATGGAGGGCCTCTCGGCCGCAGGATTCTCCGTCTTGCGGCCTTCGGGCACATACTTCGTCCAGACGGACATCCGCCCCTTGGGCTTCTCGGACGGCCTCGAGCTCACGCGCCGCCTCCCGGACCTCGCCGGGGTGGTGGCCATCCCGACCCAGGTCTTCTACGACCACGCCGAACGCGGCCGCCACTTCGTCCGGTTCGCCTTCTGCAAGAAGGACGAGGTCATCGACGAGGCGGTGACCCGCCTCAAGCACCTGTCCACCTGACCCCTGGGTCGAACACGCGGGCGCCGGAGCCTCAGCTCCGGCTGCTCTCGTTGCTCGCCTCGTCCAGCGGCGTCAGTGTGTCCGTGGCGGCCTCGTGCTCCATCCCGGTCGCCTGCAGCAGGTCGACGACCACCGAACGCAGCTGCGCGATGATCACGTGCGCCGAGAAGCCGAGCCCCTCGGGCCGTTCCCGGGCCGCTACGGCCAGCAGCGCCTGGCGTGCCAGTGTCGGCTCCCGGCCCGCCCCGAGCTCCAGTTGCAGCAGCAGCGCCGCCTCCGAGACCTCGCGCAGCGCCTCCGCCAGGGGCGGGGGCGGCGGGCTGGCCTCGCCGAGCGCGGCCAGGGTGCGCCTGGCCAGGACCCGCGCGTTCCGCAGCGCCAGGTCCACCGGCACGGCGGCGGTCTCGTAACGCGCCAGGCTGGCCTTGCGGTGCCAGTGCAGCGGCGAGATCAGCGTGATCTCCTTGGCGGTCTCCAGCGCGTGCTCGTACTCCTCGACCGCGTCCTGCGTGCTGCGCGCCTCCTCCAACGCCTCGGCCGCCAGGTCCACGTTCCGCTTCTCGATCGCCTCCGCGGCCCGCTCCAGCACCGTGGACAGCGCGTCGAGCACGCCGGACAGGTGCTTGGCCGCGATCGTGAACGGGCTGGCGGGCAACAGGGCGACCGCCATGATCCCGATGATGCCCCCGGTGAGCGCGTCAGCCATCCGGTCCAGCCCCCCGGCGCCGTCGCTGGGCACCAGGGTGGCCACCAGCACGGCCGACGACCCGGCTTGCGCGACGAACAGCGCCCCGCTGTTCAGCAGCACCGCCACGGTCATCGCGAGCGCCACCACGAGCGCCAGCTGCCACGGGCCCGAGCCGATCCAGGACACCAGCAGGTCGCCGATGCCCACCCCGAGGCTGACGCCGACCACCAGCTCGGCGACCCTGCGCAGCCGCTGGCCGAGCCCGACGCCCACGCAGATCAGCACGGAGATCGGGGCGAAGAACGGACGTGGGTGGCCGAGCAGCTCGATGGCGATGATCCAGGCCAGTGCTGCGCCGACCGCGCACTGCGCGATGGAGGGCGCCATGAGGCCGAACGTGCCCAGTCGTTCCTTCACATGATCGCTGAGCCTGGTTCGCACCCTTCCACCTTGGCGGATCTTTGTGACGTTGAGGTCACATTTGCCCCATCTAGGTCCTATTCATCGGAGTCCGGCTCGGCTGTCCGGCTGCCGCGGGCCTGGACGTCAAGCGGCGGCAGGGCCGCCAGCGCCTCCTTCCGCTCGGTGCCGGTCGCCTGGAGCAGGTCCACGATGATGGACCGGAGCTGGGCGATCATCACGTCCGCGGAGAAGCCCCACCGCTCGGACCCTTGCCGGGAGGCCACCGCCAGGATCGCCTTGGTGACCTTGTCCGGCGAGCGTTCGGCGGCCAGCTCGTCGCGCAGCATGAGCGTCGCGTCCGCCAGCTCGCCCAGCGCGTCGGGCAGCCAGGGCGGCAGCGGGCTGGAGCCGTCGAGCGCCACGATGGCCCGTCTGGCCAGCACCCTCGCATTCCTGAGCGCGTGATCGAGCGGCACGGCCGCCTTCTCGTACCCCTCCAGATTGAGTCGGCGGTAGCGGTGCAGCGGCGAGATGGTGGCGATCTCCCTGCTCGTCTCCAGCGCCTGCAGGAACTCCTCCACCTTCGTCTGGCTGCCCCGTGCCGCGTCCAGCGCCTCCGAGGCCAGTCTCGCGTCGCGCTTCTCGATGGCCTCGGCGATCTGCCGCAGCGCGTCGGCCAGCGCGCCGAACATCCCCTTCGCGT
This sequence comes from Nonomuraea sp. NPDC049400, assembly GCF_044466425.1. Classification (NCBI taxonomy): domain Bacteria; kingdom Bacillati; phylum Actinomycetota; class Actinomycetes; order Streptosporangiales; family Streptosporangiaceae; genus Nonomuraea; species Nonomuraea sp. NPDC049400. The sequence goes on from NZ_JBITMP010000003.1 coordinate 360,028, forward strand.
GCCGCCTCGCGAGCGCGGACGGGCTGGCGGGCAGCAGGGCCACCGCCGCGAGCCCCACAAGGCCGCCGACCAGGGCGTCGACCATCCTGGCGAGCCCGCCGGCGCCGCTCGGCGGCAGGAGGGTCGCGACGAGCACGGCCGAGGAGCCCGCCTGGAGGACGATCAGCGAGCCGCTGTCCAGCAGCACCGCCGCGACCATCGCCATCGCCACCACGAGCGCGATCTGCCACGCGCCCGAGCCGATCCACGACACCAGCAGGTCACCGACGCCGACGCCGACGCTGACCCCCGCGACCAGCTCCACCACCCGCCGCAGTCGCTGGCCCAGCCCCACGCCGATGCAGACCACGACGGCGATGGGCGCGAAGAACGGGCGGCTGTGGCCGAGCAGATCCTTGGCCACGAGCCAGGCGATCGCGGCGCCGACCGCGCACTGGCCGATGGAGGGGGCCATCAGCCGCAGCCTGCTCAGGCGCTGATGTACGTGCATGTCAAACACGCATCTACCCTGGCCCGCAAACGTGACACTCTGGTTACGACCCGATGAGATCGGGCGGCTCAGCCGCTCAGCGGCCGCCCTGAGCGTACCTTGACATCGTCGGCGGCGTTCGTGGGCAGACATTGACCATGTGTCCCGCCGACCGGCTCGGCTAGCGTCGCCAAGGCGGGGACAACCGGTAACGGAGAAGGGGCGTCACATGCCGGACCCGATTGAAGTGCGCAAAGTGCCGATCGAGAGCGTCACCGACGCCTCAGGCCTGTCACGGCTCATCGCCGACGGGGTGATCGAGGCCGAACGGGTGCTCGCCGTCATCGGCAAGACCGAGGGCAACGGCGGCGTCAACGACTACACGCGCATCCTCGCCGACCGGGCCTTCCGCGAGGTGCTGGCGGAGCACGGGCATCCGTCGCCGGACAGCGTGCCCTTGGTGTGGTCGGGCGGCACCGACGGCGTGCTCAGCCCGCACGCCACCATCTTCGCCACCACGGCCGACGCGCCGCACTCCGACGAGCCGCGGCTGTCGGTGGGCGTGGCGATGAGCGAGGTGATCCTGCCCGAGGACATCGGCAGGCCCGCCATGGTGGAGAAGGTCGCGGCAGGCGTGCGCGAGGCCATGAAGATCGCGGGCATCGACGACCCGCGCGACGTCCACTACGTGCAGACCAAGACGCCGCTGCTCACCCTGGCCACCATCACCGACGCCAAGAGCCGGGGCCAGGACACCGCCATCGAGGAGACCGGCCCCTCCATGGACCTGTCCAACTCCACCACCGCCCTCGGCATCGCCGTCGCGCTCGGCGAGATCGACATGCCGCGCGCCGACCAGATCCACAAGGACCTGTCGCTGTACTCGTCCGTGGCCTCGTGCTCGTCGGGGGTGGAGCTGGACCGGGCGCAGATCGTGCTGGTGGGCAACGTACGCGGCATCGGCGGCCGCTACCGCATCGGCCACAGCGTCATGCAGGACGCCCTCGACGCGGACGGCATCTGGGCGGCCATCAGGGACTCCGGCCTGCCGCTGCCGGAGCGCCCGCACCCCTCGGACCTCGGGGGGCGGCTGGTGAACGTGTTCATGAAGTGCGAGGCCGACCCGTCAGGGCAGGTGCGGGGACGGCGCAACATCATGCTCGACGACTCCGACGTGCACTGGCACCGGCAGATCAAGGCCGCGGTCGGCGGGGTGGCGGCCTCGGTCACGGGCGACCCCGCGGTCTTCGTCTCCGTCGCCGCCGTCCACCAGGGCCCATCGGGCGGCGGCCCGGTGGCGGCCATCTCGGACCTGGGGTAGCGCCCGGTAGGCTCGAGGGCTGTGCCGAGCATCCCGCAACCACTCGATCCCCGCGACGACGGCAGCGCCGCGCCCGCCGTGGCGGCCGCGCTCGCCTCCTACCAGGCGGGCACGGCGGACGCCGCCGACGTGCTGAACGCACTCAGCGGGGCCAGGCTGCTGGTGCCCGTGGTGGCGCTGCTGACCGAGAGCGAGGTCGGCGCGCACGGGCTGCGGCAGGAGAAGGAGAGCGAGATGGCGCTGCCCAAGCTCGTCGGGGCGGACGGCAGGCAGGCGGTGCTCGCCTTCACCGGCGCCGACGCGCTGGCCAGGTGGCGGCCCGACGCCCGGCCGATCCAGGCCACGGCGCTGCGGGTGTGCCAGGCCGCCGTGCAGGAGAAGGCGGCGGCGGTCGTGGTCGACGTGGCGGGGCCGGTGCAGTTCGTGATCGAGGGAGCGGTGCTGGAGGCGCTCGCGGCGGTCGAGTCGGGGACCGTCGATCGGCTCGGCGGCGTGACCGTGGCCAGGGTGGAGCCCGCCCGGCGTCGCCGGTGGTTCTCCAGGAAGGGCCGCTGACATCCGCAATACGACGCCGGTGGTTCTCGAGGAAGGGCCGCTGACATCCGCAATACGACGCCGGTCGCGGGAGGGGCGCATTAGGGTCGGCTCGTGGTCGCACTCATGGCGCTCGCCGGGCTGATCTGCGGACGCCGCATCGGGGCGCTGGCCGACGCCTACGACGAGGGCCCGGTCCACTACGACCGCCTGTCCGCGTGGTTTCCTGCCGTGGAGGTGGTGAGCGCCGCCGTGGCCGCGCTCGTCGCCTGGCGGGTCGGGCTGCCGTACGTGCCGTTCGCCTTGGCGGGCACCGCCCTGGCGGTCGTCGACTGGCGTACCAGCCTGCTGCCCGACGCGATCACGCTCCCGGCGTACCCGATCATGGCCCTGGCGCTGGCGCCCACGGGAGAGCTCCCCAGGGCGCTGGCCGGCGCGGTGGCGCTGACGGCGGTGTACGGGGTGCTCTGGTTCGTCAGACCGGAGGCGATGGGGCTGGGGGACGTCAAGCTGGCCGGGCTCATCGGGATGGCCGCCGGGGCGCTGGGCTGGCAGGCGTGGATCGTCGCGGCGTTCTGCGGGCACCTGCTCGGCGCACTCTACGGCCTGGCCCTCCTCCTGACCGGGCGCGGGAACAGGCACACCCAGTTCCCTTTCGGGCCTTTCATGCTGCTCGGCGCGTTCGCCACACTCTGTCTCGGCTGGTGAACGCGGGACATCTCACTAGGCAGCACGTGGAAGACTTGTACGCATGTTGCGCTGGTTGACCGCCGGAGAGTCCCACGGCCCCGAACTCGTCGCCATCCTCGAAGGCCTCCCGGCCGGGGTGGAGGTGACCACGGCCGCCATCGACGAGGCCCTGCGCCGCCGCAGGCTCGGTTACGGCCGCGGCGCCCGGATGAAGTTCGAGCAGGACCAGGTCACGATCGTGGGCGGCGTCCGCCACGGCCGCACGATGGGCAGCCCTGTCGCGATCCGCGTCGGCAACACCGAATGGCCCAAGTGGGAGAAGGTCATGTCGGCCGACCCGGTCGACCCGGCCGAGCTCGAGGGCCTCGCGCGCAACGCGCCCAGGTCCCGCCCCCGCCCCGGCCACGCCGACCTGGCAGGCATGCAGAAGTACGGGTTCGACGACGCCAGGCAGGTGCTCGACCGGGCCAGCGCCCGCGAGACGGCCGCCCGCGTCGCGCTCGGCGAGGTCGCCAGGCGCTTCCTCAAGCAGGCGCTGGGCGTCGACATCGTCAGCCACGTCACCGAGATCGGCGGCGCGAAAAACCCGTCCGAGACCCTGCCAGGCCCGGGCGACCTGGCCAGGATCGACGAGGACCCGGTGCGGTGCTCCGACCCCGAGGGCAGCGCCGCGATGGTCGCCGTGATCGACAAGGCCCACAAGGACGGCGACACGCTCGGTGGCGTCGTCGAGGTCCTCGCCTACGGCCTGCCGCCCGGCCTCGGCAGCTACACGCACTGGGACCGCAGGCTCGACTCCCGGCTCGCCGGTGCGCTCATGGGCATCCAGGCGATCAAGGGCGTCGCGGTCGGCGACGGCTTCGAGACCGCGCGCAGGCCCGGTTCCCGAGCCCACGACGAGATCGAATACACCGCGGAAGACGGCGTGCGACGCATCACCAACCGCGCGGGCGGCGTCGAGGGCGGCATGACCAACGGCGAGATCCTGCGCGTCAGCGCCGCCATGAAGCCGATCTCCACCGTGCCCAGGGCGCTGGCCACCATCGACGTCAAGACCGGTGAGGCGGCCAAGGCCCACCACGAGCGCTCCGACGTGTGCGCCGTGCCCGCCGCCGGCATCGTGGCCGAGGCGATGGTCGCGCTGGTGCTGGCCGACGCGGCGCTCGAGAAGTTCGGCGGCGACTCCGTCGAGGAAGTCGCCCGCAACCTGTCCGGCTACCTGTCTTCGATGGTGATCAAATGACTCTCGCTGTGCTGATCGGCCCGCCGGGGTCCGGAAAGACCACGGTCGGGCAGCTGCTCGCCGAGCGGCTCGGCGTCGGGTTCCGCGACACCGACGCCGACGTGGAGGCCGTGGTGGGCAAGCCCGTCTCCGACATCTTCGTCGAGGACGGCGAGGCCCGTTTCCGCGAGCTGGAGCACGAGGCCGTGCGCCGGGCGCTGGCAGAGCACGACGGCATACTCTCGCTCGGCGGCGGCGCCGTGCTCAACGAGGAGACGCAGGCCCTGCTCGCCGGCCACCACGTGGTCTACCTGCAGGTGGGGCTGTCCGACGCGGTCCAGCGGGTCGGCCTCGCCTCTGCCAGGCCGCTGCTCGTGCTCAACCCGCGCAGCCAGCTGAAGAAGCTGATGGAGGAGCGGCGGCCGGTCTACGAGCGGCTGGCGGCGGTCACCGTGGTGACCGACAAGCGGGAGCCGGAGGAGCTCGCCGACGAGATCATCAAGGGGCTGCCCTCATGAGCGCGACCAGGATCGCCGTACGCGGTGACAGCCCGTACGACGTGGTGGTCGGCACCGGCGTGCTGGCCGAGCTGACGACGCTGCTCAAGCCCGGCGTGCGCACCGTCGCCGTCATCCATCCGCAGACCCTGCCCGAGATCTCCGCCCCGGTCGGCGCGGCGCTGCGCGAGGCCGGCTACGAGGTGGTCGAGCTGCCCGTGCCCGACGGGGAGCAGGCCAAGACCGTCGAGGTGGCCGCCGGGCTCTGGTCGGCGCTCGGCCGGCACGGCGTGACCCGCTCCGACGCCGTGGTGGGCGTGGGCGGCGGCGCGACGACCGACCTGGCCGGGTTCGTGGCGGGCACGTGGCTGCGCGGCGTGCAGGTCGTGCTCGTGCCGACGACGTTGCTGGCCATGGTCGACGCGGCGGTCGGCGGCAAGAACGGCATCGACACACCCGAGGGCAAAAACCTGGTGGGCACCTTCCTGCCACCAGCCGGGGTGCTGTGCGAGCTGGCCACGCTGCCCGGCATGCCGAAAAGGGACTACGTCGCCGGCCTGGCCGAGATCATCAAGGGCGGCTTCATCGCCGACCCGGAGATCCTCCGGCTCGTCGAGGCCGACCCGGAGGCCGCCACCAGGCCCGACGGCCCGCACACCCGTGAGCTGATCGAGCGCAAGATCCAGGTCAAGGCCGACGTCGTGGGCGCCGACCTGCGCGAGGCGGGCCTGCGCGAGATCCTCAACTACGGCCACACCCTCGCCCACGCCATCGAACGCGAGGAGCACTACGCCATCCGCCACGGCGAGGCCGTCGCCATCGGCATGGTCTACGCCGCCGAGCTGTCCAGGCTCTCCGGCCGCGCCGACCTCGTGGCGCGCACCCGCTCCATCCTCACGAGCGTCGGGCTGCCCATCACCTACCGCGCCGACGCCTGGCGGTCCCTGCGCGACCACATGCGGCTGGACAAGAAGAACCGCGGCGCCAAGCAGCGGTTCGTCGTGCTCGACGGCCTGGCCAAGCCGGGCCGACTCGAAGACCCCGCGGAAGAGCTGCTCGAAGCCGCCTACAAGGAGATCTCGGCATGATCCTCGTGCTCAACGGGCCCAACCTGCGCCGGCTCGGCACCCGCGAGCCCGACGTCTACGGGGCGGAGACGTTCGACGACCTGGCCGCGCTCTGCCGCGACACGGGCAGGAAGCTCGGCGAGCACGTCGAGGTGCGCCAGACCGACGACGAGGCCGAGCTGATCAGCTGGATCCACGAGGCCGCCGACGGCCGCATCCCGGTGGTGCTCAACCCGGCCGCGTTCACCCACTACTCCTACGCCCTGCGCGACGCCATCAAGCAGCGCACGGCCCCGCTCGTCGAGGTGCACATCAGCAACCCCGCCGCGAGGGAAGAGTTTCGCCATAACTCCGTCGTCGCCGGGGTGGCGTCGGGCACGATCGCGGGCTTCGGACTACAGTCGTACGTCCTTGCGCTGCACGCGATCGTGGAGATGAACACCACCTCATGAGGCACTACAAGTCCTTCGTCGCTGTCGGCGACAGCTTCACGGAAGGACTGAACGACCCCGGCCACAACGGTCACTACCGCGGCTGGGCGGACCGGGTCGCCGAACGGCTCGCCGCCGACGAGCCCGGCTTCCGCTACGCCAACCTGGCCGTACGCGGCAAGCTCCTCGACCAGATCGTCGCCGAGCAGGTGCCCCTGGCCGTCGAGATGGCACCTGACCTGGTCAGCTTCTGCGCCGGGGGCAACGACCTGCTCAGGCCGGGCAGCGACCCCGACGAGATGGCCAAGCAGCTCGCCCGCGCCGTCCGCGACCTGCGAGCCGGGGGCGCCGACGTGCTGCTGTTCACGGGGGTGGACCCGCGCGACACGCCGCTGATGCGCCGGCTGCGCGGCCGCTTCGCCGTCTTCTACCTGCACGTGCGCTCCATCGCCGACCTGTACGGGTGCCGCCTGGTGGACCAGTGGTCGATGCAGGGGTTGCGCGACTGGCGGGCGTGGAGCGCGGACCGGCTGCACATGAACGAGGACGGGCACCGGCTGGTGGCGGCGCGGGTGCTTGACGTGCTGGGGGTGCCGTTCGAGGACTGGCGCAAGGACTGGCCGGCGCAGAGCGTCGATCCGCGGGCTCGGCGGCGCGAGGACGCCCAATGGATCCGCGAGCACCTGGTGCCGTGGATGTCCCGCCGTCTGCGCGGCGTCTCCTCCGGCGACGGGCTCTCTCCCAAGCGCCCCGAGCTCACGCCCTGGTCCTGACCTCGCCTTTCCGGCCGCACTTCGGCTGACGCGCCTCCTGCTCGGCGCACGCGTCGCGCCGAGCCCCGCCGCACCCGCGCCCGGGAACGTCCTCACCCGCGACGCGCCCCGCGTCCGTGTGCGCCCCGCGTCCGTGTGCGTGGCGAGTCCGTGTGCGTGGCGCCCGTGTGCATGGCGCGCCCGCCGCAGAGCTTCCGGGCCGCAACTCACGCGCCACGAAGCGGGGCGCGCGGCGAGGATGGCGTCAGCCGGCCGACTCCGCCGCCAGGCGCTTCAAGGCCGCCCTGGGGATCGCCGGGTCCGTGGTGCGCCAGAACGGGGGCAGGGAGCCCAGGAGGAAACCGCTGTAGCGGGCCGTGGCGAGGCGCGGGTCCAGGACCGCGATCACGCCCTTGTCGTCCTGTGCCCGCAGCAGCCGGCCCGCCCCCTGGGCCAGGAGCAGCGCGGCGTGGTTAGCCGCGACCGCCATGAAGCCGTTGCCGCCCTTGGCCGCCACGTGGCGCTGTCTGGCCGAGGTCAGCGGGTCGTCGGGGCGCGGGAACGGCACCCGGTCGATGATGACCAGTCGCAGCGAGGGCCCGGGCACGTCCACGCCCTGCCAGAGTGACAGGGTGCCGAACAGGCACGTCGGCTCGTCCTCGGCGAACTGCTTGACCAGCAGCATCGTCGAGTCGTCACCCTGGCACAGCAGCGGCACGTCCAGCCGGTCGCGCAGCGCCTCGGTGGCCGCCTTGGCCGCCCGCATCGACGAGAACAGCCCAAGCGTGCGCCCCCCGGCCGCCTCGATCAGCTCGACGATCTCGTCGAGGTACTGCTGCGGCAGCCCGTCACGCCCGGGCTGGGGCAGGTGCTTGGCGACGTACAGGATGCCCGCGCGCGGGTGGTCGAACGGCGAGCCCACGTCGATGCCCTGCCAGCCCTTGCCCTCGCCGCCCAGCCCCCACTGCGCGGCGAGGCCGTCGAACGTGCCCCCCAGCGCCAGCGTGGCGGAGGTGAGGACCACCGTGCGCTCCCCGAACAGCTTGTCGCGCAGCATCCCGCTCACCGTCAGTGGCGCGACCCGCAGCATGGGCGGGCGCCGGTCGGTGCCGGCGTCGAGCCAGACCACCTCGGCCCGGTCGGTCTCCGAGTCGTGGCCGTACGCCTCCAGCATGCGCACGGCCGTGTCGTGCACCTCGTCCAGCGCCGAGAACGCGGCCTTGCGCTGCCCCGCCTTGTCGGGGTCGTCCTTGTCGGCGCCGCGCGGCCCCAGGGCCGTGATGCAGCGCCAGGCGGTGTCGCGCACCAGCGCCAGCGTCAGCCCGAGCACCTGCGGCAGCTCGTCGATGCGCCCGGGCGGCGCGGCGGCCAGCAGCGCCTTGAGGTCCTCGCCCGCCTCCTGGAGCCGGTCGGCGATCCCCTGCTCGATCAGCCTGCCCACCCGGCGCACCGCGAGCGACACGGTCAGCTCCGACAGCTCGCCGGTCACCACCGACGTCACCCGGTCGACCAGCTCGTGGGCCTCGTCCACGACCACGACCTCGTGCTCAGGCAGCACCGGCAGGTCGCCCATGGCGTCGATGGCCAGCAGCGCGTGGTTGGTCACCACGACGTCCACCTCGCCCGCCCGGGCGCGGGCCAGCTCGGCGAAGCACTCGGCCCCGCTCGGGCAACGACTGGCCCCGAGGCACTCCTGCGCGCTCACCGAGAACTGCCGCCACGCCTGCTCGCTCACCCCCGGCACCAGCTCGTCGCGGTCGCCGGTCTCGGTCTCCTCGGCCCACTCCTGGATGCGCTGCACCATGCGGCCGGTCGCGCTCACCTCGCGCGGGTCGAACAGCTGGTCCTGCTCGTCCTCCTCGGGCCAGCCCGCCGTCGCCTTGTAGCGGCACAGGTAGTTGCGCCGGCCCTTCAGGATCGCGAACGTCGGCTCGTGCGGCAGCTCTTTGCCCAGCGTCTCGGCCAGCCGGGGCAGGTCGCGGTCGACGAGCTGGCGCTGGAGCGCGATCGTGGCCGTGGAGACCACGACGGGCGAGTCGCTGTCCATCGCGTGGCGGATCGACGGGACGAGATAAGCCAGCGACTTTCCCGTGCCCGTGCCGGCCTGGACCGCCAGGTGCTCCTCGTCGTCGATGGCCTGCTGCACGGCGTGGACCATGGTGAGCTGGCCCTGCCGTTCGCTCCCTCCGAGAGCGTTTACCGCGACCTTGAGCAGTTCGTCCACTGACGGGAGATGGGAGTCCGGCACGGCAGTAAACGCTACCCGCATTCCGGGGCCGCCGTGCCGAACGCGGTGTGATCGGCCAGACGCATCCCGGCGTTCCCCGGACGCCCGCGGCGGCTCCCATGGCACACTGGGCGACCGGGAATCCAACCGGGCGAGAGATCTTCACGCGGTGTGACCAGAGAGGTTCCCGGTGTAGATGGAAAGGCCGGTTTCCAGAGGGTTTTCCGGGGTTGAGTGGACGGATAAAGGCTGGTTAAAGCAGTATGTCTGCCATGTCGGAAGTTGTCCCGTTGCCGTCGTTCGGCGAAGTGTTCTTCGATGCGCGAGGTCAGGAGCGGTGTCTCCGTGTCACGTGGCATGAGGGCACGCTGGTCCTCAGCCTCTGGCGCGGGGAGATGTGCACAGCGAGCTTCCGCATGCCGATGGAGGACGTCGGCCGCCTGCTCGACACGCTCGACGAGGGCTTCGCCGAGGCCACGGGCGAGCAGCCCGCCGTGCCCGCGCACGACCCGGGAACCGAGGTCATTCCAGGCACCGGCCAGTACCACCGGCCGCCCCAGCACGCACAGCAACCGCCGCAGCCTCCGCAGCCGCAGCACCAGCCCGACGACCGGCCCACGGCCGCCCTGTCGCCCAATGACGTCCTGGTGGCCAGGGGCGCCCCCGCCGCCCACCAGGACAAGCTGGTGGCCTCGTACAGTGAGACCACGGTGCCCCGGGACAGCATGTCCCCGGCTTATGGCGAGCCCCCCAGGGAGGCGAATCCGTCCTACGGCGAGCCCCCCAGGGAGGTGGCTCCGTCCTACGGTGAGCCCCCGAGAGAGGCGGCTCCGGTCTACGGCGAGACCACCAGAGAGGCTCCGGCCTACGGCGAGCGCGCGCCCTTCACCGGACCCCAATACGTGGACGCGACCGCTCCCCAGCAGCGATACACGGGCGACCCCTTCAGCGGGCCCCAATACACCGCCGAGTCGCCCCAGTACTCCGGCCACGCCCAGCCCGAGCCCTTCACCGGCCCCCAGTACTCCGACACCGCGCCCGTCTACCAGATGCCCGGAGACCAGCGCGGCCCGTCGCCGGTGAGCACCGACCCCCTCGGCTTCCCCTCCCAGGCGGCCCCGTCCCAGCACCGCGCCGACCCGTTCCCGAGCGACCCGTACCCCTCCGACCCCTACGCCAGGCGGCCTGACGCCTACCAGCAGCCCCAGCAGAGCCAGGGGGCGGCGGGCCTGGGCACGCCCATGCACGGCATCCCGGGCGCGGGCCGGCGCCGCTCCGCGCCCCAGCCGGTCCGCGACGACTACGCCTCCTACCAGCAGGGCCAGCCGAACCCCGTGGATCCGCTGCTGGCCATGGGCCGGCCGGAGCACCCGCAGCCGGAGCCGTTGTCCCGCCCCTACGTCGGGGACCCCATGTTCTCCACGGGCGAGCGCCTGCGTCCGGAGCAGCAGCCGGACTACCACGAGCGGAGCGACCGCAGGGAGTGGTGACACGCTCCTGAAGCCCGGCAGGTACTCTCTGGCGAGGTATCGGGCCGAGGCGGAAAGGAGCGCTGGTGAATCCGACCGTGGGCCTGCAGTTGCTGCTGGTGGCCGGTGGCGCCATCGGCGTCGCGGCCGTGGCGCGCCGCAGGGGCTGGCCTGCCCCGTTGCTGCTGGTGGCCGCAGGGCTGCTGGTGTCGCCGCTGGTGCCGGCGGTGCCGCTGCAGCCGGAGCTGGTGCTGTACGTGTTCCTGCCCCCGCTGCTCTACTCCGCCGCGCTCGACAGCTCCTACCTGAGCCTGCGTGAGGTCAAGCGACCCGTGGCGCTGCTGTCGGTCGGGCTCGTGCTGTTCACCACGGCCGTCGTCGGGCTGGTCGTCCACCTGCTGCTGCCCGCCCTGCCGCTGGCGCTGGCGTTCGCGCTGGGCGCCATCATCGCGCCGCCCGACGCCGTGGCCGCCGTCGCGGTCGGCCGCCGGCTGGGCCTGCCCCGCAGGACGCTGACGATCCTGGTGGGGGAGAGCCTGTTCAACGACGCCACGGCGCTGACGGCGTACCGGGTGGCCATCGGGGCCGCCGTCGGCGGGACCGTGGACCTGTGGCACAGCGTCGGCCAGTTCCTGTACTCCGCGGCGGGCGGCGTGGCGATCGGGCTGGCGCTGGCGTTCGCGCTGGCCTGGCTGTTCCGGCACACGCGCGACTCGCTGGTCGAGAACACGCTGATGCTGCTGATCCCGTTCGCCGCCTACCTCGCGGCGGAGTCGGTGCACGCCTCCGGCGTGATCGCCGTGGTGATCGTGGGCCTCTACCTGGGCAACCGCATGCACCTGCAGGGGTTCGGGACGCGGCTGGTGTCGGACGCGGTGTGGAAGGTCACCGACTTCTTCCTCGAGACGATCGTGTTCGCCCTGATCGGGCTGCAGCTCGCGACCGTGGTCCAGGGCATCTCCGGCTACAGCCCGTGGGCCGTCGCGGGGTACGCGGCCACCGTGCTGGCGGTGACGATCGCCAGCAGGTTCGTGTGGGTGTTCACGGTGTCCTACCTGACCAAGCTGGTGCGCAGGGGCCGTGAGCAGCCGAGCGTGCCGCAGATGGTGATCCTCGGCTGGGCCGGCATGCGGGGCGTGGTGTCGCTGGCGGCCGCCTTCGCCATCGACCCGGCGGTCCCCGAGCAGGACCGGGCGATGCTGCTCTTCCTGACGTTCACGACCGTGATCGGCACCCTGCTCATCCAGGGCACCACGTTCCCCGCGCTGATCAGGCGGCTGGGTGTGTCGAGCGAGCAGGAGCAGTACGAGGACCGCCTGGCCGAGGCGGCGGCCCAGCAGGCCGCGCTGGAGGCGGGCCTGGCGGAGCTGGACCGGCTGGTGCGCGAGCAGGGCGAGCCCGACGAGATCCAGAAGCAGGTCATCGACCAGCTCAGGGAGAAGTCGTGGCGCCGCTCGCTGACCGCGTGGGAGCGGCTGGGCGGCGGCCAGGGGCCGGGCGGCGCGGAGACGCCCAGCGCTCTCTATCGCCGTCTGCGCCGCGACATGCTCCAGGCCGAGCGGCAGGTCTTCGTGCGCCTGCGCGACGAGCGCCGCCTCGACGACGAGGTGTTGCGCGAAGTGATGGCCCAGCTCGACTTCGAAGAGGCGATTCTGGAGCGCTAGCCCATCTGGCTGTCGACGAAGCACCACCGCCATTCCTCTCCGCGTTCGAACGACTGGATCACGGGGTGGCTGGTGTCGTGGAAGTGCTTGGTGGCGTGCTTGCCCGGCGAGGAGTCGCAGCAGCCGATGTGGCCGCACTCCAGGCAGCGCCGCAGGTGCACCCAGCGGCCGCCGACCGCCAGGCACTCCTCGCAGCCCTCAGGCGTCTTCGCCGCCGGGTCGTTGGCCTGGGAAAGATGTTCGCAAGTTGCCATATGAGAAATCCTAGGACCAGGGCGGCGATGCGCCCGTTGAGGCCCCTCGCCCGGGCATGTGCCGATCTCGAAACGGGGGAAGCCGGGAAGTGTCGTACGCTCAAGAGCGCAGCGATCCTGGAGCGACATCCTCGGCCTCGTCGAGGTCAAGAGAGGCGGCGATTCGACCATGCACGCCCCCGGCGTACCTCCCGCGCACGCCGACCGGCGGCGAGGCGTCGCCGTGCTGCGGCTGCACGGGCACGACGTCGCCCAGTACGTGTGGGAGCCGGACCTGCCGCTGTCCGCGTCCCCGCGCCCCCACCTGCATCCCGTGCGCACGCTGGCCGGCGTCACCGTGACCGACGCGGCCCCCGACTCGCATCCCCACCAGTTCGGCATCAGCGTGGCCGCCCCCGACGTCGACGGGCGCAACTTCTGGGGCGGGCGCACCTTCGTCGCCGGCCACGGCCCGGCCTGGCTGGACAACCACGGCACGCAGCGCCATCAACGGTGGCTGCGCCGCACTGACACCGAGCTGGCGCACACCCTCGAATGGACCGGCCCGCGTGAGACGACGCTGCTGCGGGAGCAGCGCTCGATCACCTGCAGGCCGGTGAACGAGACCGCGTGGGCGCTGAGCATCCGCACCCGGCTCACCAACGCCACCGACCGGCCGCTGCCGTGGCGCACCCCGGCGGCGCTGGGCCGGGTCGGCGCCGGCTACGGCGGCATCTTCTGGCGCGGCCCCGCCTTCGCCGGGACCGCCCGGGTGCTCAGCCCGGTCGGCGCCGACGTCCAGCACGTCCACGGACACCCCGCCGCCTGGGTCGCCGTCAGCGGCGCCGACCGCGACGACCGCCCCTGGACGGTGCTCTTCACCCCCGCGGACGAGACCACCGCGCGGGACAGATGGTTCGTCCGCGCCCGCGACTACCTCGGCGTGTGCTCATCGCTCGCCTGGGACGAGCCGCTGCTGCTGGCGCCCGGCGAGACCGTCGGCAGGCACGTCGCCGCCGTGGTGATCGACGGCGTCATCTCCTCCGCCACGGCCGCCGAGCTAGCCGACAGAGCCCGGTCGGCCGCATGACGGCGCATGTCCGGCCGAGCAGCCCCCGGCAGCCGGAGCAGCCCGTACGGCAGGAGAACCTGCGCACACTCAACCTGGAGCTGGTCTTCCGCCACATCGTCTCCGCCGCGCGCCCCATCTCCCGCACCGAACTCGCCACGGCCACCGGCCTGACCCGCCCCACCATCACCCGCATCGCCGAGGAGCTCCTGGCCGGCAAGCTCATCACCGAGACCGGCCTCTCCCACAACGGGCGCGCGGGCCGTCCCCGCGTCGGCCTGACCTTGTCCGAGAAAGGGCCCGCCGGGCTCGGCCTCGACATCCGTGCGGACGGCCTGGCGGCCTGCGTCGTCGACCTCACCGGCACCGTGCGCCACATGGCCTTCGACCCCGCGGCGTACCCGGGGCAGGACGCTTCTGACGTGGTCGCGCACCTGGCGCGCATGGCCCGGGTCGCGATCGACGCCATCGTGGCCGAGGACCTCACCGTCGTCACCGCGACCCTCGCCGTCCCCGGCCCGGTGCAGGCCGGCATCGTGCAGTCCGCACCCGAGCTCGGCTGGCGCAACGTCGACGCCCAGGCCCTGCTGCGCGGCGCCATCCAGCCGCTCGACCTCCCGATCACCGTCGACAACGAGGCCAACCTGGCCGCCCTCGGCGAGCTTTACGCCAGCGACAACACGCTAGACAGCTTCGTCTACGTCTCCGGCGGGCTCGGCATCGGCGCGGGGATCGTCCTGGACGGGCAGCTCATGCGCGGCGCCCGCGGCTGGAGCGGCGAGCTCGGGCACGTGAGCGTCTATCCCGACGGCGACGCCTGCCCGTGCGGTTCGCGCGGCTGCCTGGAAGCGTACGCCAGTTTGCAGACCATCCTCGGCGACGAGCCCGCGCCCGCCGGCACCACTCCCGACGCCGCCGTCACCGGCCGGGCCGAAGCGGGCCATCCCGCCACCATCGCCGCGCTCGACACCGCAGGCACCGCGCTGGGCATCGCGCTGGCCGACATGGTCAACATCCTCGACATCGACACCGTCCTGCTGGGCGGCAGCTTCTCCCTCCTGGCGTCCTGGCTCACCGCGAACGCCAGAGCCGAGATCGACCGGCGCGTCCTGACGGCCGCCTGGGCGCCCATCACCGTCCGGCCCGCCCTGCTCGGCCCGGACGCCGCCGTCATCGGCGCCGCCCTGACCTCCATCGACCAGATTCGCCAGCATCCGACCACCTGGCTCGCCCGCCAACCGGCCCATCCGGATTACGCGACGCCCTGAACGATATGCGCGTACTCATCGAGGAGGCGCTGAGACTCGACTCCGAGCCCCGCGCCGTCATCGTGTGGGACGGCAAGCCTGGCGACGGGCCCGGCGGCACGTCGGATCTCGTCGCCCGGCTGCGTCACGGGCCCGGCGATCCGCGCATCCGGATCATCGACCCCACCGTTCTTGTCTCGCGCGATTCCTAGCGCGGGTGGTCCGCGGCGTGCCCGTCAGAGCTTGCCGAGGCCGCGGGCGAGGATGGTGGCGGTGCGGGCGAGCGCCGTGTCGTCGCCGGCCTCGCCGGCGGCCCGGTTGGTGTAGACCGCCATGATGATGGGGGCGGCGTTCTTGGCGGGCCAGACGACCGCGATGTCGTTCGCGCCGCCGAACGCGGAGTTCGTGCCGGTCTTGTCCCCGACCGTCCAGGTCTTGGGCAGGCCGGCGCGGATGCGGGCGCCGCCCGTCTTGGACGCGAGCAGCCAGGCGTTGAGCTGCTGCCGGTCCTTGGCGTCCAGCGCGTTCCCGGTCGTGACCGCGCGCAGGTCGCGGGCGATGGAGGCGGGCGTCGTGGTGTCGCGCTTGTCCTTGGGCGTCCAGTCGTTCAGCTCGGTCTCCCAGCGGTCCAGGCGGGAGATCGGGTCCTTCAGCGTGCGGAAGTACCGGGTCAGGCCGGCCGGTCCGCCGAGCTGCTTGAGCACCATGTTGCCCGCGGTGTTGTCGCTCAGGGTGATGGCCGCCTCGCACAGCTGGCTGACGGTCAGCCCGTCCGCCACGTGCTTCTCGGTGGTGGGGGAGTTGGGCTTGACCTCGTCGGCCGTCCAGCGCACGACCTTGTCCATCAGGCCGGGGTCGGAGGTGCGGGCCTTGTGCAGCACGGCCGCGCAGGCCATCGCCTTGAACGTGGACAGCAGCGGGAAACGCTCGCCCGACCGGTACGCGATCGTCTTGCCGGTGGCGGTGTCGATCGCGTACGCGCCGATGCGGCCCTTGAAGGACGCCTCCAGCGCGCGCAGCTCCTTGCGGGCCTGGGCCTCGCCCGAGATCACCTGCACCGAGGTCGCGGCCGGAGCCGCGCTCGCCGGCAGGGCGCCGCCCGCCAGGAGGGAGATCGTCAACGTGGTCACTGCCGTGAAGCGGCGGTTTCGCATGTCTGGTCCTTCTGTCGTCCGTCAGTGGGCAAGGAGCAAAGCAGATGTGATCACGTCATGTCTAATAGCGATATCGCGAAGGGAGCGATATCTACTTCGTCATGAGGCCAGGTCAGCGCCGCTGCAGCCGTTCGGTCGGCCGTGCCGGCGCCGGCACCGCCGCCCGCGCCGGATGCGCGGGTAGGGTCGAAGAATGCGACTCCTCAAGAGCCGGTTCTTTCCCCTGACAGCTTTCGCCGTGTGCGTCTTCGCCGCGGGATGTGGCGAGGTCAACAACACCATCGACAAGGCCCAGGCGTGCCTCGAGGCCCCGAAGATCGTCACCGAGCTGGGTGCGCAGGTCACCAAGCTCACCGACGACCCCAAGGCCATGGACAAGGCCCTCGACGACGCCGCGACCAAGCTCAACGACGTCGCCGACAAGGCCGCCAACACCACGATCAAGCAGGCCTCCGACGACCTGGCCAAGACGCTGAGCGGGATCAACGTCCAGAACGTCAACGACGCCGTGGACGCGGCCCAGAAGGTCGCCACCGAGAGCGCGGCCTACGTGGAGAAGGTGACCAAGGCCTGCACCGGCTGAATCCCGGCTTCTCTAGGGGAAATATGGACGAACTACCGTTTTTCCTATGGAGCCGGACCCGCGTTTCACCTTGGCCAACGAACGAACCTTCCTCACCTGGCTGAGCACGGCGCTGGCGCTCAGCGCGGGTGGGGTGGCCATGGCGGCGGTGCCGCCACACGTGTTCGTGCCGTGGATCCGTACGGCGCTGGCCGTCGTACTCGTGACACTCTCCGCGCTGGCGGCGGGCATGGCCTACCCGCGCTGGCGCCAGATCCAGCGCGCCCTGCGCCAGCAGGCGCCGCTGCCGCCGCCCGCGCTGGCCGCCGTCTTCGGGTACGGCGTGGCGGCGGTGGCGGTGATCGCCCTCATCCTGATCATCCTGGCGGCCTGAGCGGCGTCGAGATGGCCCCGGAAGAGAAGATCTGGGACAGGGGGCTGCAGAGCGAGCGCACGCGGCTGGCCTGGGTGCGCACGGCCGTGGCGCTGTGCACCGGCGGCCTCGGCGCCGCCGGGCTGTCACTCAGGCAGGGACTGCCCGTGCCCGCCGTCGCGGCCTTCGCGCTGGCCGCGCTCTGCGGCAGCGTGCTGCTCATCAGGACCAGGGCGCGGTGGCGCCGCGTGCAGGAGGCCCTGCACGGCGGCAGGCCCCTGGCCCCCGGGCTCGACGTGTTCTTCGCCTGGCTCGGCACGCTGAGCGTGGTGGCAGGTGCTCTCACCTTTGTGTTCGTGGTTCGGTGACGCAGGTTGCGGGAGGCGGAGAAGGGGGCACACACTCGAAGGTAAGGGGGTGACCTCGTTGGAAGAGGAACACAGGAACGTGCCTTTCGAATGCCGCGGTTGCTGGCATGTCTGGGAAGAGGAATACGTCGTCAGGCACTTCAGCGATCGTCACGGAAACGAGCGAGACATCTGGTTGCGCGGCGGGTTGCCGGTGCCGCCGCCGTCGCCGGGCGCCATCATCTGCCCGCGTTGCGGCAGTCAGCAGGCCACGACGTTCCCGGATGGCTATCTGGCACACCATCCGGAGCTGATCCCGCCGGCCACGCCCCCGGCGCCCGACGAGACGCCACTGCGCAGCCCGGTCAAGTATCCGCTCTTCTATGAGCGGATTTCCTGACACTTGGTAAGCATTTAATAGCGACAAGTGTCACAAGCCCGTCTTGCGGGCGTGCGGGATCGGGCGGACACTCGGGATCGAACGCCGATAGGGAACCGGGGGTGGTCCTGGTGGCCGACGGGTTCGAGACCCGCGAGACGTGGCCTTTCGAATGCCTTCGTTGCCTGTACGTCTGGGAAGAGGATTTCGTCGTCAGACACCTCACCGACGTCCACGGCAACGAGGTCGAGATCTGGCTCAGCTCGGGCGTGGCTGTGCCGCCGCCCTGGTCGGACACGTGCTGTCCGCACTGCGGCGCGTACCACGCGACGTCCTTCCCCTCGGGATACCTGCCCCGACATCCCGAACTCCTGCCCGATCCCGAGCCGGAGCCCGCGCCGGTCTTCGCGCCTGCGGCCGGTGAGCCGGGCAGGCTGTCCGCGCCGCGGACGAGCCTGCCCAGCCGGCTGCTGATCGCGCTCGGGGTGCCGCTGGCGGTGTTCGTCGGCTACGAGCTGTACGCCAACGCCGTGGCCGTGGCACACCACTAGGGGCTAGCTGAGGCTCTCCAGCCACGCCCGGTGCAGCCCGGCGAAGCGGCCGGAGGCGGCGATGAGCTGGTCCGGCGGCCCGTCCTCGACGATCTCGCCCCGGTCCATCACCAGCACCCGGTCGGCGATCTCCACCGTCGAGAGCCGGTGCGCGATGATCAGCGCCGTCCGGTCGGCCAGGATCGTCCGCAGCGCGCGCTGCACCAGCCGCTCGCTCGGCACGTCGAGGCTGGAGGTGGCCTCGTCCAGGATCAGCACGGCCGGATCGGCGAGGAACGCCCTGGCGAAGGCGACGAGCTGGCGCTGCCCGGCCGACATGCGGCCGCCGCGCTTGCCCACCTCGGTGTCGTAGCCGTCAGGCAGGCTCGAGATGAAGTCGTGCGCGCCGATCGCCTTGGCCGCCTCGCGCACGTCACGGTCGGTGGCCTCGGGCCGGCCGAACCTGATGTTCTCGGCGACCGTACCGCTGAACAGGAAGTTCTCCTGGGTCACCATGACCACGGCCTGGCGCAGCGTCGGCTCGTCCAGCGTGCGCAGATCGACGCCGTCGAGCAGCACGCGGCCGTCGGTGGGGTCGTAGAAGCGGGAGATCAGCTTGGCCAGGGTCGTCTTGCCCGCGCCCGTCGCCCCGACCAGCGCCACGCTCTGCCCGCCTGGGATCGTCAGGTCAAGACGGGGCAGGATCGGCATCTCCTCGACGTAGGCGAACCTGACGCCCTCGAAGCGCACCTTGCCGCGCGCCCTTCCCCGCGGCAGCGCCGCCGGCTCGCGCGGCTCCGCCACGGAGGGCTCCTCCTCCAGCACGCCCGACAACTTCTCCAGCGCCGCGCCCGCGGACTGAAGGGTGTTGTAGAACTGGCTGATCTCCTGCATCGGCTCGTAGAACTGCCGCAGGTAGAGGAGGAAGGCGGCCAGCACGCCGACCGTGACCTCCTGGTTGAAGGCCAGGTAGCCGCCGTAGATCAGCACGCCGCCGACCGTCATGTTGCCGATCAGCTTGATCCCTGGCATGAAGACCGCGATGAGCTGCATGCTGCGGGCGTTCGCGTCGCGGTAGTCGTCGTTGAGCTGCTGGAAGATCTCCTGGTTACGCGGCTCCCTGCGGAAGGCCTGCACCGCGCGGATGCCGGTCATCGACTCCACGAAGTGCACGATCACCAGGGCCACCGTCTCCCGCGTACGCCGGTAGACGATCGCGGACTGCCGCCTGAACCACTTGGTGAACAGCAGCAGCAGCGGCAGCGGGATCAGCGCCACCAGGCCGAGGTGGACGTCCAGCACCAGCAGCAGCGCCGCCGTGCCGAACATCGTCAGCACCGCCGTCACCAGCCCGTCGAACCCCGACTGGAGCAACTCGGCGATGGCCTCGATGTCGGAGGTGAGCCGGGAGATGACCCGCCCGGAGGTGTACTTCTCGTGGAAGCTCAGCGACAGCCGCTGGAAGTGGTCGAACACCCTCCTGCGCAGCTCCAGCAGGATGCTCTGGCCGATCTTCCCCGACAGCCGCAGGAACGCCTGCCTGGTCAGCGCCTGCGTCACCGCGGCGGCCAGGATGACCCCGACCACGGTGAGCAGCGTGGCGGGGCCGCTGCCGCGCAGCATCGGCGGGATGCCCGCGTCGATGCCCACCTTGACCAGGTAGGGGATCGCGAGTCCCGCCAGGTTGGAGACGACGATGATCGCCGTCAGCAGCGCGATCTGCTTCCGGTACGGCGAGAGCAGGTCGCCCAGCAGCCTCCGGGAACGCTCCCGCAGTAAGACGGAGACCTTCTCCGGCAGCTCGTCCTGATCCTCGGAGGCGACGCCGCGCCAGGTCGTCGTGGTGGTGGCGGTCAACGCAGCGCTCCTTCCGTGGGGTCGAAGTCGGCGTCCTGGGCCAGCAGCTCCCGGTATTCGGGCACGTCGGCCAGCAGCTCGTGGTGGTGGCCGACGTGCGTGATGGTGCCGTCGCGCAGCAGCGCCACCTTGTCGGCGAGCAGCACGGTGGAGGCCCGGTGAGCCACCACGATGCCGGTGGCGTCGCGCAGCACGTGGCGCAGCGCCTCCTCCACCAGCGCCTCGGTCTCCACGTCGAGCGCGGACAGGGTGTCGTCGAGCACGAGGATCCGCGGGTTGCTCAGCACGGCCCTGGCCAGGGCGAGCCGCTGCCGCTGGCCGCCGGAGAGCGACAGGCCCTGCTCGCCGATGCGGGTGTCGAGGCCCCACGGCAGGTCGTACACGAACATCGCCTGCGCGGTCTGGATGGCGTCGGCCAGCTCCTCCTCGGTGGCGTCGAGCCGGCCGAGGGTGAGGTTCTCCCGCACGCTCATCGAGAACAGTGTGGGCTCCTCGAACGCGGTGGCCACCACCGAGCGCAGGTCGGGCAGGGTCAGGTCGCGCACGTCGTGGCCGTCGATCGTGACGCGGCCCTCGGTCGGGTCGATCAGCCGGGGCACCAGCGCGGTCAGGGTGGTCTTGCCCGAGCCGGTCGCCCCCACGATGGCGACCGTCTCACCGGGGCGCACGTCCAGCCAGACGTCGTGCAGCACCGGCTGGCCGGAGCCGGGGAAGTGGAACCCGACGCCCTCGAAGCGCAGGTGGCCGTGCGGCCGGTCGATGGTCTGCGTGCCGCCCTCGATGGCCGGCACGGTGTCCATGACCTCCATGACCCGGTCGGCGGAGGTCATGGCCTCCTGGGCCATGGCCAGGATGTAGCCGAGGCTCGCGATGGGCCAGACGAGCTGCAGCATCAGCGTCGTGAACGCGACCAGCCCGCCCAGCGTGAGCTCGCCCGACCCGACGGCCAGCGCGCCGAGCAGCAGCACCAGGGCGAGCGTGATGTTGGGGATCACCTCGAGGAAGGCGAAGAACTTCGCCGACAGGCGCACCTTGTCCATCGAGGTGCCGTAGACCTTGAGCGCGGCGTCGTCGTAGGTGTCGTAGACGTGGTGGCGGCGGCCGAACGCCTTGATCGTCCGGATGCCGATGGCCGACTCCTCGACGAGCGTGGCGAGGTCGCCCTGCTCGTCCTGGACCTGGCGGGACACCTTGATGTAACGCTTCTCGAAGCGGAGCGAGACCCACACGATCGGCACGGCGGAGGCGGCGACGAGCAGGCCCAGCGGCCAGTACTTGTTCAGCAGCAGCACGGTCACCGTGATCAGCTGGAGCACGTTCATGACCAGGAAGAGCATGCCGAAGCCGAGGAAACGGCGGATGGTCGACAGGTCGGTCGTGGCGCGCGACAACAGCTGGCCGGACTGCCAGTCGCCGTGGAATCCCATCGGCAGGCGCTGCAGGTGCTCGTAGAGGTCGTCTCGGATCCGGGTCTCGAGCCCCAGCACGGGCGTGATCTGCGACCAGCGCCTGAGGAAGATCAGGAACGCCTCGACGGCGCCCACGCCCAGTGCCAGGAGCCCGAGCGGGAGTAACGCTCCATGATCACCGTGGAGGACGGGGCCGTCGATGACCTTCTCGCTGACGAGGGGCATGGCGATGCCGGCTGCGATGCCGACGACCGCGGTCAGCCAGATGAGGATCAGCCTGACGGCGTACGGGCGGAGGTAGGACTTCATCCGCCACAGGGAGTTGGAGGAGAGCAGGGGACGGCGAGGTATGTGCGTATCGGGAGGCATCCCATCTAGGCTAATACGTGGGATCAACCGATTTTCAGTAGCCTCGCCGCGAGGTTTTCTGTCCGTGACGTGCGGAAACAGTGAAACATCATGAATTTTCGGAGGACCGTTACGTTCGTTGTGATTTGTGCGGGAATCGTCTTAGTCTGCGCGGCCGTGCTCCCCTTCGCCACCTCTAGGATGAGTGCCTCATGATCGCAGAATCGGAAATGCCGCACCTGCGGCGCTGTGTCGAGCTGGCCACCCGGGCGCTGGAGGTGGGCGACGAGCCGTTCGGCTCGGTGCTGGTGTCGGGCGACGGCGCCGTCCTGGCCGAGGACCACAACCGGGTGGCCTCCGGGGACAACACGCAGCACCCGGAGTTCGCCCTGGCCCGCTGGTCCGCGGCGCACCTGACGCCCGCCGAGCGGGCCGCCGCCACCGTCTACACCTCGGGGGAGCACTGCCCGATGTGCGCCGCCGCCCATGCCTGGGTGGGGCTGGGCCGCATCGTGTACGTGTCGTCGTCGCAGCAGCTCGCCTCGTGGCTGTCGGAGCTCGGCGCTCCGCCGCCGCCCGTACGCACGCTCCCGATCCACGAGGTCGCGCCCGGCGTGGTGGTCGAGGGCCCGGTGCCGGAGCTGGCCGAGGAGGTCCGCGAGCTGCACAGGCGGCGCTTCCGCAGCTGACGGCGTATGCCGTTTTACCTGCGGTTTGTTCGGTCCGTGACAAAGTACGGACCATGGTGTTCGGCCGCTCCATCAGGGCCCGGATGACCATCGCGACGGTGGTGGTGTTCGGCGCCGTCCTCTTCGCCTGGGTTCTGATGATGTTGCTGACGTACCCCGCGCGGGCGCGGGCCGACCTGATCGACCAGGCCGACGAAGCCAGCCGCCACCTCGCCATGCTCATCAGCAGACAGCGGTTCACCGGCCCGATCCCGCCCAGGAAGGGCGTCTTCCTCATGCAGGTCATGGACCGCGAAGGACGGGTGGTGGCCGCCAACGCGGGACTCACGGGTCGGCCGCCCCTCACCCGGGCACGGCCCACCGAGGGCTACTCGCGGGTCCAGGACCGGGTGTGCCTGCCTGACGGATGCCTGATCGTGGTGGGGATGAGCCACCCCGACAGCGTGTACGGGCCCGCCGTCGCCTACGCGGCCCTGCGGGAGCCGTTCCTGCTCAGATCGCCGTTCCTGCCCCTGCTCCTGTCCGGCTCGGCGGTGGTGCTGGTGGCGCTGCTGGGATGGGGCGCCTGGTACGGGACCGGCCGGGTGCTGGCCCCCGTGGAGCGGATCCGGTGGGGACTGGAATGCATCAGCGCCCAGAACCTGAGCCGGCGCGTCGACGTGCCCGGCACGGGGGACGAGGTCGCGCAGCTGGCCGTCACGGTCAACGACACCCTGGCGCGGCTGGAGGACGCCGTGGAACGCAACCGGCGCTTCGTCTCGGACGCCTCCCACGAGCTGCGCTCGCCGATCGCGGGCCTCATGGTACGGCTGGAGGCGGGCATGGAGAACCCGGACGCGGCCGACTGGCAGGCGGCGTTCGACGACGCGCAGCGGCTGTCGGACATCGTGCACGACCTGCTGCTGGTGGCCCGGCTGGATGCGGGGGTGGAGACGGACAAGGAGCGGCTCGACCTGGGGGCGCTGGTCGAGGAGGAGGTCGCGCGGCGTCCGAGCCGGCTGCCGCTGACCATGGACGTGGAGCCGGGGCTCTTCGTCCGGGGGAGCCGGCTGCGGCTCTGCAGGGTGCTGACCAACCTGCTGGCCAACGCCGACCGGTACGGCGACTCGCGGGTGTGGGTCTCCGTGCGCGGCCAGGGGGATGAGGCCGTGGTGGAGGTGCTGGACGACGGACCCGGCATTCCCGTGGAGATGCGGGAGCGGGTGTTCGAGCGGTTCACCCGGCTCGATCAGACCCGGTCGCGGGACGCCGGGGGGAGCGGGCTGGGGCTCCCGATCGCCCGCGACATCGCCAGGGCCCACGGCGGGACCCTGGAAGTCGGGGACGGAGGGCCGAGGACCCGGATGGTCCTGCGACTGCCCCGCGACTAGCGCTCGCGACGCACCGGGCGACCTCAGGACCTGCCGAGCTCGATGGTCTGCGCCACCTCGGCGTGCCGCTCGGCCTCCTCCTGCGCGAACCGGTCCGCGTCGAGCTTGTCGGCGATCTCCTCGTCCTGCCGCATCAGCGCCTCCAGAGACTGGCCGGCCATCTCCAGCACGCCCATCTCCGCGTACGCCTGCTGCAGCCGGGGGCTCCACAGCCCGATGTCCTTCACGCACGGCACGATCCGGCTGAACAGCAGCGACCTGAACAGCCTCAGGTACTCCGAGTGCTCGGTGGCCTCCATGGCCTCCTCGACCTCGGACTTCGACAGGCCCAGGTTCTCCCACGTCTCGCGGCCGCGCAGCCGGTCGCGCATGAGGTAGCAGCCCTCGATGACGAAGTCCTCGCGCTCGCGCAGCTCGGTCTCCGACAGGTTGCGGTAGTGGTCGCGCAGCGCCATCCGGCCGAAGGCCACGTGCCTCGCCTCGTCCTGCATCACGTACGCGAGGATCTGCTTGGGCAGCGGCTTGGTGGTGATGTCGCGCATCACCCCGAACGCCGCGAGCGCCAGCCCCTCGATCAGCACCTGCATGCCGAGATAGGGCATGTCCCAGCGCGAGTCGCTCAACGTGCTGTCGAGCAGGGCCTTGAGGTGCTCGTTGATCGGGTACGCCAGGCCCACCTTCTCCTGCAGGAACCGCGCGTACGTCTCGGCGTGGCGGGCCTCGTCCATCGTCTGCGTGGCCGCGTAGAACTTCGAGTCGAGGTCCGGCACCGACTCCACGATCTTGGCCGAGCAGATCATCGCGCCCTGCTCGCCGTGCAGGAACTGGGAGAACTGCCACGCCGCGCCGTGCCGGCGTACCTCGTTACGGGTCTGCTCGCTCATCCGCTCCCAGAGCGGGGTGCCGTGGATGGCGATGGTCTGGTCGGGCACGCCCAGGACGTTGTACGGATCGACCTCGAGATCCCAGTCGATGCGCTTGGCCGAGTCCCACTGCTTGTCCTTGCCCTTCTGGTACAGCGCCAGCATGCGATCCCTGCCGTCGTCGTACTCCCAGGTGAACCGGCTCGCGCCGGACATCTCGACGTCCCAGGTGGAGAGCTCTGCGGGGATGGTGTAAAGATCGTGCGTCGACATGGGGGGACCTCCGAGGGGGGCTACGTACACCGTACGTCCACGTTGTGAGACTTGCACGTACGCCGTACGTGCGTCAATACAATGGGCTATGCCCACGGAGCCTTTGTCGCGGAGCCGCATCGTCGCCGCGGCCATCGAACTCATCGAGCGCGAGGGCGCCGACGCGGTCTCCATGCGGCGCATAGCGGCCGAGCTCGGCGTCGGCGTGATGTCCCTCTACAACCACGTGCCCAACAAGGACGCCCTGCTCAACGGGGTGGCCGAGGCGGTGCTGAGCGAGATCGAGTTCACCGACGACCCGGACGCCCATTGGACCGATCGGGTGCGCGTGCAGGCGCGGGCGTTCCGGCAGATCGCGCACGACCATCCGCGCTCCACCATGCTCGTGGTCAGCCGCCAGCTCCACTCCACGGCGGGGCTGCTGCCGGTCGAGCGGGCGCTGGCGACGCTGCGCAGTGCCGGGTTCGACGGGGCGGACGCGGTCAGGATGTTGCGGATGTTCATCGCGTACATCGTGGGCTCGCTGCTGCGGGAGGTCGGGGTGACGCCCACGTTCGCGCCCGTCCACAACCGGCTGGTCAAGGCCGAGAGTGTCGATCCGGCGCTGTTCCCCGAGGTCAGCTCGCTGGCGCCGCTGCTGGACCAGTGCGATCACGAGGCGGAGTTCGAGTTCGGGCTCGAGCTGCTGATCCAGGCGATCTCGGTGCACACGGGGCGCCGGGAGGGCACGCGGTAGCCGCCCTCGGCGCACGACGGGGGGATAGGGGAGGGCAACCGGCGAGTGTACGGCCCGGTTGCCCTCCGGTTCTCGTGCTCAGTACCAGTTGTGTGATCTCCAGTGTCCCCAGGCGCCGCAAGGCCTGCCGTACCTCCCCTTGATGTATGCGAGTCCCCACCGGATCTGCGTCTCCGGGTTGGATTTCCAGTCGCTGCCGGCGCCCCGCATCTTGCCCGCGGGCAGTGCCTGTGGGATGCCGTACGCCCCGGACGAGCGGTTGTATGCCCGGTGGTTCCAGTTGCTCTCCCTGGTCCACAGATTGTCCAGGCAGCGGAACTCCTGAAGGTTCCACGACCGCTGGACGACCTGGTCCAGCGCGATCCTCTTGTTCTTGTTGGGCGTCGTCACCGGGATCCGGGGCTCCGCCGAGGTCGTCCACGTCTTGGTCCTGACCACGGGCGGGCGCTTGGCCCAGGCTGCCGGGGTGTCGATCGCGTTGATCACAGTGAACGTGGTGACGAAGATGATTGTGCCGCTGAGGGCGCGTTTGCTGTCCAAGTCGATCCTTGCTGTCGGGTCGCGTGCGGACAGGCGCCTCTCAAATGGCGCCCATGCCGGTCCGCGTCCGTGGCTCGAACGCGGAGGGTCCGCGCGGCCCTCCGGGAACCTTGCACCGCCCGATCACGCTGGGCGGCCCGGAGGGCACCGCGACGTGTCCTCTAGCACGATTCCTATTACGGACGGTCACCGTGGGTCATACATCTCGACACGCGGTGGAGAGGTGTTTGCGTGATCGTTGCGCACAAAACCCCCTCTCGCTGCACCGCCCTTGCCCGCCCCGCCCGGTACCTGAGCCTCTCTTGCCGAAAGGCGCGACAAAGTATGAGGTTTAGCCAGGTGCGAACAGCGGGTAACCGGTCACGCTACGTAGCGATCAAGAGTCGATAGCCCAGGTCAGAGCCAGGCACCCAGGTCGCGGACGTCGATCAAGGGCAGGCCCCAGCGCAGCGCGTACGCCTCCAGGTCCGCGGGTCCGGCCATGGCGCCGTCCGGTCGCATGACCTCGCAGCACACCCCCACCGGCGGCAGCCCGGCCGCCACGCACAGCGCCACGGTCGCCTCCGTGTGCCCCGCCCGCTCGCCCAGCAGGCCGGGGCGGGCCCTGAGCGGGAACACGTGTCCCGGCCGCAGGAAGTCCGCCGGGCGCGCCTCGGGGTGGGCGAGCCTGCGTACGGTGGCGGCGCGCTCGGCGGCCGACACGCCGGTCCCGCTCCCCTCCGCCAGGTCCACGGGGACGTGGGGGCGGGTGCCGTGGCGGTCGCCCGCGCCCGGGACGGGCGGGATCTCCAGCCGTTCCAGCACCTCGGAAGCGCAGGGGACGGTGGTATGCCCGCAGCACTGGGTGAGCAGGAACGTGAACGAGTCCGGCCGCAGCATCGCCCCGGCGAAGATCACATCGCCTTCCGTCTCACGATCGGGATCCCAGACCACCACCGCCCCGCCGGCGGCGATCTGGGTGACAGCCTTGTCCACGCCGGCGCGCCCGGTCACGTGCCCCGCCCAGCCCAGCGCGGCCACCGCCCGCCCCACGTCTGCGGCCGCCGCCGCGGGCCGGGCCGAGGCCAGCCGCCCGACGAGGTCCGACTCCAGGTTCACCCGCCCGCCGACCGCCAGCTCGGCCAGCGTCGTGCTGGACAACGTGGCCGGGATCAGCACCACCGAGAACCGGTCCCGCACCACCTCGGCCACTGTCACGCTGACCCCGTCGACCGCGATCGACCCCTTGGCCACCACGCGCGACATGAACCGGGACGGCGGCCTGATCCACACCCGGCGGCCCGGACCCTGGTCCTCCACGCCGACGATCTTGCCCACCGCGTCGACGTACCCCTGCACCAGGTGCCCGTCCAGCCGGTCGCCCACCGTCAGCGGCAGCTCGACGTTGACCCGGCGCCCCGCGCTCAGCTCGTCGAACGTCGTACGCCGCCGCGTCTCCTCGCTCACCGTGGCGCTCACCGCGCCGCCGGCGGCCTCCTCCGCGGTGACGCGCACCCCGGCCACGGCCAGCGATCCGCCGGGACGGACCTCGGCCACGCTCTTGGGCGCCCGCAGGACGACCCGTCCACCCAGGACCGACTCGATCTGCCCGATCTCATGGACACGCCCGCTGAACATCCAGCCATCAACCCCTTCTCCGCAACGAGCACGGCCGCGTGCATCGCGGCCGGTACGTCAGGGGCCCGAGAACGGGCCCGAGAGAAGGCGGGGTATCACCGCGTGGCCCCGGAATCGCGCCGGGTCGTTCCGCCGGGGGCGGAACCGGCGGGCTGTCACCGCCGCACCTGGAATCACACCAAGATCAGGCTAACTCCACCCTCCGCTGATGTGAACAGGGTCCGGACGTCTGTGACGAACATCGCCGCGTGGGCGCCTTCTGTAGGGTCGGGACATGAGCATCAGTGACATCCAGCTCCGCACCCTCGACGACACCCCCACCACCCTGGGCCGGCTGGCGGCCGGCCAGGCAGTGCTCGTCGTCAACGTGGCCTCGCGATGTGGCCTCACCCCGCAGTACGGCGCGCTGGTCAAGCTCCAGGAGCAGTACGGCCCGCGCGGCTTCACCGTGGTGGGCATGCCGTGCAACCAGTTCGCCGGGCAGGAGCCGGGCACGGCGGAGGAGATCCAGGAGTTCTGCTCGGCCACGTACGGGGTGGATTTCCCGCTGCTGGAGAAGGCCGACGTCAACGGCCCCGACCGGCACCCGCTCTACGCCGAGCTGACGCAGACCCCCGACGAGCAGGGCGAGGCGGGCGACGTGCAGTGGAACTTCGAGAAGTTCCTCGTGGACCGGGAGGGCAGGGCGGTCGCGCGCTTCCGCCCCCGCACCGCCCCGGACGACCCGGCGATCACGTCGGCCATCGAGAAGCTGCTCTGAGGGCACGCGCGCCCATCACCGCGCGGCTAGTCCGCCGTGTGCGCGAGGACGGCCGCGGCCAGCTCCTCGTGCACCTCCGGCGGGAGGGTGTGCCCCATCCCCGCCACCATGAGCAGTCGCGCCCCAGGGATCCGGTCCGCGATGATCGCCCCGTGGCCCGGCTTGACGGGCTCGTGGGTGCCCTCGATGACCAGGGTCGGCGCCTTCACCCGGTCCAGCACGCCCACCGGCTCGAAGTCCCGCCTGGCCATGGCGGCCAGGCGGTGGTTGGCCACGGCGGCCAGGTCGCGGGCCCGGTCGTGGACGCGCTCCTGCAGGCGGCGGGCGGCGTCCTCGTCGAACGGCAGCCCGGTCCCGTGCAGCACGCGCTGCTCCGCGATCATCCGGTCGATCTGCTCGCGCCGGTTGCCGGGCGGCGGGGCGGTGAACAGCCCCCGGTAGAACGCCACGAACTCCGGGGCGGGCTCCGGCAGGCTGCCTTCCGGCTGAGGCTCGCCCATCAGCGCCCGCATGAGCACTCCGCCCTCACCGCCGCCGAGCGGCGAGGAGCCGATGACGGTGAGCGTCCGCACGCGCTCCGGCCGCTCCACCGCGATCAGCTGCCCGAGCAGCCCGCCCGCCGAATGGCACACCAGGTGCGCGCTCTCCAGGCCATGCGCGTCCATCACGCGCAGCAGGTCGTCCTTGATGTCGTCCCATGTGTACGGCTCCTTCTCGAAGTCGACGGTGCCGGACCGGCCGGTGTCGCGGTGGTCGTACCTGATCACCCGCCGCCCGCCGGCGGTCAGCCTGCCGACGAACTCGTCCGGCCACAGGACGCCCTGCGACATCGAACCCATCACCAGCACGATCGGCGCGTCGGTCGCGGCGCCGAACTCTTCACTCCAGATGCTCGGTTGCATGCTCAAAGCATGTCCTGGGAAGCCACTGGCGCCTTCCGTAGAACTACTAGGCGCGCCAGTTCAGTACGGGTCCCGATGCCGAGCTTCGGGTAGATCTTGTACAGGTGGTACTCGACCGTCCGGGGGCTGAGGAAGAGCTGGGCGGCGATCTCCTTGCTGGACAGGCCGTCCGCGACCAGGCCCGCGATCCGCAGCTCCTGGGGCGTCAGCGCGTCGAGCGCCGCGTTGTGCGGAGCCTGCGCGCTCTCGCCCGCCGCCCGCAGCTCGCTCTGCGCCCGCCGTGCCCACGGCTCCGCGCCCGCCCGCTGGAACGTCTCGTACGCCGCCCGCAGGTGCCCGCGTGCCTCCCCTGGCCGGTGCGCCCGGCGCAGCCGCTCGCCCAGCAACAGCCCGGTCCTGGCCGACTCGAAGGGGTTGGCGTGCAGCCGCAACGCCTCCTCGAAGGCGGCCGGCGCCCCGTCATCGGCGCCGTCCGCCGCCAGCGCGCGGCAGCGGGCGAGGAGCGCGCGAGCCTCCGGCGTGCCCGCGTGCGCCGACCAGCGCTCGTACGCCTCCAGCGCCGCCTTCGCCGCGTCCGGGTCGCCCGCGCCCACGGCGGCCTCGATGCGGTCGGGCGTCGAACGCCACACCACGCTCGGATTCCCGGCCCCGGGACCGGCGGCTGCGATCGCGGTGAAGCGCTCGTGCGCCGCGGCGTACCGGCCGAGGCCCAGATCGAGCATGGCCAGCGCGTACGCGGCCGTCCCTGCGCGCATGCCCACCCGATGGGGGATGGCGATGGCCAGCGCGTCCTGGGCATACCGGCGGCAGGCCTCCTCCTCGCCGCGCAGCGCCGCCACGACCGCGAGGTTGGCCAGGTGCGCCGCCACCGTGTTGGTGTATCCGGCCTCGCGGGCCAGCTCGAGCCCCTCCTCCGCGATCGCCTGGCTCTCGGCCAGCCGTCCGGCGATCCGCTCCGCCGTGGCCACGAACTCCAGCACCACGGGAAGCTGTCCCACCATCCCCGACATCCTGGCGAGCCGCCCGGCCCGCTCGATCAGCTCGGCCGCCAGGTCGGCCTCGCCCAGATAGCTGGCCGCCGCCGACGCCCACATGAACTCCGCCGGCTCGCCCAGCTCGGCCACCTGCCCGAGCGCCCGCCTGAGCAGCTCGTGCCCGCCGGTGCCGTCGAGCATCGCGCCGATCCCCACGAGCACGTCGCGCAGGAAGCCCTCGGGGAACGCCGCCGCCCGCCGCCCGATCTCCACGATGGCCGCCGTGTCTCCCACGTACGAGGCCGCCTCCGCCGCGTCGGCCAGCATGCCCAGGCTCTCGCCCGCCCGCAGGATCCGCACGGCCTCGGCGGCGTCGCCGGAATTGAGCTCGAACCGGCCACGCAGCTGGGCGAGCTCCATCGCCAGCGCGGTGCTCGAGCCCGCGTGCTCGCGCGCCTCGGCCAGCAGCGACTCCGCCTGGCCCGGCCGGCCGCCGAGCCAGGCGTTCACGGCGGCGTCCTTGAGGCGTCCTGCTCGGGTGGCAGGCGCGGGGGTGAGCTCGGCGGCCCTGGCGAGGGCGGTGGCGGCGTCGCCGTAGCCTCCGCGGTCGCGGGCCCGCGTCGCGCTCTCGGCCAGCGCGGCGGCGACGACCTCGTCAGGGCCGAGGGCGGCCCCGGCCAGGTGCCAGGCCCGGCGGTCGCCGTCCGTCAGCTCCGCCAGGGCCGCGTGCGCCTCCCGGCGGGTGGCGGGGGCCGCGCTTTCGTACACCGCCGATCGGATGAGGGGGTGGCGGAAACGTACGTGTGCACCCGAGACCGTCGCCAGTCCGGCGGCCTCCAGCTCGCTCAGCGCCGTCCGGCTCGTGCCCAGCCGGTCGGCGGCGCGGAGCACGAGATCGAGATCGCCTTCGACGGCGGCCACGAGGGCCAGCAGCCGCGCCGGTCCGGACAGCGCGGCCACCTGTTCGCCGAAGAGCTGCCTCCCGCCGGGCAGCGGGTCGGGGAGCGGCTCGCGCCCCGCGAGCTGTCCGGGCGTCATCCGCCTGACCGTCTCGCGCAGGGCCAGGGGATTGCCCCCGGTCAGCCCGACGAGGTCGCGCCTGACCCGCTCCGAGACCGCCCTGCCGGCCTCCTCCCGCCCGGCGCCGCCGCCCGTCGTGGCCTGCGCCGAGAGGAGCTCGGTGGCAGCGGCGTCGTCCAGGCCGCCGACGTTCACCGACGGCAGGCCCTTCACCGGCGCGTCCCCGCGTACGGCGAGCAGCATCGCGACGCGCTCGGCGCCCAGCCGCCTGGCCGCGAACAGCAGCGCGTCGGCCGACGCCCGGTCCACCCACTGGAAGTCGTCGACCACGCAGATCAGCCCGTCCGGCACCGCCGCCTCGGCCAGCAGCGACAGCACCCCGGCCGCCAGCAGGAACCGGTCGCCGGACGCCGCCAGCCCGAGCGCGCCGCGCACGGCCTCGCGCTGCGGCTCCGGCAGCGTGTCCAGCAGGCCCACCACCGGCCGCAGCAACTGGTGCAGCGCTGCGAACGCCAGGTCCGACTCCGGCTCCACGCCGGTGGTCCTCAGCACCCGCATGGCCCCGCCCCGTGCGGCCGCCAGATCCAGCAGCGCCGTCTTGCCCACGCCCGCCTCGCCGCGCAGCACCAGAGCGGCCCCCCGGCCGTCGAGCGCCCGGGCGATCACGTCGTCGAGTGCGGCGATTTCCGCCGTTCTGCCGTAAAGCACAACAGAACACTGTATTGCCGGCGCAGGAAAACCCTTCGACGCGGGAACCGGCCATCCGGAAAGATGATCGGATGGAGTCGAGGGTTGCCGTGGTGACCGGGGTGAGCAGGCGGATCGGCATCGGCTACGCCATCGCGCGAGAGCTGCTCGCGACCGGTGCCCAAGTGCTGGTGCAGTCGTGGACCCCGCACGACGCCGAGCAGCCGTGGGGCAGC
Source organism: Nonomuraea sp. NPDC049400 (assembly GCF_044466425.1). Classification (NCBI taxonomy): domain Bacteria; kingdom Bacillati; phylum Actinomycetota; class Actinomycetes; order Streptosporangiales; family Streptosporangiaceae; genus Nonomuraea; species Nonomuraea sp. NPDC049400. The sequence continues at coordinate 392,546 of NZ_JBITMP010000003.1, forward strand.
GATCCCGCGGGCATGGACGGCGTGCTCGAATCCCTGGGCGGCGTCGGCGAGCGTCTGCACCACGTCGAGGCGGACTTCGCCGATCCGGCGGCGCCGGCGTGGGTGATGGAGCAGGCGGTCGCCAGGTTCGGGCACGTGGACGTGCTGGTCGCCAACCACGCGCGCAGCTGCAGGCAGTCGCTGGAAGAGCTGACGGCCGCCGAGCTGGACCTGTCGTGGGCCGTGAACGCCCGGGCCAGCGCGCTGCTCACGCAGGCGTTCGCGGCCCAGCACGACGACCGGCGTCCGGGCGGCAGGGTGATCCTGTTCACCTCCGGCCAGCATCTGGCCCCGATGCCGGACGAGCTGCCGTACGCGATCAGCAAGGGCGCGATCCAGCAGATGACGGCCAGCCTGGCCGACGCGCTCGCGGATCGGGGCATCACCGTCAACACGGTCAACCCGGGACCGGTCGACACCGGCTGGGCCGATCCCGAGCTCACCCGGCACGTCGGCCGGGCACTGCCGGCGGGCCGTTGGGGGCAGCCGGAGGAGGTGGCCCGGCTGGTCCGCTGGCTCGCCTCCGACGAGGCGGCGTGGATCACCGGGCAGGTGATCAACTCCGAGGGAGGGTTCCGCCGCTGGGTCTCGTGATCGGGTGCTGCGTTCTGGAACCCAGCTCGGCGGCCATCCTGCCGCTGCTCCCTCAGGGCGCCATCACGGCGCTCGAGGGTTGGTCGCTCTCCCGCTGGATGTCGCGGAGGAAGCCGGTGCGCTGGGGCGTCGTCGCCATCGAGGTGGCCTCGGTCGGCGCTCACCTCACGCTTGTCGCGATCGACGGCGACTTCGGCTGGACCAGCCTGCTCTCCCTGAGCGTGCTCCTCCCGCTGGCGGTCGTCATCCCGCTGCTCACGCCGCCGGCGGCACGGTGGTTCGACCGCTGACCCCGGTCACCGGCGTGGGCCGCAGCTGCCCCTGATGATGAGCTCCGTCGGCAGGACCACGCTCCGCGGCCTCCGGCCGCCCGCCCGGAGCACGAGCTCAGCCGCCCGGTAGCCCATGTCCCTCCCCGGCTGGGCGATCACCGTCAGGGGCGGGGAGCACAGCTCGGCCCAGGGCACGTCGTCGTACATCACCAGCGACACGTCCCTCGGCACCCGCAGGTCCAGCTCCCTGGCCGCCAGCACCGCCGCCTCCCCGAGCACGTTGCCCCCGGCGACCACGGCGGACAGGTCGGGGCGGCTCTGGAACAGGCCCGAGGCGGCGGCGTAGGCGGAGTCGCGGCTGCCGGTGCCGAACACGACCAGCTCCTCGTCCACCGGCGACCCCACCGCCTCCCTGAACGCGGCCACCCGGCGGTCGTGTCCCGGCCCGCCGAGGAACGCGATGCGCTTGTGACCCAGGCCGCGCAGGTAGCGCACGGCCGTGCGGATGCCGGCCCGGTCGTCCGCCACCACGGCGGGCACGTCCAGCGGGCGGGTCTGCGGGGCGGGGGAGAGGCCGTCGAGGGCCATGAGGTCGGCGATGGCCGCCGCCCCGGCATCGTCGTGGGACGGCTGGACCGGGAGGCGGTCGGCGAAGACCACCGTCATGCCCGCGCGGATCGCGGGGGCCCAGGTCTCCGCGTCCCCCGACGGCACCGCTATCAGGCGGTCCACGCTCTGCTCCAGCAGCATGCCGATCAGGTCGGCCTCCTGCTCGGGGTCGCCGCCCGTGGAGCCGAGCATGACGGGCTCGCCGGCCGATCGGGCGCAGGCGAGCACGCCCTCCGCCAGCTGGCCGTAGAAGGTGTCGGTCAGGTCGGGGACGAGCAGCCCCATGCCGCCCGTGCGGCGTTGGCGCAGGTTGCGCCCCAGGGCGCTGGGGCGGTAGTCGAGCTGGGCGGCGACGGCCAGGACGCGCTCCCTGGTCGCCGGGCTGGCCGAGCCGCCCGACAGCACCCGGGACACGGTCGCGACGCCCACACCCGCCGCCTCGGCCACGTCCTTGATGGTCGCCCGCTTGTCCATGGAAACGATTCCATCATGGTTTCCGGAAAATCGGAAGACTCCCGAATCGACAACGGCTGGTCACGCGGCAACCCTTGACACCGATGTCCGTTTCGGGTGAGATGCTTGAAAACGTATCCACGTGAGTGGGTCACGGCAACAACATCCGGGCACCCCCGCCCTGGAGCGCGAAGGAATGTCATGGCATCCATCGTTCTGACGAACGTCGACAAGGTCTACGCCGGTGGCGTAAAGGCTGTGAACGGGCTCAACCTTGAGATCAAGGATGGCGAGTTCATGGTGCTGGTCGGCCCTTCCGGTTGCGGTAAGTCGACCGCTCTCCGGATGATCGCGGGCCTCGAGGACATCAGTGGCGGCGAGATCGCCATCGGCGACAAGGTGGTCAACCACCTGCCGCCCAAGGACCGTGACATCGCGATGGTCTTCCAGAACTACGCGCTCTACCCCCACATGACGGTCGAGGAGAACCTCGCCTTCGGCCTCAAGCTCCGCAAGATGCCCAAGCCGGAGATCCAGAAGCGCGTCAACGAGGCCGCCAAGATGCTCGGCCTGGAGACGTACCTCAAGCGCAAGCCGGCCGCTCTCTCCGGTGGTCAGCGCCAGCGTGTCGCCATGGGCCGCGCCATCGTGCGTGAGCCGCAGGCCTTCCTCATGGACGAGCCGCTGTCCAACCTCGACGCCAAGCTCCGCGTCTCCATGCGCGCCTCGCTCAACACCCTGCACGAGCGCCTCGGCGTCACCACCGTGTACGTCACCCACGACCAGGTCGAGGCCATGACCCTCGGCGACCGCGTCTGCGTGCTGCGCGACGGTCTGCTGCAGCAGGTCGACACCCCGCAGAACCTGTTCGACAAGCCGGTCAACCTCTTCGTGGCCGGGTTCATGGGCTCGCCCTCGATGAACTTCGTCACCGCCGAGCTCGTCCGCGACGGCGGCGCCGCCGTCACCTTCGCCGACATCAAGCTGCCGATCCCCGACTCGACCTTCTCCGACAAGCCGGGCCTCGACCAGTACATCGGCAAGAAGATCATCCTCGGCATCCGCCCGTCGGACTTCGAGGACGCCGCCTCCGCCGGCAACCACGCCAACGGCTGGGCCACGCTGCCGGTCAAGGCGGAGGTCACCGAGGAGCTGGGCTCCGAGATCAACGTGCTGTTCCTGATCGACGCCCCGCCGGTCGAGCACGCCGACACCACGGCCGCTCAGGACAACGACGACGACGAGGCGGCGCTGCCGCTGGTGGGCGACAAGTCCCTGTGGACCGCCCGGGTCAACGCCCGCAGCCACGTCCGTCCCGGCCAGAACATCGACCTGGTCGTCGACACGCACAACCTGCACTTCTTCGACCCGACCAGCGGCCTGGCGATCGGCCACGAGGCCAACCGCTAGCCGCCACTGTCTCCTGGTTCCCGGTCGTGAGCCCAGCTCACGGCCGCTCGGGCCCCCACCGCGACCCCCTCCCGCGGCGGGGGCCCGTTCCTGTGCGCACTCCCCGGTACGGACTACGGACTCAGCGGCCGATGCCCGCCGACACGCGGGACTGCAGGCTGCGCGGCACGAACTTGCCGAGCGCGACGATGGCCTTGTAGCGCAGGTCGGGCACGGACACCCGCTTGCCCAGCGCCAGGTCGCGCATCGCCTCCCGCACCACGTCGTCGGCCTTCAGCCACAGGAACTGGGGGATCCCCGAGGTGTCCATCGAGGCCCGCTGGTGGAACTCGGTCCGCACGAAGCCGGGGCAGAGCGCCATGATCTTGATGCGCGGGTTTCCCACCTCGTTCGCGGCGGACTCGCTGAAGTTCACCACCCACGCCTTCGACGCGCTGTAGGTGCCCCGCGTGAAGAACGCCGCCACGGACGCCACGTTGACGATCGCGCCCCGGTCACGCTCCCTCATGCCGGGCAGCGCGGCCAGCGTCAGCCTGAGCACGGCCTCGCAGTGCACCCTGAGCATGCGTGCCTCGTCCTCGACGGGCACCTCGGGGAAGCGGTCCGCGTGTCCGAACCCGGCGTTGTTCACCAGCAGGTCGACGCCGTCGCCGATCCTGGACTCGACCCTGGCGAGCCCCTCCTCGGTGCCCAGGTCGGCGGGCAGCACCTCGGCGGCCACCCCGTACCTGAGCTTGAGCTGGCCGGCGCTCTCGGAGAGCCGGCGCTCGTCACGGGAGACCAGGACGAGCGAGAAGCCGTCGGCGGCCAGGCGCCGGGCGAAGGCGGCGCCGATGCCGGTGGCCGGGCCGGTGATCAATGCGGTTGGCATGCCTGAACCCTAGCGCCGTGCGAGGATGGGCGTCGTGCGACGCGTCGTGGCCGTGGCCCTCCTCCTCGTGGCCCTCCCCGCCTGCACCGGCGAGCGGCCCCCGCCTGCCCCGCACACCCCGGAGTCGAGCGTCACCGTGACGCCGGAGCCGGCGGAGACGACACCGCCGGAGCGTGGCGAGCTGCGGTTCAAGGAGATCGCAAGACTGGAGCAGCCGGTGGCCTTCGCCGTGCGCAAGGGCGACGACCGGCTCTACGTCGCCGAGCAGACCGGCAGGCTGCGCACCTCCGACGGCGACACGGTGATCGACCTGTCCCGCGAGGTGAGCGGCGGCAACGAGCAGGGCCTGCTCGGCGTGGCGTTCCATCCCTCAGGCCGCTGGGTCTACCTCGACTGGACCGACGCGCAGGGCGACACCCACGTCACCGAGTGGGCCTTCGACGGCACGAAGGCCACGGGCAGGCGCGACGTGCTGACCCAGGAGCAGCCGTACGCCAACCACAACGGCGGCCAGCTCGCGTTCGGGCCCGACGGCCACCTCTACATAGCCCTCGGCGACGGCGGCAGCGCCGGCGACCCCCACGGCAACGGCCAGAGCCTGAAGACCTGGCTCGGCAAGATCCTGCGCATCGATCCGCGCGGCGGCCGGCCGTACAAGGTGCCCGAGGACAACCCGTTCGTCGGCCAGGAAGGCGCCAAGCCGGAAATATGGGCCTACGGGCTGCGCAACCCCTGGCGGTTCAGCTTCGACCGCGACACCGGCGATCTGTGGATCGGCGACGTCGGCCAGAACGCGTGGGAGGAGGTCGACCACCAGCCGGCGGGGTCGCGGGGCGGCGACAACTACGGCTGGAACGCCCGCGAGGGCAAGAGCCGCTACCGGGGCGCGAAGGAGCGCGGGATGGCAGATCCGGCGATCGTCTACCCGCTGAACGAGGGCGGCAACTGCTCGGTCATCGCCGGACACGTCTACCGCGGCAAGAAGATCCCCTGGCTGCGGGGCCGGTTCCTCTACGGCGACTTCTGCGCCGGATGGATCAAGGCCGCGCGCGCCGACCGGCCGGCGGACGCGGCCGAGGTCGGGAAGGTCGAGCAGCTCTCGTCGTTCGGCGAGGGCCACGACGGCGAGCTGTACGCGCTCAGCCTGAGGGGCCCTCTCTATCGGATCGAGCCTTCCTGACCCGCTCGATCAGCTTCTCGACCTGGTCGTTCAGCTGGCTGCCCCGGGCCCAGCCCGCGTAGTGGGTGAGGAAGACGACCACCTCGCGCAGCTCGGTCTCGGTGAGCTCGCCGGTCCGCAGCGCGGCGTCGAGCTGGACGTCCGTCTGCTCGTGGAGTCCCTGGCCGACGAGCAGCCCGAGCAGGATCAGGCGGCGCTCCCTCATCGACAGGGCCGGCCTCGACCAGACGTCGGCGAACTGCCGCTCCGCAGTCATGCCGAAAGAATCGACGGTCTCCATCGCGGGCTCTGACATTGTGCGCTCCCGGGGCGGTCGGAAGGGATCCTCATATCTTTCGCTACTTCCTGAGTTGAACCAATGGGGGTTGCATGAACGTTGTAGTAGCCCCATGTCACGGAGCGCGACACCGCCGATACCCGGCCGTAGTCGATCTGTAACAAGTAAAGCCAATGCACGGCCAAGATTTGGTCAAGATTTTTAACCGTGCGCTGGGCTCATTCCGCCTGAAAGCGGGCACAACAACTCCGTTGGTCCGTAAAGCGGAGGTAAGCCCTGGTGAAAACGGCACGGGGTTTGATCGCGGTCACGGTCGCGGTCCTGATGCTGTCCGCGTGCGTCGGACAGCCCGATTTCCACTACGTACGTGACAAGGCCGGCACCACCTACTTCAAGGTGCCGTACTCGTTCACGCAGCTCAACGCCCAGCCCATCGAGCTGTACCTGTCCGGCGACCACCCGAACTCGGAGGCGGCCCTGCTCCGGGCCCAGCGGGTCTGGTCGACGGCCTTCGACCAGTCCGCGGAGCCGTCGGTCAACCACCTGCTCGGCTCGGCGGAGCCGTTCGTCTACGCCACCGTGCACCAGCTCACCGAGGAGCAGCGGGACGCGATCTCGCTCAACCGGCTGCGCGACTTCGTGCTGCCGGTGACGAGCCAGGTGCGCGAGCTCTACGCGCAGCAGGCCATGGCGACGGGCCAGCCGCCGATGTTCCGGAACTTCGAACTCCTCAAGGACGAGGTGCTGACCCTGGACGACGGCGCCAGAGGGGTCCGGGTCCGCTTCAACTACCAGATCGGCAACGACGTCCAGACGTTCGACCACACCGCCATCCTCGACGAGAAGGGCGCCACGGTCTCCGTCATGCTCATCGGCTGCCAGTCCATCTGCTTCAGGAAGCGCGCCGCCGAGTTCGACAAGATCGAGAGTACGTTCAAGCTGCTCCGGCTGCCTGGATGAGGGAGCACCATTGACCACGACCGTTCACCACGAGGGGCTGCGTGCCCCTGGCAGCGGGCCCTCCGATCCCGAATCCGTGACCAGGAAGAAGATGCAGTTCTGGGACCGGAGCAAGTTCCTCATCGCCCTGGTGCTCGCCTACCTCATCCTCACGTGGAAGGTGATGGCCGACTTCCAGGGCATCGTCATGTTCCACGAGGCCGCACTGGTGATCGCGAACGCGTACCAGTGGATCTTCTGGCTGCTGGGCGTGGAGGTCGTGCGGCAGCTGCACTTCTTGGTCAGCGAGCACTGGTCGGCCTACCACCGCTTCTGGAGCCAGAAGGTCTTCGGCGGCTTCGAGCGCTGGACGCACCGCCGCTTCGACGACTGGACGAGATACCGCCTCTCGCGGGCGCTCAAAGTGACCTTCTTCGTCGTGCTGATCGCGCTGGTGCTGGGCGCGGTCATGGACGTCAGCCCGTTCGTGGCGGTGATGCAGGCGCCGGCGCTGCTCTGGCAGGCGATGCCGTTCCTGATCCAGATCATCTTCCTGTTCTTCGTGATCATCATCCAGTTCGTGGGCCTGTTCTGGTTCCTGTCCAGAGGCGGCGTGGAGACGTACTTCCCCGACGACATCAAGACCCGCTTCCACGACGTGTGGGGGCAGGACCACGTGGTCGAGCGCGTCCGCGAGAACATCGTCTTCCTGGAGCGGCCCGACGAGATCGAGCGGCGCGGCGGGTACGTCCCCAGCGGCCTGCTGCTGTGGGGGCCGCCGGGCACCGGCAAGACCCTCATGGCCGAGGCCGTGGCCGGCGAGACCGGCAAGCCGTACGTGTTCGTGGATCCGGGCGCGTTCACGAACATGTTCATGGGCATCGGCATCCTGAAGGTCAAGTCGCTGTTCAGGAAGCTGCGCAAACTGGCGCTCAGGTACGGCGGCGTGATCGTCTTCTTCGACGAGGCCGATTCCCTCGGCAAGCGCGGCCGGCTCGCCCAGCAGGGGCCGCCCGGGCAGGGCGGCTTCTCCGGGCTGTCGGGCTTCAACGGCTGCCACGGGCTCAACTACCTGTCCGAGGAGACCCGCCAGGTGCTGGCCTTCCGCGGCGCCCGCGACGCCGGTGAGGAGCCGGGGCGGCGCAACCGCTTCATCATGGGCGGCGGCATGATGAACAGCGGCGACCCCGGCACGCTGCAGGCGCTGCTCACCGAGCTGTCCGGGCTCAAGAAGCCGCGCGGGTTCTTCAACCGGCTCGTACGACGGCTGCTCGGCATGCGGCCCAAGCCGCCGCCCAAGTACCGCATCCTCGTCATGATGGCCACGAACCGGCCCGACGCGCTCGACGAGGCGCTGCTGCGGCCGGGCCGCATCGACCGCATCTACAAGGTCGGCTACCCGTCCAAGGCGGGCCGGGTGCGTACGTACCAGGGCTATTTCGACAAGGTGTGGCACGAGCTGACCCCCGAGCAGATCGACAAGCTGGCCACCATCACCCCGTACGCCACCGGCGCCACGATCAAGGACCTGGTCAACGAGTCCCTGATCACCGCGATCAGGGACGGCCGCGAGGTCATCACCTGGTCGGACGTGCTGCGGGCCAAGCGGCTCAAGCAGCTCGGCCCGCCCGAGGACGTCGAGTACATCGAGCGCGAGCGGCACGCCGTGGCCGTGCACGAGGCCTGCCACGCCGTGGTGGCGTACGTGACCCGCTTCCACCTCGAGATCGACATCGCCACGATCGAGAAGGGCGCCGACTACCTGGGCATGGTCGCCTCGATCAAGCCGGAGGACCAGTTCACCAGGTGGAAGTCCGAGCACGAGGCCGACATCATGGTCTCCCTGGCCTCGCTGGCCGGCGAGCGGATGTTCTTCGGCGAGGACAACTCCTCCGGGGTCTCCGGCGACCTGTACTCAGCCACGTACCTGACCGCCATGATGGAGTCGTACTGGGGCATGGGCTCCGGAGTCACCTCGCTGCCCGCGCTCCAGGAGCTGGAGATCATGGGCGGCAAGGCGGTGCGCAAGTCCCGCCCCGGCGGCGGCGGCGCCATCGGCATCACCGACAGGGAGCCGGTCAGGCGCGAGCCCGACCTGACCCCCGACGTGCTGGGGGAGCGGATCGAGTTCAACCTGGTGCGGCTGCTGGAGAAGACCGAGGAGCTGCTGCAGGAGCACCGCAGGGAGGTGCTCTGCGTGGCGCACGCGCTGGAGACGCACAAGACGCTCAACGGCGACGACGTGGTGGCGATCATCCGTAGGGAGCCCGGCCCGCTCATCGACGGGACGATCTACGCTTCCGACGAGCTCTACCAGGAGCTGGAGGACTACCATCGCGACGCGGCCAGGGCGCACAAGGAGCACAGCCACATCGAGCGGGACCTCCCAGGACCGGCGGAGGAGCCGGTGGAGCTGCCGCCGGTCTCCTACGGCGGTCCCGGCGTCAAGGCCGTCCAGCTGACGGCGCCGCCGACCCCGGTGATCCAGGCGCCGCCCGCGGCGGCCACCGCTCCTGCCACCGCTCCTGCCGCGCAGGGCGGGCACGCCGAGCCGTCCGACCGGCCCGAGTTCGTGCCGTGGGCGGCGGTGACTCCGCCCGCGCGGCCCGTCGTCGTGGGGACGCCCGCCCCGTCTTCCGCACCGCCCTCCGCCCCGTCTCCCGCCCCGCGCCGGCGCGCGGGCCGGGTCTGGCTGGTCGTCGCGAGCCTGCTGGGGCTGGTGGCGCTGGCCATCATCGCGGCGCTCGCGGTGACGGGCACGGTGGCGGGCGGCGGCCCGAACGCGACGGCCTCGGCCGTGGCCTCGCCCGGGCTGCTGCTCCTGCTGTTCGTCGTGGTCGTCGCGGTGATCGTGGGCGCTGGGCTCGCGCTCGTCGCGATCAGGGGGGTACGCGCCGCGCAGGCCAAGGCCGAACGCGAACGCGACCAGGCCCACGCCCGGGCCCAGCTCCTGGCCGCGGCGATGGACCCGGACACGGCCATGCGCCTGCTGGGCTACGACGGCAACGGCACGGAGGGCCGTACCTGAAAGAATGACGGGGTGCCACAGCACCCCGTCATCGTCGTCGAGCGTTAACACAGATCTGGCCTGATTAACACGGCGTTCACATATGGGCAAAAATCGGGAAACGGCTGTCCGTAAGACTCGGCGTGGCTGTGTAACACCCCGAGAAAAGGACCGCCGTGAGCTACAAGGCTGAGTACATCTGGATCGACGGCACGGAGCCGACCGCTCTGCTGCGCTCGAAGACGAAGATCCTCGCCGACGGCGCCGAGCCGCCGGTCTGGGGCTTCGACGGCTCCAGCACCAACCAGGCCGAGGGCCACTCGTCGGACCGCGTGCTCCGTCCGGTGTTCGTCTGCCCCGACCCGATCCGCGGCGGTGACAACGTCCTCGTCCTCTCCGAGGTCGAGGAGATCAACGGTGACGCGCACGTCAGCAACACCCGCGCCCTGCTCCGCCCGATCGCCGAGAAGTACGCCGAGCAGGACTCCTGGTTCGGCATCGAGCAGGAGTACACCTTCTTCAAGGGCAGCCGTCCGCTCGGCTTCCCCGAGGGCGGCTTCCCCGCCCCGCAGGGCCCGTACTACTGCGGTGTCGGCGCCGACGCCATCTTCGGCCGCGAGATCGTCGAGCTGCACCTCGACCGCTGCCTCGCCGCCGGTCTGGCGATCTCCGGCATCAACGCCGAGGTCATGCCCGGCCAGTGGGAGTTCCAGGTCGGCCCGGCCGGCCCGCTCGAGGTCGCCGACCACCTGTGGGTGGCCCGCTGGCTGCTCTACCGCACGGCCGAGGAGTTCGGCGTGGAGGCCACGCTCGACGCCAAGCCCGCCCGCGGCGACTGGAACGGCGCCGGCGCGCACACCAACTTCTCGACCAAGGCCATGCGCGAGGGCTACGACGCCATCATCACCGCCTGCGAGGCGCTCGGTGAGGGCGACAAGCCGATGGAGCACATCACGCAGTACGGCGCGGGCGTCGAGAGCCGCCTGACCGGCGCCCACGAGACCGCCCCGTGGAACAAGTACAGCTACGGCGTGTCCGACCGTGGCGCGTCCGTGCGCATCCCGTGGCAGGTCGAGGTGGAGAAGAAGGGCTACATCGAGGACCGCCGCCCGAACGCCAACGTCGACCCGTACGTGGTCACCCGCCTGCTGGTGAACACCTGCTGCGCGGCCCTGGAGAAGGCCGGCCAGGTCTGACCCTCGCTCGGAAAACGAACGGGCCCCTCGTCTCCGAGGGGCCCGTTCTTGCATCGAGACAAGACGATTATGGCAGGCGGAAGGCCAGATCGGGCTCGATTTCCGCGACATCCATCTGGGCTTTCTGCAGGCGGCCCGAATGGTCCCAGTTCATCGCCTGCCAGCGGGTGAACTGGTCGAGCACCCACATGCCCGACTGGCGGCTGCCGTTGCCTGACTTGCCGTTGCCGCCGAACGGGAGGTGGGCCTCGGCGCCCGAGGTGGAGTTGTTGACGCTGACCATGCCCGCCGAGATGCCCTCGCGGAAGCGGAAGGCGTGCTGCGGGTCGGTGGTGTAGATGGAGCTCGACAGGCCGTAGCCGGGCAGGTTGGCCAGCTCGATGGCCTCGTCGAGGGTCGTGAACGTGGTCACGCCGACGATCGGGCCGAACGTCTCCTCCAGGAACAGGCGGTCGGTGGGCTGCACGCCGTCCACGACGACCGGGTGGTAGTAGAGGCCCTGCTCGCCGTCGAAGTCGCCGTGCGGGTTGTCCTTCGTGATTTTCCCGATATTTCCGGACACGACCTTGTGGTGGGGCTGGATCCAGGTCAGGAACTCCTCGTACCGGTCGGCGAACTTCTGGTCGAGCAGCGGGCCCGCCAGCACCTCCTGCTCCGGGTGACCGATCCGCGCCTCGCGCACCGCCCGCGCGAACCGCTCGACGAACTCGTCGTGCACGCTCTCATGCACGATCACCGTGCCCAGGCTCGTGCAGCGCTGGCCCGCCGTGCCGAAGCCCGAGAACAGCGCGCCCTCGACGGCCAGGTCGAGGTCGGCGTCCGGCATGATCACCATCGGGTTCTTGCCGCCCAGCTCCAGGCAGGCCGACTGCAGGTGCCGCCCGGTCAGCTCGCCGATCTTCCTGCCCACCTCGCTGGAGCCGGTGAACCCGACCTTCTGCACGCTTCCCTCCTCAAGAGCCTGCTCCAGGCCCTTGAACGTCTCGGCGCCGTCGGCGAAGACGATGTTCAGCACGCCGTCGGGCAGCCCGGCGGCCACGAAGAGCTGGAACATGGCGTGCGCGGAGGCGGCGGCGTACTCGGCGGGCTTCCAGACGACGGCGTTGCCGCAGAGCAGCGCCGGGACCAGATACCACGAGGGCACGGCGACCGGGAAGTTGCCCGCGGTGACGACCGCCGCCACGCCGATGGGGTTCCGGAACGTGAACAGGTTCTTGTCCGGCATCTCCGACGGGACCGTCTGCCCGTACAACCTGCGGCCCTCGCCGAGGAAGAAGTCGCACGTGTCCACGATCTCCCGCACCTCGCCCAGAGCCTCGGCGTACGGCTTGCCGATCTCCTCGGTCACCAGGTGGGCCAGCCGCTCGGCGTTGGCCTCGACCAGCCGCCCGATGGAGGCGATCACCCGGCCGCGCACGGGCGCGGGCACCTTGGCCCACTCGCGCTGGGCCTCCTTGGCGGCGCGGCAGGCGGCGGCGAACGTGCCGGCGTCGGCCAGACCGACGTGGGCCACGATCTCGCCGGTGCGCGCGGGGTTGGTCGACTCGTACGTGGCGGTGGTGCCCGCCTCCTTGCCACCCACTATGGAAACGATCTGACGGCTCACCGGTGCCCTCCTCGTAGTTCTTTCGCTCAGACAATCATCTCGCCGGAAGAAACCCAAGGCGTCAGCCGCTCTCCAGGGCGAGCCTGCGCAGCTCGGGGCCGTGCTCCGGGTGCGCGAGCGCGGCGGCGAACTGGGCCTTGAGGTAGTTGAGCGGCGAGCCCGTGTCCCACCAGGTGCCGTCGATGACCTGCCCGTACACCGGGTGGCCGGCGGCGTGCCTGTGCAGGGCGTCGGTGAGGTAGATCTCGCCCTGCGGGTTCTGGTGCCACCTGCGCGTCTGCTCCTGGAGCTCCTCGACGACGCCGGGGGTGACGACGTACCCGCCGATGGCGGCGTAGCGCGAGGGGGCCTCCTCGGGGGACGGCTTCTCCACCAGCCCGGAGATCAGCAGCCGGCCGCCGCCGAGGTCCTCCTTGACGATCGGCACGCCGTAGCGCGACGCGTCCTCGACCGCCATCGGCATCAGGGCCAGCACGGGTGCCCCTGTGGCCTCGTACGCGGCCTTGAGCTGCTTGGCCCTGGGCACCTCGGCCACGAACACGTCGTCGGCCCACAGCACCATGAACGGCTCGTCGCCGATGACGCGGGCGGCGTTGAGCACGGGGGTGCCGTTGCCGTACGGGCCGTTCTGGTACAGGTACGTGATGTGGGCCAGCGACGACAGCTCCGCGACCGCGTCGGCCAGATCGTCCTTGCCGGCGGCGCGCAGCTGCAGCTCGAGGTCGGCGTCGGGGGCGAAGTGCCGCTGGATGAGGTCCTTGCGGGGTGAGGTGACGATGGTGATCTCGTCGATGCCGGAGTCCACGAGCTCGCGGATGGTGTGCTCGATGACGGGCTTGTCGCCGATCGGCAACATCTCCTTGGGCAGCGCCCTGGTCAGCGGCAGCAGCCGGGTGCCGAGACCGGCCACCGGGATGACGGCTTTGTGGACCATGGGTCTCTCCTTGATCGAGCGGCTTGATCGTGCGGGGAGAGAGCCGACGTTACCTCAGCCGTTCGCGACGACGCCTTGCTAGGCCGTGAAGTCGGCGTAGTCGAAGCCCGGTGACACGATGCAGCTCACCAGCACCGGCTCGTCGGAGGCAGGGCGGGCCGACTGCCATACGCCGCCGGGCACGACCGCCTGCGGCACCTGGCCCTCCTCCACGAGCGGCCCGAGCGTGAGCGTGGAGTCGCCGATCGTCAGGCTCAGCGGGCCGCCGCGGTGCCACAGCCAGACCTCGTCCGACCTGACCATGTGCGGCACCGACTGCTCGCCAGGGTTCAGCAGGAAGTAGATGCCGGTGGCACTGGCCCGCGGTCCCGCGTACCCGTCCGGCTGGAACGTGACCGCCGTCCTCCACGTCTCCCTGAACCAGCCGCCTTCGGGGTGGGGGAGCAGGTCGAGGGCCTCGGCGATGGGCGGGCGCTCGACGAACGCCACAGGGGCGCCCGTGACGTCTCTGCGCAGGAAGCGGTTGCCGTCCAGGACGAGCTGCCCGCCGAGCGGGCTGGCGAGGGCCGCCGCCTCGTCGGACACCTCTATGGACGGGCCGTCGGGGTACGTGCGCAGCTCCACTTGGCACAGTTTATGCCAATAAATCAGGACGATGTGGGTGATGCCTGCATGGTTGCTGGGCATCTCGCCGACCTAACACGAAATGTCGGTCGAGGTGGCTAGTCTGCGGCAGGTGATCGAACGGTGGAGCCGTGATCAGGTGCTCGCCCTCGCCCCCGACGCGTCGTCCCAGAAGGCGGCTCAAGGGGTGGCGGCGCCCGGGAAATGGTCGTTGCGCGGCACGACAGGCACGGTCTTGTACGGCGAGTGCAAGGGCAGCGGGGCCAGGCCCTACCTTGCCTGCGTCGATCTGACCGAGCCCGCGTACCGGTGCAGCTGCCCGAGCCGGAAGTTCCCGTGCAAGCACGCGCTGGGGCTGCTGCTCATGTGGTCCGCTGACGACGTGCCTGTTGAGGAGGGCATGCCGCAGTGGGTGACCGAGTGGGTGGAGGCGCGCGCCGAGCGGGCCGCCAAGGCGACGGCCAAGATCGAGGCTGCCCGCGCCAAGAAGGCCGCGGAGAGCGATGCCGCGGCGGAGCGGACGGATCCGGACGAGGCCGGGCACGCCGGCTCCGGAGGCGGGCGTTCGCGCGCCGCGGGGGCGGCTGAGGGGCGCCCGGAGTCCGTGCGGCATGGTCGCGTCGCCGCCGGGCTGGCCGAGCTGGAGCGGTGGCTCGACGACCAGGTGCGACAGGGGCTGGCGGGGGCCGCCGAGCACGAATGGGAAGGGCTGGCCAAGCGGCTCATCGACGCCCAGGCACCGGGTGTGGCGGGGGTCGTGTCCAGGCTGGCCCGGGTCCGGGCGTACGACGACTGGCCGGGGCGGCTGCTGGCGGAGTACGCGCTGATCCACCTGCTCGCCGTCGCCTACCGGCGGCGGGCGGAGCTGCCCGCGGCGCTGGCCGAAACCGTGCTGAGCAGGGTCGGGTTCCCCGTCAACCGGGAAGAGGTGCTGGCCGGGGCCTGCGTGCGCGACCAGTGGGACGTGCTGGGGAGGCGGGACGAAGTGCAGGACCGGCTGACCGCCCGGCGGGTGTGGCTGCGAGGGCGCCACACCGGACGGCCGGCGCTGGTGCTGTCGTTCGCGCCGCAGGGGCAGCCGCTCGACGCCTCCCTGGTCACCGGGACGACGATCGACGCCGATCTCGCTTTCTACCCGGGCGCCGCCCCGCTGAGGGCGCTCGTCGCCGCCCGCCACGACTCAGGTGAGCACGAGCTCTCGAGGGGAGTGCGGGCGGGGGAGGGCGACGTCTCCAAGGGAGCGCCGCCCGGGGTGTCGCCGGACGAGGCGCTCGACGAGGTGGCCGGGGCGCTGGCCGAGGACCCGTGGACCGAGTCGTGGCCGCTCGTGCTGGCCGGGGTGGTGCCCGGGCGGGCCTCGCTCGGCGGCCTCCCGCTCCATCCGGTGGCGCGCGATCCGTGGCGGCTGATCGCCGTCTCCGGAGGGCGCCCGCTCACCGTCGCCGCCGAATGGACTCCGCGCGGGTTGCGGCCCTTGACCACCTGGGACGACGAAGGAACGGCGGTGATCCTGTGACCGGCTGGGAGGAGTTGGCCTCGGCGGCGCTCGTGGGCACCGATCGCAGGCCGTACCAGGGGGATCTGCTCGAAGCCGCGGCCGTCGAGGTGGCGCGGCGCAGAGCCGGGCGCAGGGCCGGTGAGGCCGAGCGGCAGGAGCCCGCGCCCCCCGAGGAGCGGGCGGCCGTGGGCAGGCAGGCGGCCGAGCGGCTGGCGCGGATCATGGGTGGCGAGCACGAGAGGCTGCTCCCCGAATGGCTGGCCGCGGCCGCCGGCAGCGGCAGGAGGGTGCCGCCGTACGTGCTGCCCGAGCTCCTGGAGAGAGGGCGGCGCGACCGCTCGATCCGGGTGCATCTCGGGGTCCTGGCCGGGCAGCGGGGGCGGTGGCTGGCCGGCCTCAACCCCGACTGGGCCTACCTCCTCGAGGAGCCGACCGGGGAGACGTGGGAGCTGGGCGGCGCCGCGGACCGGCGCGAGCACCTGCGTGCCCTCAGGAAGGCCGATCCCGCCCAGGCCAGGGGGTTGCTGGAGAGCACGTGGGAGCGGGAGACGCCCGACGATCGAGCCGAGTTCGTGGAGGTGCTGGCCGACGGGCTGAGCATGGACGACGAGCCGTTCCTGGAGAACGCGCTCGACGACCGGCGCAGAGAGGTGCGCCAGGCTGCCGCCAACCTCCTCACCCGTCTCCCCGAGTCGCGCATGTCCCAGCGCATGGCCGAACGGGCACGCGCCTGCGTCGCCATCGCGGGGAACGTCATCGCCGTCGAGGCGCCCGAGGCCTGCGACAAGGCGATGGAGCGCGACGGCATCCGCCCCAAACCGCCCAGGGGCATCGGCGAGCGGGCCTGGTGGCTGCAGCAGGTCCTCGCCCGCGCGCCGCTGGGGGTCTGGGGCCGCCCGCCCGCGCGGCTGCTCGAGATGCGGATCCCCGACTGGGACGCCGAGGTGAAGGCGGCCTGGGTGCGTGCCGCCATCCTGCAGAAGGATCCCGAGTGGGCGCGGGCGATGTTCGGGTGGGACCCGATCGCCGACCTCCTGGAGTCCCTGCCGCCCGACGAGCAGCAGGAACTTGCCGCCGATTTCGTAAAAAAGCATGACTTGGACAGCCAATTGATCATGGTGTTGGGCGGAGTGTCGTCCCACTGGCGCGAGGGCCTGGCCACAGCCGTCCTCCGCAAGATCGTGAAGGTGGCCACCACGCAGCCCTGGAATCTCGGGGAGCTGGTCAAGCTGGCGGGCGAGCGCATCGACCCGGCCCTGTTCCCCCTGGTCCTGAGCTACTCGCCCATGGAGTCCATCCAGCAGGTGGCCGCCCTGCTGCGTTTCCGTGCCGACATGTACAAGGAGCTTCACCCATGACCGTTCTGCGCCCGCACGCGGAAGACCAGTACGCCGAGGAGCTGGCCGTCCTCGCCAAGGACGACGACCGGCCGAGGCCGCCCGGCTGGAAGCTGTCGCCGTGGGCGGTGACCACGTACATCCTGGGCGACGGCGACCGCATCACCCCCAAGTACGTGGGCGCGCGCCGCATCGTCGAGGTCGCCGTCGCCACGCTGGCCACCGACCGCGCGCTGCTGCTGCTCGGCGTGCCCGGCACGGCGAAGACGTGGCTGTCGGAGCACCTGGCCGCCGCCATCAGCGGCGACTCCACGCTGCTCGTGCAGGGCACCGCCGGCACCGCGGAGGAGGCCATCCGGTACGGCTGGAACTACGCCAGGCTGCTGGCCGAGGGCCCCTCGATCGACGCGCTGACCCCGTCGCCCGTGATGCGCGCCATGGCCGAGGGCCGGGTCGCCCGGGTCGAGGAGCTCACCCGCATGCCGTCCGACGTGCAGGACGCCCTGATCACCGTGCTGTCGGAGAAGACGCTGCCGATCCCCGAGCTCAACCGCGAGGTCCAGGCCGAGCGCGGCTTCAACGTCATCGCCACGGCCAACGACCGCGACCGCGGCGTCAACGAGCTGTCCAGCGCGCTGCGCCGCCGCTTCAACACCGTCGTCCTGCCGGTCCCGGCCACCGCCGAGGAGGAGGTGGACATCGTCTCGCGCCGCGTCACCCAGCTCGGGCGCGCGCTGGAGCTGCCCGAGACGACGACGGGGCCGGCGGAGATCCGGCGGGTGGTGACGGTCTTCCGCGAGCTGCGCATGGGCGTCACCGAGGACGGGCGTACCAAGGTCAAGTCGCCCAGCGGCACCCTGTCCACGGCCGAGGCCATCTCGGTGCTCACCAACGGCATCGCCCTGGCGGCCCACTTCGGCGACGGGGTGCTGCGCCCCTCCGACGTGGCCGCCGGGATCGTGGGGGCGGTGGTGCAGGAGCCGGTGTCGGACCGGGTGGTGTGGCGCGAATACCTGGAGACGGTGGTCCGCGAGCGTCCCGACTGGCGCGACTTCTACCGCGCCTGCCGCGAGGTCTCATGAGCACCCCTCCGACCCGCGGCGCGTCATCGGTGCCCGGCCTGGCAGATGACGCGGCGAGTGCGCTGGTCGTGGGCGGGGCCGGCGTCTTTGTGCTGGGGGTGCGGCACCACGGGCCGGGCTCGGCCAGGGCCGTGCGGCGGGAGCTCGAACGCCTGCGCCCCGACGCCATCCTCATCGAGGGGCCGCCAGAGGCCGACGCGCTCGTGTCGCTCGCGCCCGAGCTGGAGCCGCCCGTCGCGCTGCTCGCCCACGTGCCGGGAGCCCCGGCGCGGGCCGCGTTCTGGCCGTTCGCCGCCTTCTCGCCCGAGTGGCAGGCCATCCTGTACGGCACGTCCGCCGGCATCCCGGTGAGCTTCTGCGACCTGCCCGCGGCCCATTCGCTGGCCGCGGAGGACGAAGAGCACGAGGACGGCATGCGGGCCGACCCCATCGGGAGCCTCGCCGCGGCGGCCGGATACGACGATCCCGAACGCTGGTGGGAGGACGTCGTCGAACACCGGGGCGACACCCCTTTCGACGTGATCGCCGAGGCCATGGCAGCCGTACGCGAGGGTTACGAGCCGGACGGGCGGGAGGCCAGGCGCGAGGCGTACATGCGCAAGACCCTCCGCGCGGCCGTCAAGCAGGGCTACGGCCGGATCGCGGTGATCTGCGGCGCCTGGCACGTCCCGGCGCTGACGGGCAAGCTGCCGGCCGCCGCGCAGGACAACGCGATCCTGCGCGGGCTGCCCAAGGTCAAGGCCGAGCTGACGTGGGTGCCGTGGACGTACGGGCGGCTGGCCTCGTGGAGCGGCTACGGCGCGGGGATCACCTCGCCCGGCTGGTACCACCACCTGTTCGGCGCGCCCGACCGACCCGTGGAGCGGTGGCTGGCCGAGGCCGCCGCGGTGCTGCGCGACGAGGGGCTGGCCGTGTCGTCCGCGCACGTCATCGAGTCCGTACGCCTCGCGCACAGCCTGGCCGCCCTGCGCGGCCGGCCCCTGGCCGGGCTCGGCGAGGTCACCGAGGCGGCCAGGGCCGTGCTGTGCGAGGGCGACGACCTGGCCGTCGAGCTGATCCAGCGGCGCATGGTCGTCGGCGACCGGCTCGGCCACGTCACCGACGGCACGCCGATGGTGCCGCTCCAGCGGGACCTGCGCGAGCAACAGCGCCGGCTCCGGCTCAAGCCCGAGGCGCTCGACCGCGAGATCGACCTCGACCTGCGCAAACCGCTCGACCTCGAGCGCAGCCACCTGCTGCACCGGCTCAGGCTGCTCGGCGTCGGCTGGGGCACGCCGGGCGAGTCGCGGGGGAAGGGCACCTTCAGGGAGATCTGGACGCTGCAGTGGCGGCCCGAGCACGACCTGGCGCTCATCGAGCAGGCCGCACTCGGCACCACGGTGGCCGGGGCGGCGGCGCAGCGGGCCAGGGACCTGACCGCGACGGACAAGGCGGCCCTGGCGGACCTGACGTCGCTGGTCGAGCAGTGCCTGCTGGCCGACCTGCCGGAGGCGCTGCCCGAGGTGCTGGCCGCGCTGTCGGCCAAGGCGGCGCTCGACACGGACGTGACGCACCTGATGGCGGCGCTGCCCGCGATGGTGCGCGCTCACCGGTACGGCGACGTCCGCGGCACCTCGGCCGAGGGGCTGGCGGTGATCGTACGCTCGATGCTGGACCGGATCTGCGTCGGCCTGCCGGTCGCGGTGGCGGGGCTGGACGACGACGCGGCGGCCGGCCTGCTCAAACACGTCGACGCGGTGCACGCGGCCGTGGCCCTCCTGAGCGACGACAGCGGCAACAGCGGTGACAGTGACGGCGGCGCGTCGCCGCGCAGCCGGTGGCTGGTCACTCTGCGCGGCGTCAGCGACCGGCAGGACCTGCACGGCCTCATCGAAGGACGCCTCACCAGGATCCTGCTGGACTCGGGGGAGCTCGACGACGCGGGCGACCGCATGGCCAGGGCCATGTCCAGGGGGCAGGTCCCGGCGCGGGCGGCCGCGTGGGTCGAGGGGTTCCTGGCGGGCGGCGGGCTGCTGCTGGTGCACGATCCCCGGCTGCTGAGCCTGGTGGACGGGTGGCTCACCGGGCTCTCCGGCCAGCAGTTCACCGACGTGCTGCCGCTGCTGCGCCGCACGTTCGGCGGGTTCGCCGCGCCGGAGCGCAGAGCGATCGGCGAGCGGGTCCGCTCGGCAGGGGGCGGCGGCGAGCGGCGAGGGGAGCAGGACGTGGACGAGCGGCGGGCGGCGGCGGCCGTCGCGACGGTGCTCACGATCCTCGGAAAGGCGGACGGATGACCGAGACCGACGAGCGGCTGCGCAGGTGGCGGCTGGTGCTGGGCGGCGGCGACGCCGAGGGCACCGGGTGCGGGCTGGAAGGCGTGGACGCGCGGATGGACGCCGCGCTGTCCGCCGTCTACGACCAGGGCGGCAAAGAGGGCGGGCTCGGCGCGTCCGCGCCCCGGGTGGCGCGCTGGCTGGGCGACATCCGTACGTACTTCCCCTCCACGGTCGTCCAGGTCATGCAGAAGGACGCCATCGAGAAGCTGAACCTCACCCGGCTCCTGCTGGAGCCGGAGATGCTCGAGGCCGTCGAGCCGGACGTGCACCTCGTCGGCACCCTGTTGGCGCTCAACCGCGTCATGCCCGACCAGGCTCGCGAGTCAGCCAGGGCCGTGGTGCGCAAAGTGGTGGACGAGCTCGAACGCAGGCTGGCCCAGAAGACCAGGGCGGCCGTGACCGGCGCGCTCGACCGCTCGGCCAGGACGCATCGCCCCAAGAGGGTGGCCGACATCGACTGGGACCGCACGATCCGGGCGAACCTCAAGAACTACCTGCCGGACAGGAACACGGTCGTCCCCTCGCGGCTCGTCGGCTACGCCCGCAGGCAGCGGTCGGTGCAGCGCGAGGTCGTGCTCTGCATCGACCAGAGCGGGTCGATGGCGGCCTCGGTGGTCTATTCGAGCGTGTTCGGGGCGGTGCTGGCGTCGATGCGCTCGCTCAAGACGTCCCTGGTGGTGTTCGACACGGCGGTGGTGGATCTCACCGACCAGCTGCACGACCCCGTGGAGCTGCTGTTCGGCACCCAGCTCGGCGGCGGCACCGACATCAACCGGGCCATCGCCTACAGCCAGGGCCTCATCACCCGGCCCACCGACTCGATCTTCGTCCTGATCAGCGACCTGTACGAGGGCGGCGTCAGGGAGGAGATGCTGCGCAGGGTGGCCGCGATGACGCAGGCGGGCGTCCAGGTGATCGTGCTGCTCGCGCTCTCGGACGAGGGCGCGCCGTTCTACGACCACGAGAACGCCGCCGCGCTGGCCGCGATGGGCGTGCCCGCCTTCGCGTGCACACCCGACGCCTTCCCCGACCTGATGGCCGCCGCGATCGAGCGGCGCGACATCGCACAGTGGGCGGAACGTCACATCGCGGTCAGTGGGTAGGTCCATCTGCCCTGGCCTTGCGCGGGAGTAGGTACGACAGGGCGAAGGTCAGCGCCAGCAGCCCCACCTCGACCCACACCGTGACCTGCATCGACGGGCCGAAGCCCCACTGGTCCTCGAGCAGCTGGAAGAAGAGCGTGCCGAGCAGGGCGGTGCCGAGCGCGCCACCGAGCTGCTGGGTCGCGGTCAGCGCGCCGGAGGCGGAGCCCGACTCGTGCGGCTCGACCCCCGCGAGCACGATGTCGAAGAACGGCGCCATGGTCAGCCCCATCCCGATGCCGACGAGGGCGAGCCCGGGAGCCAGCTGCCAGCCGCTGACGTCGAGCCCCGCGAGGTGGATGGTCACGGCGAGCACGGCCGCGCCCGCCGCCATGACGGCGGTGCCGATCTGCAGCAGGCCGCGGCCCAGCTTCTCCTGCAGCCCGGACATCGCCAGGCCGAAGCCGATCACGCCGCCGATCGCCTGCGGCAGGCCGGTGAGGCCGGCCTGGAGCGGCGTGAAACCGAGGCCGAGCTGGGTGTAGAGGTTGAAGACCAGGCCGAGGCCCATCATGCCGGAGAAGAACGCGAGCCCGGCCACCAGACCGCCGGTGAAGGCCCGCTTGCGGAACAGCCCGGGCGTGACCAGCGGGTCCTTGCCGGACGCGGCGCGGCGGGACTCGTAGCGGGCGAAGACGGCGAACACCACGAGCGAGGCCGCCATCGACACGAACGTCCACACGGGCCAGCCCAGCTCGCGGCCCTGGATGAGCGGGCAGATCAGCAGGAATGAGCCGGTCGTGACGAGCGCGACGCCGACGAGGTCCAGCCTGGTGGCGTTGGAGAGGCGGTATTCAGGCAGGAAACGCATCCCGGCCAGCACGGTGGCCAGGCCGATCGGCAGGTTGATCAGGAAGATCATGCGCCAGCCCGTGCCGAAGAAGTCGGCGTCGACCAGCCATCCGGCCAGCACGGGACCGCCCACGGACGAGATGGTCATGACCGGCCCGAACATGCCGAACGCCTTGCCCAGGTCCTGCGGCGGGAACATCTCCTTGATCAGCCCGAGGCCCTGCGGCAGCATCACGGCTCCGAACAGGCCCTGCAACACCCGGCTGACGACCAGCATCTCAGGGCCGGTCGAAACGCCGCACAGCAGCGAGGCGGCGGTGAAGCCGAGCGCGCCGATCAGGAACATGCGCTTCCTGCCGAACAGGTCGCCGAGCCGTCCGCCGGTGATCAGTCCGACGGCCATGGCCAGGGTGTAACCGGCACCGAGCCACTGCACGATGCTGTCGCTGCCGCCCAGGTCCTTCTGGATGCTCGGGGCGGCGATCGTGGTCACGAGCGCGTCGAGCAGGTCCATGACCTCGGCGGCCAGGATCACGAACAGGGCGGCCCAGCGCCAGCGATAGGGCTGGGCCTCGGTCGTCTCCGCTGAGGCGGTGACTGTCATGGGGGACTCCTTAAAACGGTGTTCTATGGACGAACGCTGTTCGTTACGAACACTGTTTTATGGCCGAACAGTGTTCGTGTCAAGTACAGTGTTCGTATGATGGTTGGCATGGCAGGATCGGAGGACGTCCCCACGCCCCCGTGGCGCAAGTCACGCAAACCGGCACCGCTCAGGCGGCAGCTCAGCCAGGACCTGATCGTCGAGGCCGGGCTGCGGATCGTCGACGCCGAGGGGCTCGACGCGCTGAGCATGAGACGCGTCGCCCAGGAGTTCGACACGGGCCCCGCCTCGCTCTACGCGCACGTGGCCAACAAGGAGGAGCTGCTCGAGCTGATCTACGAACGGGTGCTCGGCGAGATCGAGCTGCCCGAGCGTGATCCGAGCCGCTGGAAGGAGCAGCTCCGGGCATACGCCATGGAGTCGCACCGGGTGCTGTCCATCCACGCCGACGTGGCGCGGGTGGCGCTGGCCAACATCCCGTCGGGGGAGAACTCGATCCGCGCGGGCGAGTTCGTCTTCGGGCTGCTGATCGAGGCCGGCATGTCCCCGAGGGACGCGTCGCTGTCGATGGACCGGCTCTCCCTCTACATCACCGGCGACGCGTACGAGGGCTCCCTGCACTGGGCGAGGATGCGCGCGGCCGGGCTGGACAACCCGCGGGAGTACTTCGAGCACTTCGTCGGGCAGATCGCCGGCTACTACCGGGCGCTGCCGCCGGAGCGGTTCCCGCACATCAGCAAGTACGTGGACGAGCTGATCGCCGACGACGGCGAGGACCGTTTCCGCTACGGCCTCGAGCTGATCCTCGACGGCATCGAGGCGCGCATGCCCTAGGCCCAAATGCCTAGGCCCCGCGCCCGATGTGGTGACGTGCGGGTTCGCCATAGCTTGCCGGATATGACGACGACAGTTGAGAGATCTACGGCGGGCGTGGTGTCCGCACAATACCGGGCGCTCAGCATCGGGCTGGTCGCGCTGGTCATGCTGGTGGCTTTCGAGGCGATGGCGGTGGCCACGGCGATGCCGGTGGTGGCCCGCGAGCTCGACGGCATGCATCTGTACAACCTGGCCTTCAGCGCCACCCTGGCGGCCAGCGTGATCGCGACGGTGCTGGGCGGCCGGTGGAGCGACGTGCGGGGCCCGCTGCAGCCGATCGCGGCAGGTGTGGCGGGCTTCGTGTCCGGGCTGCTGCTGGCCGGGATCGCGCCGAACATGGAGGTGTTCGTCGCGGGCCGGTTCCTGCAGGGGCTCGGGGGAGGTTTGATCCAGGTCTCCTTGTACGTGGTCGTGGCCCGGGTCTATCCGGCAGCCCTGCACCCCAAGGTGTTCGCCCTGTTCTCGGCCGCATGGGTGGTGCCGTCCATGGTCGGTCCGGCCATCGCCGGTTTCGTGGTCGAGAACGCCGACTGGCGGTGGGTCTTCATCGGCGTCGCCTTGATCGTCATCCCGTCGGCGCTGCTGCTCTGGCGCGGCACCTCGGGCCGCGAGGTGGAGAACGGCGCCGCCGAGCCCGCGCCGGGCCTCGGCCGCAAGCTGGTCTGGGCCACGCTGACCGCCGTCGCCGCCGCCTTGATCCAGTACGGCAGCGCGCTCAAGCTCGCCGGCCTGCCGCTGCTCCTGGCAGGCGTCGTCCTGCTGGTCGTGGCCCTGCCCAGGCTGCTGCTGCCCGGCTCCCTCAGGGCCGCCCCCGGCCTGCCGACCGCGCCCGTGCTGCGCGGCCTGGCCTTCGGCTCGCTGACGGCGGCCCAGGTGCTCATCCCGCTCATGCTGATCAACGAGCGCGGCCTGTCCGCCACCGGCGCGGGCATCGTGCTCACCATCGGCGCCCTCGGCTGGTCCACCGGCTCCTGGATCAAGGGCCGCGGCACGATCAGCCACATGACCGCCATCCGCGGCGGCGCCGCCATGGTCGCCACCGGCATCGCGCTGGTGATGCTCGTGCTCGTCGACTCCCTGCCGATCGCGGTCGCGTACCTCGCCATGGCCGTCGCCGGGCTCGGCATCGGCGCGATGCACCCGACGGTGTCCGTGCTGGTGCTGGAGATGTCCAGGGAGGGCGAGGAGGGCCAGAACAGCGCCGCAGTCGGCGTGGGCGAGTCGGTGTTCACCGTGGTCGCCGTCGCGATCAGCGGCGCCCTGTTCACCGCCACCGGCGAGAGCTACGCCGTCGGCCTGTCCTTCACCGTCGCGCTCGCGCTCCTGGCCTTCCTGATCGCCCCGCGTTTTGTCCAGCACCGCGCAGCAGGCACTATGGAGGGAGCCGCGTCATAAAAGGGGGGTACATGCCGCGAGTGCGGGAGCTTGAGGTCTTCCGGCTGGTCCTGCCGTACGGCAGGAGGTCGGAGACCCTGCTCGTGAAGCTCACCGACCACGGCGGCATGACCGGCTGGGGCGAGACCACCTCCCCCCGGCCGAAGACGTGGACGAAGCTGGAGGAGACGCTGGCCGCGCTGCTGATCGGCGTCGACTGGGAACATCCCGACGCCGTGCAGAGCGGCGACCCGGCGGTCGACATGGCCTGCTGGGACCTGTGGACCAGGATGCGCGGGGTGCCGCTCGCCGAGGCGATCGGCGGCACCCGCACCTCCCTCATGGCCACCGTGCGGCTGACCCCCGACGCGTCCGTGGAGAGCCTGGTGGCCCGGGTCAATCAGCAGGTCTGCGCCGGGTACGGGCACGTCACGCTGGACGTCAGGCCCGGCTGGGACGTCGAGCCCGTACGCGCGGTGCGGCAGGCGTACCCGGCCCTGACCCTGGCCGTCGACTGCGGCAACGCCTACTCCGACCTCGGCCAGCTCGTCGCCCTCGACTCCTACGGCCTGGAGGTCATCGAGCGGCCCTTCGCCGCCGGCGACACCTACGCGCACGCCTCGCTGCAGGACCAGGTGGCCGCCTCGGTCGCGGTCGAGGTCGCCTCCACCGCCGAGCTGGACGACTACCTGACGCTGCGGGCGGCGAAGGTTCTGCTGCTGCGGCCCGCCTTGTTCCGCTCGCTGTCGGAGGCCCGCCGGGCGCACGACCGCGCCGCGGCGGCGGGCTGGGACATCCAGTGCGCGGGCGGCCACGGCGCGGGGCTGGCCAGGGCGGCGACGGTGGCGGTCGCCAGCCTGCCCGGCTGCACGCTGCCGTGCGACGTGACACAGCCGCCCCGCCAGAACCAGATCGTCAAGCCCATCGTGGGCGCGAACGCCGGGGTCATCGCCGTGCCCCTCACCCAGTCGGGGCTGGGACACGACATCGACGAGGTGCGCCTGCGGAGGCTGGCGAAGGAGTCATTCCACGCGTAAGGTTCCTACCCGATCAACAGGCGGGTGATGGACCCTGGGGGGAGGACTCATGACGGAGCGAGACCCCGATGCCGACGCGATCAGACTGGCCGCCGAATCGCTGGGCAAAGGCGACCCGACCGGGTGGTTCGAGCGGCTCTACGCCGAGTCGGCGAGCGGCGACGCGATCGTGCCGTGGGACTCGCGTTCCCCGCATCCCCTGCTGGTGGAGTGGGCCCGCGCCGGTCAGGGGCGGGCGCTGGTCGTGGGCGCGGGGCTGGGTGACGACGCCGAGCACGTGGCGGGGCTCGGCTACGAGACGGTGGCGTTCGACGTGAGCGAGTCGGCGGTCCGGCTCGCCGAGGAGCGCTTCCCCGGGAGCAGGGTCCGCTACCAGGCCGCCGACCTGCTGGATCCGCCCGCCGCGTGGCGGCAGGCGTTCGACCTGGTGGTCGAGGTCATGACCGTGCAGGCGCTGCCGGAGCCGCTGCACGCCCGGGCCATCGCCGCGGTCGCGGAGTTCGTACGGCCCGGCGGCACGCTGCTGGTGATCGCGTCGGGCCGGGAGGAGGGCGGGCCGGTGTTCGCGCCGCCGTGGCCGCTGACCCCGTCCGAGATCGCGGCTTTCGCGGCGGGCGGGCTGGAGACGGTGGAGGTCGAGGACCTGCGCGACGGCGAGCGCCACCGCTGGCGCGCCACCTTCCACCGGCCCGCGTGACGCATGAGATCACCATCAGGGGGACGGTGAACGGCCAGCGCCCGCGGGGGCGTGCGTGGAGCGGGACGCGATGGCCGACCTCAGGGTGCTCTGGAGGAGAGGTCCCGCGCGGGCGCGTCTAGATCACGGCGCTCAGCCGTTCCACCCGTTCGGCGGGAGGGCTGTCGAGGCGCGGGAGCCGCAGGACGAACCTGGCGCCGCGCGGTGAGTCCTCGGCCTTGAGCGTCCCGCCGTGGCTCTGGGCGATGTCGCGGGAGATGGCCAGGCCCAGCCCGCTGCCGCCGGCGTCGCGGCGGCGGCCGTCGTCGAGGCGGGTGAACCGCTCGAAGACGCGCTCGCGGTCGGCGGGCGCGATGCCCGCGCCGTCGTCGGTCACCGTCACCACGGCCTGCCCGCCCGAGGCGGCCACGGAGACGTCCACGGCGCTGTCGGCGTGCCGGATCGCGTTGTTCACCAGGTTGGCGAGCACCCGGACGAGCTGGATGCGGGATCCGCAGACCCAGACCTCCGGGGCCGCGTGCACCCGTACGGGCACGCGACCCGCGCGCGGCGCCTCCTGGCTCACCAGCCGCCCGAGGTCGACCAGCTCGGGCGGCGCCGGGTCGCCGGCCCGCAGTCGCGCGAGCACCAGCAGGTCGCTGACGATGGCGTCGAGCCGGTCGGCGGCCGACAGGGCCGAGCGGATGGTTTCGTGCGGATCCACCTCGCCGGGATGGAGCAGCGCCTCCTCCAGTTGCAGCCGCAGGCCCGCGATCGGGTTCCTGAGCTCGTGGGACGTGGTGGCGGCGAACCTGCGCTGCTGCGCCACCGCCTCGTCGAGCCGGTCCAGGGTCTGGTTGGCGGTGCGGACGAGCATGGCGACCTCGTCGTCGCCCGGCGGCACGGCCATTCTCAGGCTGATGTCGCTGACGGTGATCTCGGCCAGGCGCGCGCGGATCGCCTCGACCGGCCGCAGCGTGCGGTCCACCGTTCTCCAGGAGGTCCAGGCCACGATGGCGAGCAGCGCCAGCGCCGCCGCCGTGAGCGCGTACTCCAGGTTGTGGCCGCGCAGCAGGGCCGGCTCGCGGCGCTCCGCCAGCACGACCGGGGCGTCGGCCGCCGTGGTGATGCGGATGGCCACCAGGAGGCGGCGCCCGTCGGTCCGCCGCTGGACGCGGTCGTCGGCGGGTGGCCGCAGCGTGCTCAGCGCCGGGCGTGCCCGCGCGGAGTGGCTGGCGGCGAGGACCCGGCCGCGCGCGTCCACCAGCTGGATGAGATCGACGTCGCCCGAGGCCGGTATCACCACCGGGATCGTCCCGGCGCGGGCCGCCGCACTCCATCGGCTGGCGACCTGTTCGACCCGGTTGAAGGCGTCGTCCTGGACGCGGTAGCGGATCGCCAGCGAGGAGGTGACGCCCACGACCGCGAGCGCGATCAGGGCGAGCAGCGACGCGGCCAGGGCGGAGCGCGCCCGGATGGATCGGGGGTACGCAATCACGATCGTCGTCTCCTTCCTGTCATGCCGACAGTAAGGCGGGACGATGCGAGGAGGGTGGACGTGTCACACCCAGGAAATTCGCACACCTGGAGGAACGCCGACGGGTGCGGCGATGCCGTCTCAGGCTGGTAGTGACACAACCACCCTGGTTATCAAATACCGACATATCGTGACGAAATGGACAGCAACAAGTTGCTGGGGGAGTTCCTCCGCGCGCGGAGAGAGGTCACCACGCCCGCGCAGGCGGGGCTTGTGGACGGGGGCCCACGCCGGACGCCGGGATTGCGGCGCGAGGAGGTGGCGATGATGGCCCACGTCAGCACGGATTACTACATCCGCCTCGAACAGGGCAGGGAGCGCCACCCGTCCGAGCGCGTGCTCGGGGCCCTCGCCCGGGTGTTCGGCCTGACCCCGGAGGCCACGGCCCACATGCACGCGCTGGCCCATCCCATGCTCCAGCCCCGGCGCCCGGCCGCCCGGCGGGTCAGTGCCGACCTGCGTACGTTGATCGGCGGCTGGCCCGGCACGCCCGCGCTGATCTGCGACGACCTCATGAACATCCTGGCCGTGAACTCCCTCGCCGACGCCCTGTACGGCGGGTTCCAGCACCGCGACAACCTGCTCCGCCTGATCTTCCTGGATCCGGCGGCCCGCGAGTTCTATCCCGAATGGGAGAGGTCCGCCCGGTCCAAGGTCGCCCACCTGCGCCTGGTCGCCGGTTCGCATCTCGACGACCCCCGCCTGACCGGGCTCGTGGGCGAGCTCTCCGTCAAGAGTCCCGACTTCCGGCGGCTGTGGGCCCGCCACGATGTCGCGAACAAGGTGGGCGAGGTCAAGCGCATGCGCCACCGGGAGGTCGGAGAGCTGGAGCTGACCTGTGACGTCTTCTCGGTGAACGGCTCCGACGGCCTCCAGCTCATCACCCTGCTGGCCCAGCCGGGCAGTCCTTCTGAGGAGGCGCTGAAACTGCTGGGCAGCCTCGCCGCTCCCGTGTAGCGGCTCAGCCTCAGCCGGTCTCCCCGCGTCTCAGCCGGTCTCCCTGCTTCAGCCGGTCTCCCCGCGCAGGCGGGCTGCGGCGCGTACCGCGGCCCGGCGGATGCCCGCGTACCCGGTGCAGCGGCACAGGTTGGCGGCGAGGACCTCGTCGAGCCGCTGCTCGTCCCTGTCCAGTTCCGGCTCCTCGGCCAGCGCGCCGGCGAGCAGCATGAGGAAGCCGGGCGTGCAGAAGCCGCACTGCAGCGCGTGCTCGGCGGCGAACGCCTCCTGCAGGGGATGCAGCCGGTCGCCGTCGGCCAGCCCCTCGACGGTGCGGATGCCGGCACCCTGCGCCTGGACGGCCAGGGCGAGGCAGGAACGGATGGCGGTGCCGTCGATCAGCACCGTGCACGAGCCGCACACCCCGTGCTCGCACCCCAGCGTGGTCCCGGTGAGCCCGAGCCGGTCGCGCAGCACGTCGGCCAGGGTGGTCCGGGGCTCGACGTCGAGCCGGTGGGTCCGGCCGTTGACCGTGAGCTCGACGTTCATGGGGTGCCGGCCTGCTGAACGGCCCGGGTGAGGCAGCGCCGTACCAGGGTGGCGAGCGCGTGCCTGCGGTAGGCGGCCGGCGCGTGCGGCTCGTCGGGCGGGTCCGCCTCGGCGGCGGCCCGCGACGCGGTCTCCGCCAGCAGTTCGGGCTCCGGGAGTTCGCCCGCGACGAGGCGCTCGGCATCGACAGCGCGGAGCGGCACGTCCGCCGCGTTCGCCAGGCCGATCCGTACCCAGTCGACGCGGCCACCGGCCAGCCGCAGCATGATCAGGGCGGCGGCCAGGGCGAAGCTGCCGTGGGTGCGGCGGAGCTCGGCGAACGCCGCCGTCGCCCCGGCGGGCGGGCGCGGCAGCCGGACGCCGGTGACCAGCTCCTCCGGCAGGCAGGCTGTGGTGAACGGCCCTCGGAACCACGAGTCCGCGGGCACCGTACGCCGTCCCGCCGGGCCTTCCACCTCGATTCCCGCGCCCATGGCGATGGCCAGCGCGCACCACTCCGACGCCGGATGCGCCCACGCCAGGCTGCCCGCGAACGTGCCGCGCGCGCGGATGGGCGGGTGGGCGACGTACGGCGCGACCTGGCGGAACAGCTCGGCCAGCGGGTCGTCGAACCGGGCGCGCTCCAGCTGGGCATGCCGGACCAGCGCGCCGACGTGGACGGAGCCGTCCTCGACCGTGACCTCCGACAGTCCGGGGATGCGGTTGACGTCCACCACCAGAGCCGGGCGCGCGGTCCGGTAGCGCAGCTCGATGAGCAGGCTCTGGCCGCCGGCCAGCACCCGGCTCTCCGCCCCGCGCTCGGCCAGCACGGCCACCGCCTCCGGCACGGAGGCAGGCGCGACGTAGTCGAATTGTGCCGGTTTCATGTCCCCCATCCCGGGAATCCGATATCGACGTTGGTACCGAAAGCGGGGGTGTCCAAACATTGCGGTACATCGGGATGCCGCTCGCGCGGCGTGAGGATCGCGACCTGGTCACCGGCCAGGCACGCAGGGTCGCCGATCTGGAGCTCCCCGGCACGCTCGAGCTAGCCTTCACCCGTAGCCCGGTTCCGCACGCGCTGATCCGCGGGGTCGACGTCGCGGCCGCGCTCAAGGAGGAGGGGGTGGCGGGCGCGTGGTCCGCCGGCGACCTGCCGTACCTCGCCGCCCATGACATGCCGGGCGAGGACGGCGTGCCGTCGTGGCCGCTGCTCGCCACCGGCCGCGTCCGCTACCCGGGCGAGGCGCTCGCCGTGGTCGCCGCCGGTACGCGCGCCCAAGCCGAGGACGGCGCCGAAGCCGTCCGCCTGAACCTCGAACCACTGCCCTTCACCCTCGCCCCCGGTGCCGGCCGTGACGATGTGGCGGTCGAGCGCACTTTCGGCGCGCCGGCCGACGACGTGTTCGCGAGCGCCCCGGTCGTGGTCGAGGCCGCCTACCGCGAGCAGCTCCTGCTCCCCACGTCCCTGGAGCCGAGGGCCGTACTGGTCGACCCGGGGCGCGACGGCCGCCTCACCGTGTACGCCTCGCACCAGGCCCAGCACCGGCTGCGCGACTCGCTCGCGGCGGCGCTCGGCCTCGACAGCGACCGGATCCGGGTGATCGTCCCGGCCACCGGCGGCGCGTTCGGCGCCAAGAGCCAGACCTGCCCGGAGTACGTGGTCGCTGCCCTGCTGGCCATACACCTGCGCCGGCCGCTCCGCTGGTGCGAGGACCGCGCCGAGGCCATGCTGGCCGGCCCGCGCGGTCGCGGCCAGACCCAGCGGGTACGGCTGGCGGCCGACGAGGACGGCGCCTTCCTCGCGTACGAACTCCTGATAGACGCCGACATCGGCGCGTACCCGCACACAGGCGCCTTCGTCCCCATGATGACCGGGGCCATGAGCACCGGCGCGTACCGCACCCCACGGGTGCACACCCGGGTGCGTTGCGTGCTCACCAACACCGCCCCGACCACCTCCTACCGCGGCGCGGGCCGCCCGGAGGCCGCCTACGCCCTCGAACGCACCGTGGACCGGCTGGCCCACCGGCTCGGCATGGACCCGGCCGAGCTGCGCCGCCGCAACTTCATCCGCCCCGGCCAGTACCCGTACCTGACGCCGACCGGTCGCACCTACGACTCTGGCGACTACGCCGCCGCGCTCGACAAGGCCCTCGCCGCCGTCGGCTACGACGAGGTCCGCGCCGAGCAGGCCCGCCGCCGCGAGGAGGGCGAGCCGCCGATCGGCGTGGGCATCGCCACGTACGTCGAACGCTCGGGCGGCCCGCCGGACAGCGACGAGTTCGGCAGCGTGCAGGCCTGCCCGGACGGCACGTTCATCGCCCGCGTCGGCTCGACCTCGACCGGGCAGGGGCACTTCACCGCGTTCGCGCAGGTAGTGGCCTCGGTCCTGGACGTGGACGTCGACCGGGTCCGCGTCGTCGAGGGCGACACCGGCGAGGTGCCCTACGGCTTCGCCACGTTCGGCAGCCGCTCCATGCAGGTGGGCGGGGCGGCGCTGTGGCGCGCCGCCGAGTCCCTCGTCGCCACGGCCCGCCGCCGCTGCGCGGAGCTCCTCGGGGTGGGGGAGGAGGAGGTCTCGTACGCGGCGGGCCGCCTGGTGGTGGGAGGCGACACGTGCGCCCGCCGCCAGGTGGACGAGGAGCCTGTCCCCGGGGCGCCGGGACCGGAGGCGGAGGACGTCGCGGCCGGCTTCGAGGCGGAGGCCTTTGTGGCCGGCTTCGAGGGGGAGGCCTTCGCGCTCAGCCCAGGAGCGGAAGCCTTTACGGCCGGTGTCGCGGCGGGGCCGCTGCCGGGGCTGCCCATCGGCGAACTGGTCGCCCGCACCGGCCCCCTACGTGCCGACGAGATCGTCGCCCCACCGCAGGCCTTCCCGTACGGCGCGCACGTCGCCGTCGTGGAGGTGGACCCGGACCTCGGCACCGTACACGTGCACCAGCTGGTGGCGGTCGACGACTACGGCGTGGTCGTCAACCCCATGATCGTCAGCGGCCAGAGCCACGGCTCGATCGCCCAGGGCCTCGGCCAGGCCCTGTACGAGCAGGCGGTCATAGGCGAGAACGGCCTGCCGTACGCCACGACGCTCCTGGACTACCTCCTCCCGACCGCCGCCGACATGCCCCCGATCACCCTCCTGCAGACCACCACCCCCAACCCCAACACACCTCTGGGCGCCAAGGGCGCAGGCGAGGCCGGCTGCATCGGCATCCCACCCGCCATCGTGAACGCCGTCTGCGACGCCCTCGACGTGGACCACATCGACATGCCCTTGACCCCGGCGGCCGTATGGGCAGCCAGTAGGTGAGCCGAAGCCACCCACCCGTTGCCCATCTGGGTGGTGGGCCTGCTGACACCCGCCCCGAACAAAGGGGCTTCGCCGCAGGAGCGCTCCGCGCTCGTGGCTCAGGCGCTTTTCATTAAGGCGCGCCTCCGGCGCGACGACGCCTCCGGCGTCCAATCGGAGCCCGCCCGTTGACTGGTTACCGGCTTGGCCTGCGGAGCCCACCCCGGACCGGGATGCCTTTCGGGCATCCATCGAGCGAGAGCATGCCACTTTGTAGATGAGGCAAGTTCTTCGCCAGTATTTATGTCGAACTTGCAAGGTAGCGATAATCCATCAAAGCCTTCCAGATCGAGCGTTCGCGATGGTGTTTACCGTGGCACCATCACTGCTGGCCGCGGCGCCGAGCGCGGCACCAGCGGCGGTGCCGCAAATCCTGCCAATTGTGCCGTGGCAATGTTATTTCTGCGTCTGGCCCGGCGGAGTGTTTGCCTGCTGAGCAGGGTGCTCATCTTTGGACCCCTGCGGTGATTGCTCCACTTGTTTCGGTGGTTCCAGGGTTTGGCCAGGCGGAGTATGCTGCCGCCTCGGTTCCGGAGACGCACTGGGTGACGGCGATGGTATTTCGCTGGTGGCGGATTTCGTTGTCTTGGGAGCATCAACGGCCGCGGTTTCTCGCTTTTGTCGCGCCGGAGTTATGGGGGCCGCAGCGGGCGGTGTGGCGCGGCTTGGCCGTGCGGTGGGGGTCCTACGTGGGGCACCAGCGGTGGGGCCGGTGGCCGGGTGCGCGTGTGGCGTCGGTCTGACCGGTGTGGCGGTGGCGTGGGCGGCCAGGGCCGCCGGGGATGGCGTGGTGGTGTCGCCTTTGGGGGCGGGCACTTCGTCCAGGGTGGGGGAGCCGGCGGGGATGCCGATCAGGAGGGCGGCGAGGACGAGCTGGAGGAAGCCGGCCAGCACGGTGGCGATTCGGATCGCCTGTCCACGGCTGCGCCGCTGCACCGTCATCGTCTCGCGAGGCTGGGTCGTCACCGTGCGGGTGTTCCGGCCGCGGGCATGGGTTGTCCTCCTGGGGGTGCGGGGTGGGCAGCGGCAAACCTTTTCGATCTACACATAGATGGTCACACCGGTCAAGAGCCCACGAGGAACCGCTGGCCCGCACCGGCCTTCGTGGTGTCGAGGGGGCTTGCTGTGCCTCAGTGATTGCTGTGAGTTTTCTGGGAGTCGCTCATGCCTCAGCCGGCGGTCGGGCCGAGGTGACCTGCTGTGTTTACCGACAGTGACCTTGACCGTCGGTAGGTGAAGTCGTCGGCCCGAACGTCGACAAGCCCGACCCCGTCGACCCCACCGCCAAGGAGGAGTACAACCCCTACCGCTTCAACGCCAAGCGCTGGGACAACTCCACCGGCATGTACGACATGGGGTTCCGCGACTACAACCCGGGCCTCAACCGATTCCTCAACCTCGACACCTACAACGGCGCCCTCGACGACCTAAGCCTCGGCCTCGACCCCTGGACCCGCGACCGGCTCCCCGAGCGGGAATCGCTAACCCGGATGATCAAAGATTGGGAGGCGGGCAGGCATCAGCCCAAGGATCCGTACCGGGTGCTCTACTGCCGGGTCTTCGGGATGGAGGAAACCGAGCTGTTCGGTACGAACCCTGATCGTGTCATCCGTGACGCCTCATCTGGCGATGACGAGATCGGGGCGTTGGAATTGGCCCGCCGGGTGGCTGCCAGCGATGTCGGAGCCGAGACGCTTGAGCGATTGGAGGCGGCCGTCGACGACCTCGCGATGGCATATCCGGTGACTCCACCAGCGGAACTGCTTGGACGCATACGCCGGCACCTGTCGTATGTCTCCCGGCTTTTCGATGCGAAGAAGACGCTCCACGAGCATCGGCGCCTTCTCACGGTGGGTGGCTGGCTTTCACTTCTTGCCTCCACCTGCCATATCGATCTGCGCCAGTTCCCGGCCGCCACAACGTGGCTGCAGACGGCCTCCCAACTGGCCGACCATGCTGGGCATTCCGAGATCGCGGCATGGTGCCTGGAGACCGAGGCATGGCAGGCGGTCACCACCGGCGACTACCGCCATGCGCTGACCCTGGCGCAGGGGGCTCAGAGGATCGCACCGCGCGGTAGTTCTGTCTACATCCAGGCGACCGCGCAGGAAGGTCGGATATGGGCACGGTTCGGTGCCGGGCCGGAAACCCGTGACGCGCTGCACCGGGTTGACCGCCTGGTGGACCCCTTGCAGATGCCCACCCATCCAGAGCACCACTACCGGTACGACCCCTCCAAGAGAGACGCCTACGTCGCCACGACGCTTTCCTGGCTCGGAGATCCGGCCGCCGAGCGGTACGCCCGGCAGGTGCTGGCCCGCCTGGAGTCCGCCGCGGAGGGGTTGGCCCGGCCGCGAAGGACGGTCACGGCGCGCCTTGATCTCGCTCTATCCCTGCTCGCTGCCGATCAGCCGGACGAGGCGGGACAGGTCACACTCGCCGCCCTGACGAGTGAGTCTCTGGTTCCGTCCCACCACTGGAGAGCGCGTGAAGTGATCAACGCCATCGAAGAACGTCACATCCCCGAAGCAAGAGAGCTTCGTGAGGCGTACCGGGAGCTGCGGAGCCCTCATTAGGCGCCGGTCCCGCCCTGCTCGCGTTCGCGTCAGTCCATCCGATTCAGGGCGACCCCCCGGCCTGGGGCCAGTCGAATGCGCGCAGGGGCACGGGACGATCATGAGTAGTCGTCTTCGTCGTACTGCTCCAGGTGGAGCAGGGTACGGATCTTTCCCACCGCCGGTTTCCCGTCGTGGCGGGCGGCGTTCAGCACCTCCTGGATGAGCGCGTCGCGGTCACGGGCACGCGCGGCCAGGAGCCAGTGCCGTTGCGCCTTGAGCGATTCGGCCTTGAGCTGCCGCATCGGCCCGCGCAGCGCCCTGGGCCAGGCGGTGTCGGTCAACTGGCCGATCTGCGTCCTGTTCGAGGTGGCGACCTGCGCTGCTCGGCGGCGTAGCACCGCGACAGACTGGCTGCCGTTGATCGCCTGCTCGAGTCGCTCGAGCGCGATGTTGTACGGTCGCACGATGCCCAGATAACGCCGGGCCGCCTGATCGAGGGTCAGCGGCGCCGGGCTCGGCGTCGCCCGCGGCGAAGGAGTTAAGGTCTCCACACGCGGCTCGGGGCTCGCGGCCGTGGCGGACGGGAGCGCGAGCGCGACCGGTGGTGCCGCGTCGACGGGGTCGCTCGAGCACCCGGCGACCATGGTGGCGACCACCAGTGTTCCGGCAAGGATGCGCACAAGTCCGTAATTGATCCACTCAGCCGTCGGCATGTCAAGATGCTGAACCGCCCGCCGGGAGCCGTGCGGCTGCGGATGGGATCGCCCTCGCATCGCACGATGCGAGACTGGGCGACCTGCTCGTGGTTCCTCGACTCCGGACGGCATTCTGGGGTTCCGGTTCTCGGGCAGGCTCCCGGGCTCAGGGTTTCGGGTTCTCGGCGAGGACCTGTGCCAGCGCGTTGGAGGCCTGGCGGATCATCCCCGGGTTGGTGTCCCAGTAGTAGGCCAGCGCGTTCACGGCCTGGGAGAGCGCCCAGCCGCGGCCGCGCAGCCACGACGCGTCGTCGACGCTCAGCTCGGCACGGAAACGCCGGCGGCTCTCGCCCGCGAACACGTTCCACGCCGGCTGGAGGTCGCAGGCGGGGTCGCCCACGTTGAGCCCGCCGAAGTCGATGATCGCCGACAGGCGGCCGTCGACCACGAGCAGGTTGCCTGGCAGCAGGTCGCCGTGCACCCAGACCTCCGGGTCGTCCCACGCGGGCGCGTCGAGCGACTCCTCCCATGAGCGCAGGGCCGCGGCGCCGTCGATGCGGTCGCCGAGCTGGGCGATCGACCGGCGGACGAACTCGTCCCCTTCGGTCAGCGGACCGCCGCGAGCGCCGCGGGGACGCGGATGTGCTCCGGTCTGGTCGACCTTCCGCAGCGCCTTCACGAACGCGGCGAGATCGACGGCCGCCTGCTCCAGGTCCGCGATCGTGCCGTTGGCGTTCGCGCCGGGCAGCCATTCGTACACGGACCATCTGAAGGGATAGCCCTCGGCCGGATCACCCATCGCCAGCTGCACCGGAACGGCCAGCGGCAGGTGCGGTGCCAGTTTCGGCAGCCACCGCGCCTCCTTGGCCGCCTGGTCGGTGGCCCAGGCGATGCGCGGCATGCGCACGGACAGGTGGTCGCCGAGTCGGTAGATGTCGTGGTCTGTGCCGTAGGAGTCGACGGGTTCGATCCGCAGTCCGGCCCACTGCGGGAACTGTCCCGCGAGCAGCCGGCGAACGAGCTCGGTGTCGGTCTGGACCTCGTCGGCGTGCATCTTCGTCCTGCTCATCGCCGCCCATCCTCGACCGGCCGCGCCCGTTACGGCAATTGGTTTTTGGTGGCGGACGCTCCTTGAAGATTGGATACTTAGAGTGTCCGTTCGAACACGAAGGGAAAGATGTCATGGTCGCCATGACGGAAGAGAAGCACCAGACGGAATCCACCTACGCGAAGCTCACGCGTACAGGGATGACCGCTCGTGAGCTGTTCGATGCCCTACCCCCCATCCCGGATCTCCGGGTTGAGGTCATCGAAGGGAAGATGCTTGTGAGTCCTATGGGCAGTCCAGAGCACGCCTGGATGGCCACAGAGCTGCACAACGCCCTCTCGCCGCTGCTAAAGCAGCGAGGATGGCGGGGAGCGATGGGCCTGAACATCTGCGTGGAAGGGCCACGAGACTCTCCCGCGCCGGACTATGTCCTAGCCCCTAGCGACTGCCCCCGGTGGGGCAAATGGGAGCTGTTGGCGTCTGGGGTGGTCATGGTGGCGGAGGTGGTGTCACCCAGCAGCGTCTACACAGACCGCGTGGAGAAGCGACGAACCTACGCGCTGGGCAGAGTGCCCATCTACGTGCTGATCGATCCGATCGCCGACGAGCCGAGCGTGACCGTGTTCAGCGAGATCAAAGATGACGCCTATCAAGTGGCGATCACCGAGCAGATCGGCGCACCGATCATGCTGCCCGCCCCTGTCGACTTCGAGCTGGACACCTCGATCTTCAAGATGTG
The DNA here is from genome assembly GCF_044466425.1 of Nonomuraea sp. NPDC049400. Classification (NCBI taxonomy): domain Bacteria; kingdom Bacillati; phylum Actinomycetota; class Actinomycetes; order Streptosporangiales; family Streptosporangiaceae; genus Nonomuraea; species Nonomuraea sp. NPDC049400. Next base: position 430,677 of record NZ_JBITMP010000003.1, read on the forward strand.
ACCTTCAGGGCGGCCTCCAGGAGGAGGGTGCCCGCGCCGAGCAGCGCCGCGTCCCGCCCCGCCCGCGCCGGGGCGATCTCCAGGTCTCTCGTGGCAAGCGGGAGACAACGTTCCCAGACGGCGGCCCTGATCGAGGTGATCAGCGGTTCCGCCGCCGACAGGCTGCCGCCCACCACCACCACGTCCGGGTTGAAGAAGTTCACCAGGACGGTCAGGACCTCGCCGATGCGGCGGCCGGCCGTGCGGACCAGGCTGGTGGCCTCCGGGATGGCGTCGTCGACCAGGGTGACGATGTCCGCCGGGCGGCTCACCTCGAGGCCGGACTCCTGCAGGGCCGACATCAGGGCGGCGCCGCTCGCGTACGCCTCCAGGCAGTCCGGGTGGCCGCAGGCGCACACGATCGAGGAGTCCGAGCGGACCCGCACGTGGCTGATGTCGCCGGCCGCGCCCCGTCCCCGGTGCAGGTGGCCGTTGACGATGACGCCGCAGCCTATGCCCGTGCCGGCCTTGACGACCATGAGGTTCTCGCTGGCCGGCCACCACCTCGCCTCGCCCGCCGCCATCAGGTTGGCGTCGTTCTCCACGAGGATCGGCAGGTCGTAGCGGGTGGCCAGGTGGTCGGCGACCGGGAAGCCGTTCCAGCCGGGCATGCGGGACGGGGTCACCACGCGCTGGCTGGACGGGTCCACCGGGCCCGGGATGCCGGTGCCGACCCCCCTGAGCGGGACGGAGGAGGGGACGTGGGCGGCCAGCAGCTCGTCGAACGCGTCCGCGATGCGGTCCAGGGTGAGCTGCGGGCCGTCGGCTATCTCGCAGCCGCGTTCCTCGATCACGAGCGGCGTGCCGCTGAGGTCCAGGAGGCCGAGCCGTACGTGGTGGGCGCCCAGATCGGCGACGGCCAGGACGCCGGCGTCCGGGGACAGGCGGAGGCGGCGGGGGCGGCGGCCGCCACGGGAGGTGCCCGAGCCCTCCTCGGCGAGCAGGCCCGCGTCGATGAGCTCCTCCACGCGCAGCGACACGCTGGACGCGGCCAGGCCCGATAAGCGGGCCAGGTCGGCGCGTGACTCGGCCTTGCCGGTGGCGACGAGTCGCAGCAGGTCGCCCTGTGCCCCCTGCACGGGCAGCCGCTGATTCATGTGAGATACCTACCATGTCCGGACTTACGACGACAACGTATTGACTTGCTACGAAATCACCCACTACGGTCCGGCCTATCTTCGAAATCGAAGGAAGTGACCGTTCATGAAGAGACTTGTCGCCGTTGTCGCCGCCTCGGTCTTAGGGCTGGCGGCCTGTGGTGAGTCGAGCAGCCCCGCCGTGCCCGGGGAGCCGTCCCAGAAGGGCGCCGACGTGCTCGCCAAGGCACCCGTCGCGGCGGCGGCCGACATCCTGCCCGGCTCGACCATGGAGAAGATCAAGAAGCGCGGTGAGCTCCTCGTGGGCGGCTCGCTGGACGCGCCTCTGCTCTCCCAGCAGAATCCCGTGACCGGCGAGGTCGAGGGGTTCGATGCGGACATGGGCAAGGCGCTGGCCAAGTACATCCTGGGCGAGCCCAAGGTGAAGATCGTCAACTCCGCGTCGGAGACCAGGGAGGCGCTGCTGGCCAACGGCACCGTGGACGTGGTCTTCCAGACGTACACGATCACGGAGGAGCGGGCGAAGCAGGTGTCGTTCGCGGGCCCGTACTACACCTCGGGGCTCACCATCGCCGTGAAGAAGGGCACTTCGGGCATCGCCAAGCCGGAGGACCTGAACGGCAAGAAGGTCCTGGCGGGCGCGAACACCCCGGCCATCCCCGCGATCAAGAAGCTGGCGCCGCAGGCGGAGATCATCACGTTCGGCAGCGACCCCGAGTGCATGCAGGCGCTCAAGCAGGACCGGGGCGTGGCTTACGTGCAGGACGAGACGCTCCTGATCGCGAACGCCCAGAAGGATCCGTCGATCGAGATCGTCACCAAGCCGTTCACCGTGGACCCGTACGGGATCGGGCTCAAGCACGGTGACGACCAGTTCAAGAAGTTCCTCAACGACTGGCTGAAGAAGACCCAGGATGCCGGTGTCTGGCAGGGGATCTGGAAGAAGTCCATCGGCACCGTTGTGACGGGCGAGGCTCCCCAGCCGCCGCAGATCGGCTCCGTGCCGGGGTCCTGATGTCCGTACTGCTCGATCACCTGCCCGAGCTGTGGCAGGGGCTGATCGTGACGTTCCAGCTCACCGCCGCGTCGTTCGCCGGCGCGGCGGTGCTGGGGGCGCTGGTGTGCGCCCTGCGCGTCAGCCCGGTAAAGGTGCTGCGCGCCATCGGCACGGCGTACGTGGAGGCGTTCCAGAACCTGCCGCTGCTCGTGCTGCTCGTCCTGGCCTTCTTCGGCCTGCCGGAGATCGGCGTCAAGGCCGAGCCGCTGGTCACGGCCATCGTGGTCATCGCCGTGTACGAGGCCGCGTACGTCGGCGAGGCTCTGCGCTCCGGCGTGAACTCGGTGGGCAAGGGGCAGGGCGAGGCGGCGCGGGCGATCGGGCTGACGTTCAGCCAGTCGCTCAGGCACGTCATCCTGCCGCAGGCGCTGCGCACGGTCGTCCAGCCGCTCGGCAACATCTTCATCGCGACCACCATGAACACCGCGCTCGCCGCCGCGGTCGGCGTCGTCGACCTTACGGCCGCCGCCAACCGGGTGAACCTCATCGAGGCGCAGCCCATCCCGATCTTCGTGGGGGCGGGCCTGGCGTACGCGCTGATCGCCTCGGTGGCGGGGTTCGTCACCGGCAGGCTCGAACGCAGGCTGGTGATCCTCCGATGACGGTGCTCTTCGACGAGCCAGGGCCCAAGGCGCGCAGGCGCATCCGCGTCGCGACCGTGCTCGGCACGCTGGCCGCCGTCGCGCTCGTCGCTCTGGCGGTGCGGCAGTTCGCGGCGAACGGGCAGCTCGACGCCGCCCGCTGGCAGCCGTACGCGACCTGGCCCATGTGGCGATATCTCCTGACAGGTCTGTGGTCCACGTTCCTGGCGGCGGTCGTGTCGGCGGCGCTGTCCATGGCGTTCGGCCTGCTCCTGGCACTCGGACGGCTCTCGGACCGGCGGTGGTTGCGCCTCCCGGCCGCCGCCTACGTCGAGGTGGTCAGGGTCATCCCGGCGCTGCTGCTGGTGTACGTGGTGCTGTTCGCGCTGCCGCGCTACGGCCTGGACCTGCCGCTGTTCTGGAAGTTGTGCGTGCCGCTGACGGCGTCGAACGCGGCCGCCTTCGCCGAGATCTTCCGCGCCGGCATCAACTCCGTCGAACGCGGCCAGACCGAGGCGGGCCTGGCCGTGGGGCTCACCCGGTTCCAGACGATGCGCCTCATCGTGCTGCCCCAGGCGATCCGCCGCGTGCTGCCGTCGATCGTCAGCCAGTCCGTCGGCCTGCTCAAGGACACCTCGCTGGGATTCGTCGTCAGCTACGGCGAGCTGCTCTACAGCGGCAAGGTCCTGGCCGCCTACAACGGCCTGCTCATCCAGACGTACCTCGTCGTCGCGCTGGTCTACCTGGTGGTCAACGCGTCGCTGTCCAAGCTGGCCCGCACGCTGGAGGCCCGCCAGTCAGCATCACTGAGAAGGAGAGCCGCACGTGCCTGACTACGCCGCGCTAGCCGAGGTCATCCGCTCCGGCTTCGTGGAGAGTGTCCATTACGGCAGCGCCGTCGGCCTGGACCCGTCCGGGCGTGCCGAGGTGAGGCTCGGGAAGGTGGATGCGCCGGTGCTGCCGCGCTCGTCCGCCAAGCCGTTCCAGGCGCTGGCCTGCCTCACCGCGGGCGCGGCCCTGGCCGGGCCGCGGCTGGCCATCGCGGCGGGCAGCCACACCGGCGAGGACTTCCACGTGCGGCTGGTGCAGGAGATCCTCGAGGACTACGGCCTGGACTTCGGCGCGCTGGCCTGCCCGCCGTCGTGGCCCGAGGACAGCCCCACCATGTACGGGCTCATCCGGCAGGGCGCGGAGCCCTCCCGCGAGCGCATGAACTGCTCGGGCAAGCACGCCGCCATGCTCGCCGCCGCCGTGGCCAACGGCTGGGACGTGCCCTCGTACCTGTCGGCCGACCATCCCCTGCAGCTCCAGGTGCGTTCGGTCACCGAGGAACTGGCGGGGGAGAAGGCCGCTCACGTGGCGGTGGACGGCTGCGGCGCGCCCTTGTTCGGCCTGTCGCTGACCGGACTGGCCCGGGCCGTTCAAGGCCTGGTCCTGGCCGCGCCGGGCACCGCACCACGCCAGGTCGCCGACGCGATGCGCGCGCAACCCGAGTACGTGGGCGGGACCGGCCACCAGAACACCGAGCTGATGCGAGCCCTCCCCGGCGCCCTGGCGAAGGGAGGCGCCGAGGGGGTGCTGGTGGTGGCCATGGAGTCGGGCCACTCGGTCGCGGTGAAGGTCATCGACGGCAGCCCCCGCGCCACCACGGCCATCGCGCTGGCGGTGCTCCGCCGCATGGGCTGCGACGTCGCGCCGGCAGCGGCCTTCGAACGGGTGGACGTGCTGGGCGGCGGCGTCCCGGTGGGCCGGATCGTCGCGAAGCCTGCGTGATCCCGCCGGTCCGCGCTGGCCGGCCTGATCCGGTCGGTCAGAGTGGGCCGCCGCAGCCTTCCATGAGGCCCTTAGCCGGGTTCTGGCCGTTCTTCTTGACGGCCGACTTCTTCGGCGAGGGCGAAGACGAGGGCGACGGCGAGGGCGAGGCGGTGGCGGATGGCGAGAGTGACGGGCTCGCGGAGGCGGCGACCGGGGAGCTCCCACGAGCCGAGTCGCGCATCGCCTTGTCGGCGATGACGCGGATCTTCTCCCAGTCGGGATAGCCGGTGCTGATCAGCGGGGGCACGAACTGCACGCTCGTCACCTTGGCGTTCTTGACCTTCAGCGCCAGCGGCACCAGGTTCTTGAGCATCGACCGCGGGATGTCGGTCCTGATCAGCTCCTTGGTGGCCAGCGCGATCCGGTTGAACCTGGACAGCACCGTCGCCGGGTCCGCCTGGTCGAGCAGCGCGCCGAGCACGCAGCGCTGGCGGCGCATCCGGGTGTAGTCGTCGCTGTAGGTGCGCGAGCGGGCGTACCACATCGCGTCGGCGCCCTTGAGCTTGCGCGTGCCGGCCTTGACCAGGCCCTCGTTGTACTTGCCGAACACCACGTCCTGCTCGACGGTGATCGTGATGCCGCCGATGGCGTCGATGAGCCGGGCGAACCCCCACATGTTGACCAGGGCGTACCAGTCGACCTTGACCCCGAGGGTGTAGCCGATCGTGTCCATCAGCACCTTGGCGCCCTGGTGCTGCTTGCCGCCGAAGATCTCCGGGTGCGCGTCGGCGTACTCCCAGACGCTGTTGAGCAGGTCGCTGCGCCCGCCGCCGGGGTCGGTCGGGAGCCGGAAGCCGTTGGGGAACTGCTGCGCCATCGGGGTGCCAGGGCGGAAGCGTACGTTCTCCAGGTTGCGCGGCAGGCTGAACAGCACGGTGTTGCCGGTGTTCACATCGACGCTGGCCAGGTTCATGCTGTCGGTACGCACGCCGATCCTGTGGTCGTCGGCGTCGCCGCCGAGCAGCAGGATGTTGACCCGCTGCCGCCCCGCCCACGGGTCCTCCGGCTTCTCCGCCGCCGCGGCGGACGGCGAGTCGGACGGCGTCTCCTGGAAGATGTCGTTGAGCGTCTGCCGCGAGGTCCACACGGCCTGCGACAGCCAGCCGAACGGGAACACCACCACGACGGCGAGCAGCCCGGCCAGCGTGCCGCTGAGGATCTGCCCGGACTGCGGCAGCCGCCCTGGCCGCAGCACGACGAACGAGTGCACGATCAGGGCGAACCACGCCACCCCCAGCACGGCGGCGCCCACCAGGATCGCCGTCAGCCAGGAGTTCTCGGTCAGCGAGCCGATCAGGTTGTCGGTGGTCAGCGCCAGCGCGAGCAGCGCCAGCAGCCCGGCGACGTAGCAGGAGAGCAGGACCAGGCCGGTCTTGCGCCAACCGGCACGCAGATGAGCGGCCCCGGGCGCCAGTGCCGCCAGCACCAGCCAGCCGAGGACCGCTCCTGCACTCGCCGGTTCCTTCGCCTGCCGCACGCCTTCCCCGTTTCCCCGAGCTCCACCACATAGGCCCGATCGAGGCCGTTACCAGCGCTAGGCGAGGCCCACCTCAGGCATCAATAGAGGCGGCAGCCTATGCACCAAATACGAAATATGTCTTTATCGGAGGATGAACATCAGTAGCCGAACAGTGATCTCCGAGATCGCCACCGTCACATTGAACCGTCCGGAGCGGCTGAACGCCGTCACCTTTGCAATGCGCGGGCAGTTGATCGAGTCGCTTGACCTCGCCGACGCCGACGATGTCTAACATGTGCCCCTATGGTGTCTAGCATGTACGAGATCACCGTGCTGCCCATGCCGGACGACTTCGAGGGCGAGGTCGTCGCGACGCTGGTCTCCAGGAAGGTCGGATCCCGCAGGGCGGTGCTCTACCTGCACGGGTTCACCGACTACTTCTTCCAGGACCATCTGGCCGATCACTACTTCCAGCGCGGCATCGACTTCTACGCGCTCGACCTGCGAAAGTACGGGCGCTCTTTGCTGCCGCACCAGACCAGGGGCCTGATCAGGAGCGTCACCGACTACTTCCCCGAGATCGACGAGGCCGTCCGTCTGATCCGGCAGGACCACGACGAGCTGACGATCAACGCCCACTCCACCGGCGGCCTCGTCGCCTCCCTGTGGGCCGACCGGGTCCGCGGCCGGGGGCTGGTGCAGGGGCTGGCGCTCAACAGCCCGTTCTTCGACCTGAACGTGCCCGCCCCGCTGCGCCTGGCCGCCGACCTGCTCAAGACGCCGCTGTCGTACACGATGAGGGCGCTCCCGCTGGGCATCAGCACCGTCTACGGGCAGACGCTGCACCGCAGCGAGGGCGGCGAGTGGGACTACGACCTGACGCTCAAGCCGCTGGAGGGCTTCTCCGTGCACGCCATGTGGCTGGCCGCCATCCGCAGGGCGCAGCGGCGGCTGCACGCGGGGCTCGCGGTGGACGTGCCGGTGCTCGTGCTCGCCTCCGCCAACGGGCTCCGGGTACGCGACTTCGTGCCGGAGGCCCGCTCCGCCGACGTCGTGCTCGATCCGCAGCACATCGCCCGCTGGTCCACCGCGCTGGGTCCGCACGTCACGTGCGTGCGCATCCCGGACGGCATCCACGATCTCGTGCTGTCGGCGGAGCCGGTGCGCAAGCAGGTGTTCGCCGAGCTGGACCGCTGGATGAACGCGTATCTTGGTCCGCGTTCGGCGGACCAAGACAGGTAGCGGAGTCTGCCCCCGTGGCTCTCCGTGAGGAGTTCGGCCCAGGACGGGCCGAGCATGGCGTGGGCTGAGCCCGCCATCGCATCCAGTCCGTCGGCGCGGGTGCGGCCGGAGGCGTCTAGAGCCTTGTGTAGACGGCGTCTTCCTCGAGCGTGCGGCCCAGTCCAGGAAGCTCAACGGATTCTCAACATATCCTCAACACCTGTAGACCTACATTTCCAGTCATGAGATCCGTAGGCGCAAGAGCCTCAGCTCTGGCTACCGGGTGCCAAGAAGGGCGCCAAGTTCCACGGCTACTGCTGGGGCAACAAGCCCGTCTGGAACTGGACCGAAGCCTGGAACCTGAGCGGCGGGGGACACAGGTACATCTGGCACACCGGGCTCAAGGCCGAAGATCAGGCCTACCGGCGCACCGTCGACTGGCTCAGGTGCTGCGGCCGGCCAGTGGCGAGTGCGTCACAGCCATCAGGGATTGATCGCGTTCGTACGGGAGGCAATTGATGAGAGCGACCATGCCAGATCCACGGCCTATTCAGGTCGAGAACGTCGCCGAACTTCGCGGCGATCTCGGCAGTCGAACCGACCGATGCGTTCTGCTGAATGGAGGATTCGTGTGAATCGGCCCAGGTGCGTACTTGCGGCAATGGCGGCTGTCGGCCTTCTCACCTCCTGCGGAGGAGGTGCGGGAAGCGATGACTCGGGAGGGTCGCACGGACCCCGGACCGGCACGGGGAAGCCGTCCTCGTCCGCCTCCCCTGAGCGTGTCGCACCGAAAACCCAGCTGTCGGTGCCCAGCCTCTATGACACCTCCCGCGGCTGGGAGTCAGATC